>NZ_BAABGM010000003.1:0-383179 GCF_039541575.1 Fodinibacter luteus | reverse complement strand
CGCCACCGTCCACGTCGCCAGCATCGACCACTGGCTCAGACGACTTACGTAACAGGTCCTAGCTGCCGAGCGGACTGCGGAGCGGCGCGGGGCACCTGGCTGCGGACATGGGACGGCCCCGGTCGGGGGGACAACCGGGGCCGTCGGCGAGCCGAGCTCCGGGGGGGAGAAGCCGGTCCGCCGTTCGCTCAACCCCGAAGGGGAGCGAGTGGGTCAATCCTGCGTCATGGCCGGGTCTCGGCGCAAGTCCCGACCCCGACATGCCGAGAACGTTCTCAGGACCACCTCAGGACGACGGAATCCGAAGGTTTCGATGAGGCGGTTGATTCTTTGACCACCGCGGTGACCGCCGGTCGGCGCCCCTCCACGACGGCGCCTCCACCCGGATCACCGGGAGGAGGCGTCGTCCCACCGCGGTCCTCCGGGGCGACCAGGCGTGCTCCATGCCGTCGTCGTGCTGGGTCCAGCCCATCACGATCGGTCCATCAGTGGACTGCCCGCGCGTGGGTACCCGTTCATCCCGCGGTAGTTCTTGGGTGACGGTCACCCGAGGGCTCCCGTCACCTCCGTTTGTACTCCTCGACGCGCCGTCCCGACAAGGCCGGTCGGCGAGTCGCGTCGTCACCCGGCGCGTCGCACGTCACCCGAGTCGGCCGGCGAGCACCGCATCCGCCACCTCCTCGCCCGCGGCGGCGGCAGCACGGACCGCGGTGCAGCAGTGGGAGACCCACAGCCCCACCCCCGCGACGTCACCGCGGCCGTAGGCCACGAGAGCCCCGAGGTAGGCGGCCCCGCCCCCGGCGCCGTGTCCCGCCTCGGTCACCGCGACCCCGGTCGGGTCGAGCCCGCCCGCCTGGACGACGGCGCGGTCCAGCGCCCGCGCGACGACGGCGTTGCCCCGCACGAAGGGTCGGACCGTGGCCAGCTCGGCATGGACGAGGGCCGCGGCGACGACCACCGGCAGCCTGGGCGTCGCGAGCAGCACCTCGGTGACCGCGCGCAGCCGGGCCGAAACCACGGCCGGGTCGGGCGCGGCGCCGAGGTCGGTGAGCTCGCGGCAGTCCTCACCCGCCAGCCGGGGCCGTCCGAGCGCGGCAGGGTCGTCGACGAGGTCGCGCGCCGCCGCCGTGTGCAGGCGGGCGAGCGCCTGGAGCGGCGCCGTGAGCACGACGGGCACGACGTGCTCGGTCTCCGCCGTCGCCGCGACGACACCGCGCACCGTGCGCTCGACGGGGTCCGGCTCGGCCGACCACGTCGCGGCGCCGCGCACGACGTCGCGCAGGACGTCGACCGGCACCGACGCGCCCTCGAGCTCGGCGCTGGCGAACGCCCCGCGCACCCGCGACTCGGCGGCCGCCTCCGGGATCCGGCGGCGCAACGCCTGGTGCCACCGCAGCCGGGTGCACGCCTCGCGCGCCGCCTCGACCTGCTCCGGGATGCCGGGAAGCTCGGCGAGGCGCGTCACGGCGTCGACTGCGGGGCTCTCGGCGGGCACGCGACCAGCCTAGGCGGACGGCATCCGGATGCCGGCGAGCTGCCTCGAGCGCGCGACGAGCCGCCCGGTGGAGTCCCAGACGAGCGCGTCCTCGACGAGCAGGTCGCCGACGACGGTGTCGGTCGACAGCTCGACGAGCAGCCAGCCCGGCGCCGGGTCGCCGAGCACCTGCCCGGTCAGCTCGAGCGTCGGGGCCCAGCCGGGCACGCCGAGGTCGAAGGAGACCGGCATGAGGGCGTCGACGGCGTAGGGGAGCATCGCGACGTCCGGTTCGCGTCCGTCGCGCATCCGCAGCCACGCCCGGATGACCCCGCGCCGGGTCGGCCGCCCCACGGCGAAGCCCGCCGTCGACGGGTCGACCCGCACGTCGAGGCGGTCGAGCATCGTGATCGGGGCGGCCGCGGGCGACGCGTCACGGGTGGCCGGAAGGCACTCCCCCGGGTCCGGCAGCGACGGCGGGGCGGGGGCCCGGTGCACCGTCGTCGTGCGGGCGACGTCGCCGAACGAGCCGACGAGCCGCACCCGCTCGACGGGGCCGGCATCCGAGGACTGCACGACCCGGGCCTGGGCGGTCGACACGCTGCGGCCGGTGCGCAGCACCTCAACCGACACCTCGACCGGACCCGCCTGCGCCGCGGACAGGAAGTGGGCGCCCCACGACAGCGGGGCGGTGTGACCGGATGCCGTGAGGCCCTCGGCGACCGCCCCCAGCCCCAGCGCCATGAGCACCCCGCCGTTGACGGCCCGGCCGATGAGCCAGTCCTCCCCGAGGTGGCCGCGCCCGGTCGCGACGCCGCCCTGCCGCGTCGCGGGCCCGTCGACCCAGGTCAGCCCCAGCACCTCGTCGAGCTCAGCCATGCGCGCCTCCGTTCTCGTCCTGTGGTCCGGACCCGAGCCTAGGGTGGGCCCCATGACGGGAATCCACTGGCCGACGGCCGTCCTCGTCATCGGCACGGGGCTCCTCGTCTGGCTCGCCGTCTGGCTGTTGCGCCGCAACCGCCGCCGCGGGTTCCTCTCCGAGGTCGACCGGGCCACGTACGCCACCCTGCACACGGCCTCCCTCGCCTCGCAGCACCTCGGCGACGGCCTCACCCCGGAGGCTGCCGAGAAGGCGGGGCGCCACCTGCTGTCGATCCTCGGTGCGCACGCCCTGAGCCTGTCCGACCCGGGCAGCGTGCTGTCGTGGACCGGCACCGGCGAGCACCACGCCGGCCTGGCCCTCGGCCTCGGCGACGAGACCCGGCGCACCGGCCGCACGGTCGTCCACGGCGCGTCCGACGTCACCTGCTCGGACCCGAACTGCCCGATCCGCAGCGCGGTCACGGCCCCGCTCGTCATGGACGACCTCGTCGTCGGCACGCTCACCGCCTGGACCGAGCACCCCTCGCCCGGCCTGGCCCGGGCCACCGAGGAGGTCGCGGCCTGGGTCTCGAGCCAGCTCGCGCTCGCCGAGCTCGCGCGCACGCGCACCCGGGTCATGGAGGCCGAGCTGCGGGCCCTGCGCGCGCAGATCAGCCCGCACTTCATCTACAACAGCCTCGCGGCGATCGCGTCGTTCGTGCGCACCGACCCCGACCGCGCCCGCGAGCTGCTCATCGACTTCGCCGACTTCACCCGCTACGCCCTGCGCTCCGGCGGCCCGTTCACGACCCTCGCCGAGGAGCTGCGCAACGTCGAGCGCTACCTCGTCCTCGAGCAGGCGCGCTTCGGCGACCGGCTCGAGATCTCGCTGCTCATCGCCCCCGAGGTGCTGCCCGTCACCGTGCCCTACCTCGCCGTGCAGCCGCTCGTCGAGAACGCCGTGCGCCACGGGCTCGCCGGGAAGGAGGGGGTCGGGCACCTCGAGATCACCGCCACCGACCGCGGCTCCGACGCGGAGATCTCCATCGAGGACGACGGCGTCGGGGCCGACCCCCGCCGGATCCGGACCATCCTCGACGGGGCCCACGCGAGCGACTCCGTCGGGCTCGGCAACGTCGACGCGCGGCTCCGCCAGGTCTACGGTGACGAGTTCGGGCTCGTCGTCGAGACGGCCGAGGGGGCGGGAACGAAGGTGACCTTCCGCGTGCCCAAGTTCGCGCCCGGCATCCACGCCGACGCGTAGTCGCTGGCCCTAGGCTCGGGGCCATGTCCACCAACGTCGTGGGGCTCACCGCACTCGTCGTCGACGACGAGCTGCCGGCGCTGTCCGATCTCGGCTACCTCCTCGGCCGCGACGAGCGCATCGCCGAGGTCATCACGGCATCGAGCGGCACCGAGGCGCTGCAGGTGCTCGACGGCCGCGACGTCGACGTCGTCTTCAGCGACATCTCGATGCCGGGCCTGGACGGCATGGCGCTCGCGCGGGTCATCTCCCGGTTCTCGGTCCGCCCCCAGATCGTCTTCGTCACGGCCCACGACCAGCACGCCGTCGACGCGTTCGCCCTCGCCGCCACCGACTACGTCATGAAGCCGGTGCGCGCCGAGCGCCTCGCCGAGGCCATCCGCCGGGTCGTGAGCGCCCAGAGCGAGAAGGCCCAGGGAGGCGCCGGAGGCGGCGCGGAGGCCGGGCCCGCGCCGGTCGAGGACGAGACGATCCCCGTCGAGCTCGGCGGCGTGACCCGGTTCATCACCCGCAGCCAGATCCGCTACGCCCAGGCCCACGGCGACTACGCCCGGCTGCACACCGACACCGGGTCGCACCTCGTGCGCGTGCCGCTCAGCGTGCTCGAGGAGCGCTGGGCCGACCACGGCTTCGTGCGCATCCACCGCAGCACGCTCGTCGCGCTGCCCCACGTCAGCGAGGTCCACATGGACCACGGCCGCTGCTCGGTGCTCGTGGGCACCGTCGAGCTGCAGGTCAGCCGCCGCCACACCAAGGAGCTGCGCGACACGTTGCTGCGCCGGCCGATCGGCGAGCGGCGCGGCTGAGCATGGCCACGCCGGGCGACGGTCCGCCGCAACGGGTCCGGGTCACGAGCTCGCGTCGTGGAGCGGCTCCCATGCGGGCCCGCCCCGTCGCCCGCGACCTCGACGAGCAGACCGGCCTCGGCGACGTCTACCTCGCCGGCCTCATGCGCGCGCAGCTGCGGCTCTCGGCGGCCGTCCTCGCGCTCACCGCCGTCGGCCTCGCCGCCCTGCCCGTCGTCCTCACCCTCGTCCCGGCCACGCGCACCCTCACCATCGCCGGCCTGCCGTTCCCGTGGCTGGCGCTCGGGGTGCTCGTCTACCCCGCGGCCTGGTTCCTCGCCCGCTGGTACACCCGTCAGGCCGAACGGATCGAGCAGGACTTCGCCGAGGTCGTCGAGTCCTCGTGAGCAACCCCCTCTCCCTCGTCGCGGTCGTCCTCGTCTGCCTCACCACCCTCGTCGTCGGCGGCCTCGGGCTGCGGCTGTCCCGGCGCACGAGCGACTTCTACGTCGCGGGCCGCACCGTGTCGCCCCGGCTCAACGCGTCGGCGATCGGCGGGGAGTACCTCTCGGCGGCGAGCTTCCTCGGGGTCGCGGGACTCGTCTACGACCGCGGCGTCGACATGCTCTGGCTGCCCGTCGGATACACCCTGGGCTACCTCGTGCTCCTCGTCGTCGTCGCGGCGCCGATGCGTCGGTCCGGCGCCTACACGCTGCCCGACTTCGCGGAGGCCCGGTTGGGGTCGCGCGCGATCCGGCTCGTGTCGTCGGCCCTCGTCATCGGCATCGGGTGGCTCTACCTCATCCCCCAGTTCCAGGGGGCGAGCCTGACCCTGACCCTCGTGACCGGGGCCCCCGCGTGGGTCGGGGGCTTCGTCGTCATGGTCGTCATCGCGCTCGCCGTCGGTGCGGGCGGGATGCGGTCGATCACGTTCGTCCAGGCCGTCCAGTACTGGATCAAGCTCACGGCGCTGGCCGTGCCCGCGTTCGTGCTGCTCGCCCTGTGGTTCCGCTCGGGGGCGCCGCGCCCCGAGGTCGACCCGTCGTGGCACATCCCGCTCGCCCCGACCGGCCCCGACGACCACCCGGTGTACCGCACGGCATCCACGGTGCTCGCCCTGTGCCTCGGCACGATGGGCCTGCCGCACGTCCTCGTCCGCTACTACACCAACCCCGACGGCACGGGCGCCCGGCGCACGACCGTCACCGTGCTCGCCCTCCTCGGCGTCTTCTACCTCATCCCGCCGGTCTACGGGGCCCTTGGCCGGGTCGCCTACCCGACGCTGCCCGAGGGCGTGGGGTCCGACACGATCGTGCTCCGGCTGCCCGAGACCCTCGTCGAGGGCCTGGCGGGTCAGCTGCTCACGGCGATGCTCGCGGGGGGAGCGTTCGCCGCGTTCCTGTCGACGGCATCGGGCCTGGCGATGTCGGTGACGGGCGTCATCGACCAGGAGCTGCTGCGCCCACGGCTCTCGCGGTTCGCCGGCGGTGACGTGCCGGGGGTGCGGGGATTCCGGGTCGCGGCGATCCTCGCGGTCCTGCTGCCCTACGTCATCAGCCGGGTCAGCGAACCGCTCGGACTGGCGACGACGGTCGGGCTGGCGTTCGCCGTCGCGGCGGCGACGTTCGCGCCCCTGCTCATGCTCGGGGTGTGGTGGCGCCGGCTCTCGACGTGGGGGGCGATGGCCGGACTCGTCGTCGGGGGGCTGTCGGCCGGTGGGGCGATCGTCACGACGATGGTGGCCGACTCCCTCACCGGCTGGCCGGCCGCACTGCTCGCGAACCCGGCGATGTGGGCGACACCGCTCGCCCTCGTCACCGCGCTCCTCGTCTCCCTCGCGACGCCCTCGCGGATCCCGGCGGGCACGACCCGCACGATGGTGCGCCTGCACACCCCGGAGCGGGTCGCCCTCTCGAGGTCGCGGCTGCGCGACTGAGGCGGATGCCGGGTCGCGGGGTGTGTGCGCGGGCCTATCGACACTGCTGAGCCAGCGTGCAGCAGTGTCGATCTCTACGGACCACCCGGCCCCTGCCCCTCAGCAGACCGCCACGTCGGACGCAACGAAGCCGGGTGCCCGGGTGCACAAAACGTCCGCGCCCACGTACGGATCGGAGAAGTCCGGCGCGCCGACGGGCGTCCGGGAGGCTGGAACGGCCTGCGGTCGACCGGGAACCGCACGAGGTCGGGCCGGATGCCGCAGTTCCTCCGGGGGAGGCCGGCCTCTCCGGACCCGACGCCGGTGCTTTCAGCCCACCGCCTCGCGCGCCGCGACGAACGCCGCCACACAGGTGCGCACGTCGTCGGCGGAGTGGGCGGCCGACAGCTGCACCCGGATCCGCGCCCTGCCCCGCGGCACGACGGGGAAGCTGAACGCGATGACGTAGACCCCGTTGCCGAGCATGTGGTCCGCGATGGCCGCGGCCTGCCGGGCGCCGTCCTCCCCCGGGAACATGACCGGGGTGATCGGGTGCGAGCCGGGCAGCAGCTCGAACCCGGCCTCGGTCATGAGCTCGCGGAACAGCGCGGAGTTGGCCTGCAGGCTCTCGCGCGCCTCGCTCGACCCGGAGACGAGGTCGAGAGCCGTGAGCGAGCCGGCGACGACGGCGGGGGCCACCGAGTTCGAGAACAGGTAGGGGCGCGAGCGCTGGCGCAGCAGGTCCACGACCTCGCGGTGGCTCGAGACGTACCCGCCCGACGCGCCCCCGAGCGCCTTGCCGAGGGTGCCGGTGAGGATGTCGACCCGGTCGACGACGCCGAACAGCTCGGGCGTCCCCCGTCCGCCCGCGCCGACGAAGCCCACGGCGTGCGAGTCGTCGACGAGCACCATCGCCCCGAACTCGTCGGCGAGGTCGCAGATCTCGTCGAGCGGGGCGAACGAGCCGTCCATCGAGAACACCCCGTCGGTGACGACGCACACGCGCCGGGCACCCCCTGCCCGGGCCGCCTCGAGCTGCCCCCGCAGGTCCGCCATGTCGGCGTTGCGGTACCGGAAGCGGGCCGCCTTGCTCAGCCGGATGCCGTCGATGATCGAGGCGTGGTTGAGCTCGTCGGAGACGATGGCGTCCTCGGCCCCGAAGAGCACCTCGAAGACACCGCCGTTGGCGTCGAAGCACGAGCTGTAGAGGATCGTCTCCTCGGTGCCGAGGAACTCGGAGAGCCGACGCTCGAGCCGGGTGTGCTGGGTCTGCGTGCCGCAGATGAACCGCACCGACGCCATCCCGAAGCCCCACTCGTCGAGCGCCGCGCGACTCGCCGCCACGACGTCCGGGTGGTCGGCGAAGCCGAGGTAGTTGTTCGCGCAGAAGTTGAGCGCCTCCCCGCCCGTCGTCGCCACGTGGGCGGCCTGCGGTGTCGTGAGCTCGCGTTCGCGCTTGTAGAGACCGGCCTCCTCGATCTCCCTCAGCGTGGCCGCCAGCTCGTCCTTGACTGCGCCGTACACGTCGCCTCCTCGTGGGTCCGGTCTTCCTGGGGCCCGACAGCGGCACCCGACCCGGCCAGCGTAGGCCCGCGCGCCGGCATCCGATCGACGCCCGAGCCGCAAGGGTCGCGAACCCACGTCGAGAGTGCGCGGCACGCTCGAGCCGCCGTCGAGGCGCC
This sequence comes from Fodinibacter luteus, assembly GCF_039541575.1. NCBI lineage: Bacteria > Bacillati > Actinomycetota > Actinomycetes > Micrococcales > Intrasporangiaceae > Fodinibacter (ex Wang et al. 2009) > Fodinibacter luteus. Next base: position 375,198 of record NZ_BAABGM010000003.1, on the reverse strand, counting down.
AGCCGCGTCGTGAACTCTCGACCGCGTCGCGGGCGGAGGGCTCAGCTCCAGTCGAGGACGACCTTGCCGCCGTGGCCCGAACGGGTCTCGTCGAACGCCTCCTGCCAGTCGGCGGCGGCGTGCCGGCCGGTGATGACCGAGGACACGGCGGCCCGCAGCTGCGGCGACGACGCGAGCATGGACCCCATGAGGTACCAGGTCTCGAACATCTCGCGGCCGTAGATGCCCCGCAGCGTGATCATGTGCGTGATGACCCGGCCCCAGTCGATGGCGTAGCGGTCGGTGGGCAGGCCGAGGAGCGCGACCCGGCCGCCGTGGTTCATGTTCGCGAGGAGGTCCTCGACCGCCGCGGGAGAACCCGACATCTCGAGGGCGATGTCGAAGCCCTCGACCATCCCCAGCTCGCGCTGTGCCGCCGCGAGCGTCCCCCCGGCGGACACGTCGACGACGAGGTCGGCCCCGGCGGCCCTCGCGAGCGCGAGCCGCTCGGCCGACAGGTCGGTGACGCAGATCCGGCGGGCCCCGGCGTGCCGCACGATCGCCGTCGCCATGACGCCGATCGGCCCGGCGCCCGTGACGAGAACGTCCTCCCCCACGACCGGCCACTGCAGCGCGGTGTGGGTCGCGTTGCCGAGCGGGTCGAAGATCGCGCCGAGGTCGGGGTCGAGGTCGGCCGGCTGCACCCACGCGTTCGTCGCCGGGATGACGACGTAGTCGGCGAAGGCACCGTCGCGGTTGACCCCCACCCCGACGGTGTTGATGCACAGGTGCCGGCGGCCGGCGCGGCAGTTGCGGCAGTTGCCGCACACGATGTGCCCCTCGCCGGAGACCCGGTCGCCGACCGCGACGTGGTCGACGTCCGCCCCCACCTCGACGACCTCGCCGAAGAACTCGTGGCCGATCGTCATCGGGGCGCGCACCGTGGCCGCCGCCCACTCGTCCCACTGCTCGAGGTGCAGGTCGGTGCCGCACAGCCCGGCCCGCAGCACCCTGACCTTGACGTCCTTGTCACCGCACTCGGGCTCGGGGACGTCGACGAGCTCGAGACCGGGGCCTGCCGTGACCTTCCTCAGCGCGCGCACGGGCCCATCATGCCGCTCGCAGGCGGATGCCGTGCCGCTCGCGAGCGCGATGCCGTGCGGTCGCGGGCGGATGCCGTGCGGTCGCGGGCGGGATGTCCGGCTCCGGCCGCGGTGCACCGCTCGTCGCGCGACGCGCGCCGCTCGCCGCGGCGCCGGGGTCCGCACGTCGCCCCGCGGACCCGCCCGGCGCGCCACCCGGGCGCGAGGGTGCCCAAGGGCCCCGACCTGCCCCCACCCTTGAGCCGAGCCGGTCGATCGGTCCGGACATCAGACCCTGGAGGTGACCCGTGAGCAACGACGCTCGCACGCACGACGAGGACCCGTACCTCGCGCTGCAGTCCACTTCGGAGTTCCAGGAGCTGCGCAAGAAGTTCCGCGGGTTCGTCTTCCCGATGACCGCGTTCTTCCTCGCCTGGTACTTCGTGTACGTCCTGCTGTCGATCTTCGCGTCCGACTTCATGGGCACGACGCTGTTCGGCAACATCAACATCGGCCTGATCTTCGGGCTCGGACAGTTCGTGACGACGTTCGCGATCACGATCATCTACGCGCGGTGGGCGAACCGTGAGTTCGACCCGCTGGCCGACAAGCTCGGCTCGCGCCTCGACGCCGGACAGGAGGGCTGACCATGGCCGGCCTCAGCAGCCTCGCCGCCGCGACCTCGACCTCGGTCGGCAGCCCCGCCCTCAACATCGCCATCTTCGCGTCGTTCGTCGTCGTGACGCTCGTCATCGTCATCAAGGTGGCCTCGGGGAAGAAGACGGCCGAGCAGTACTACACGGCCGCGGGTGCCTTCACCGGCCGCCAGAACGGCATCGCGATCGCCGGCGACTACCTCTCCGCGGCGAGCTTCCTCGGCATCGCCGGCGCCATCGCCCTCCAGGGGTACGACGGCTTCCTGTACTCGATCGGCTTCCTCGTCGCGTGGCTCGTCGCGCTCCTGCTCGTCGCCGAGCTCATGCGCAACACGGGCCGCTTCACGATGGCGGACGTCCTGTCCTACCGCCTCAAGCAGCGCCCGGTGCGCATCGCGACCGCCACCTCCGTTCTCGCCGTGTCGTTCTTCTACCTGCTGGCCCAGATGGCCGGCGCGGGCGGCCTCGTGTCGCTGCTCCTCGGGGTGAGCGGCGAGACCGCGCAGAACCTCGTCATCGCCCTCGTCGGCACCGTGATGATCGCCTACGTCCTCATCGGTGGCATGAAGGGCACCACGTGGGTGCAGATCATCAAGGCCATCCTGCTCATCGCGGGGACCGCGGTCATCTCGGTGTGGACGCTCGCGAAGTACGGCTTCAACTTCTCGGCCCTGCTCCAGGGCGCCGTCGACAACTCGCCGAAGGCGGGCGACGCGCTCCTCGCACCGGGCCTGAAGTACGGCGTGAGCACGACGACGAAGATCGACTTCATCTCGTTGTCGATGGCCCTGGTCCTCGGCACCGCGGGACTGCCGCACGTGCTCCAGCGCTTCTACACCGTTCCGACGAGCAAGCAGGCCCGCAAGTCGGTCGAGTGGGCCATCTGGCTCATCGGCGGCTTCTACCTGCTCACCCTCGTCGTCGGCTACGGCGCCGCCGCCCTCGTCGGCCCTGCGACCATCACCGCGGCCCCGGGCAAGGCCAACGCCGCTGCACCGCTGCTCGCCTACGAGCTGGGTGGCTCGGTCCTGCTCGGCATCATCTCCGGCATCGCCTTCGCGACGATCCTCGCGGTCGTCGCCGGTCTCACCATCACGACATCGGCGACCTTCGCCCACGACCTCTACAAGGAGGTCTTCAAGAGGGGTCAGACGTCGGGCGAGAGCGAGGTCAAGGTTGCCCGCATCGCGTCGGTCGTCATCGGCATCGTCGCCATCGTCGGTGGCATGTTCGCCAAGGACCAGAACATCGCCTTCCTCGTCGCCCTGGCGTTCGCCGTCGCCGCGAGCGCGAACCTGCCGACGATCCTGTACTCGCTGTTCTGGAAGGGCTTCAACACCCGCGGCGCGCTCTTCTCGATCTACGGCGGCCTCATCAGCTCGATCGGCCTGATCATCTTCAGCCCGGTCGTGTCCGGGAAGCCGGTCGACCCGGCGACGGGCAAGAGCCTGTCGATGATCCAGGGCGTGGACTTCTCGTGGTTCCCGCTCGACAACCCGGGTCTGGTGTCCATCCCGCTCGCGTTCTTCCTCGGGTGGCTCGGCTCGGTGACGAGCAAGGAGCACAACGCCCAGAAGTACGCCGAGATGGAGGTCCGCAGCCTCACCGGTCACGGTGTCGCGGAGGCCGTCAACCACTGACGCGGCTGCTCCACCTCACCCGACGAACCCCCACCTCACCGGACGAACCTTGTCCAGTGAGGTGGGGGTTTCTCGGGTCACCCGACCAACGGGGCGCTGGGGCGGGCGGCGGCGGGTCAGACGTGCGCGCTCGCCTGCGCCCGCAGCCCGGCCGCGAGGTCGTCGTCGACGGTGGCGAAGAAGTGGCCGACGACGTCCTCGAGGTGCGCCAGGCCCTCGGCCCGGAACAGGATGGGCTGGTACGCCGTGATGTCGTAGTTGAGCGTGCCCATCTGGCCCAGGTCGAGCGGGCGGATGTCCATGTGCCCGAACTCGTCCATCTCGCCGTAGCTCGACAGGATGCCGGCGCCGTAGGCCTTCGTGACGCCGCCCTCGGCGATGACGCCGAACTCGATCGAGAACCAGAAGACGTCCGCGACGAACTGCATCGCCTCGTCGGTCTCGAGTCGCTCGCTCGCCCGGCCCGCCGCCTCGACGATCGCCGCGAACCGCGGGCTCGCGAGCTGGTTCGCGTGACCGATGACCTCGTGGATGATGTCCGGCTCGGGCGTGTAGAGCGGCTGGCTCGGGTGCCGCAGGTACTGCGTCGAGTTGAAGGTGCGCGCGCCCAGGTCGGCGTAGAACTCGCGCAGCGGCACGAGCCCGGGGGCGGCGGTGTACGACCAGCCGGTGAGCGGGAGCAGCCGCTCGGTGACCTCGTGCAGCTGGGGCACGTGGTCGGTCGGCAGGTCCAGCACCGCCTTCGCCGCGAGGAACTCGGAGTGCGCGTACCTCTCGTGCTTCGGTGCGAGCTCGGCGGACACGAGCCGCCAGATCTCGTGCTCCTGCTCGGTGTAGTCGATCGTGGGCACCGGCTGCCCCGGCCGGTGGGCCAGGGCCGCCGCGGCGATGTCGCCCCGTCGCGCGCGGTACGCGGGGTCGGTGAACCCGGGGTGGTCCTCCCCGAGGTGCACCTGCACCTGCCCGTCGGCATCCGTCGACACGGTCGAGTAGAGCTGTCCCTCCTCGAACACCGTGCTCACCTCCTCGTGAGTGTGGGGTGGCCTCATGGGCCGTTCTCCCCACGGTTCCACGGACGTCGACAGGATGGAACCGATGCGGGACCCGATGGTCAATCAGCGCACAGTTTCGCCACCCGGTTCCGCGATTCTCTGGGCAACCTGCCCAGTCCGCCGGGACGGACGGATGCCGGGCGGCCGGCGGGTGCCCGCGGGGCGGCGTCGTGACCGGCGGCGTGACCGGCCTCGTCGCCGGACCCGCTCGTACGGTGCCCGTACCGCGGCGGCCGCCGCGGCCGCACCGGGCCCACGACGGCGCGGGATGCCGGTCGGCGGCCCACGGCGACCGCCCCGGACCCGCTCGGCGCACGCGCCGCCCGCCCACCGGCATCCGGGACCGCGAGCGGTTGATCGGCGGCCCGACCTCGGGTTGGCTGGGGGCCAGTCACTCAACGAGGAGGATCACGCCGTGACCGACGACAGCCTGTCCAGCCACGCGCACGAGATGGACTTCGCCCCCGACCCGGCGTTCTCCGCCCAGGCCAACGGGACCGCCGACCTGTACGACGCGGCGGCCGCCGACCACGAGGGGTTCTGGGCCGAGCAGGCCCGCAGCCGCATCACGTGGGCGACCGACTTCGAGCGCACCCTCGACTGGGACGACGCGCCCTTCGCGAAGTGGTTCGTCGGCGGCCGGCTCAACGTCGCCCACAACTGCGTCGACCGGCACGTCGAGGCCGGGAACGGCGACCGGGTCGCGATCCACTTCGAGGGCGAGGGCGGCGACACCCGCGCGATCACGTACGCGGACCTGCAGCGCGAGGTCGCGAAGACGGCCAACGCGCTCACCGAGCTCGGGGTCACGACCGGTGACACCGTCGCCATCTACATGCCGATGATCCCAGAGACGGTGTTCACGATGCTCGCGTGCGCCCGGCTCGGCGCCCCGCACTCCGTCATCTTCGGCGGCTTCTCGGCCGAGGCCCTGCACACCCGCATCGACGACGCGCAGTGCAAGGTCGTCGTGACGACCGACGGACAGTTCCGCCGTGGCAAGCCCTCCCCGCTCAAGCCCGCCGTCGACGAGGCCCTGCAGTACCCGAACCCGGTCGAGAAGGTGCTCGTCGTGCGCCGCACCGGGACCGACGTCGCGTGGTCGGAGGACCGCGACGTGTGGTGGCACGACCTCGTCGAGCGCCAGGCCGACACCCACGAGGCGCAGCCCCACGACAGCGAGCACCCGCTCTTCATCCTCTACACGAGCGGCACGACCGGGAAGCCCAAGGGCATCTTCCACACGAGCGGTGGCTACCTCACCCAGGCGGCCTACACGAACGCCGTCGTCCACGACGTCCACCCCGAGTCCGACGTGTACTGGTGCACCGCCGACGTCGGCTGGGTCACCGGCCACTCCTACATCGTCTACGGGCCGCTCGCCAACGGCGCGACCCAGGTCATGTACGAGGGCACACCGGACACGCCGCACCAGGGCCGCTGGTGGGAGCTCATCGAGAAGTACGGCGTGACCGTCCTCTACACGGCGCCGACCGCGATCCGCACGTTCATGAAGTGGGGTGACGACATCCCGGCCAAGTTCGACCTGTCGAGCGTGCGGCTCCTCGGGAGCGTCGGCGAGCCGATCAACCCCGAGGCCTGGCTCTGGTACCGCAAGCACATCGGCGGCGACCGGGCTCCGATCGTCGACACGTGGTGGCAGACCGAGACCGGCGGCATCATGATCAGCCCCCTCCCCGGCGTCACGACGCTCGAGCCCGGCTCCGCCCAGCGCCCGATCCCCGGCATCGCGGCCGAGATCCTCGACGACGACGGCCAGCCGTTCACCGAGGCCGAGAAGGTCGGCTACCTCGTGCTCACCAAGCCGTGGCCGGCGATGCTGCGCGGCATCTGGGGTGACCCCGAGCGCTACAAGGACACGTACTGGAGCCGCTTCGGGCCGAAGTACTACTTCGCCGGCGACGGGGCGAAGTACGACGAGAAGGGCAACATCTGGCTGCTCGGCCGGGTCGACGACGTCATGAACGTCTCGGGCCACCGGCTGTCGACGGCCGAGATCGAGTCGGCCCTCGTCTCGCACCCCAAGGTCGCCGAGGCGGCGGTCGTCGGGGCGAGCGACGAGACCACCGGCCAGGCCGTGTGCGCGTTCGTCATCCTGCGCCAGGAGGCGGTCGAGGAGGCCGACGAGCCGGGTGAGGGCGGCGACCTCGTCCAGGAGCTGCGCAACCACGTGGCCCACGAGATCGGCCCGATCGCCAAGCCGCGGCAGATCATGATCGTGCCCGAGCTGCCCAAGACCCGGTCGGGCAAGATCATGCGCCGCCTGCTCAAGGACGTCGCCGAGAACCGCGAGGTCGGTGACGTCACGACCCTCGCCGACTCCTCGGTGATGAGCATGATCCAGCAGGGTCTCACCGGCGGATCGTCCTCGGACTGACCCGCTCCGGCGGACGGTGAGGGGTGCCGGCGGTCGCTCGGCACCCCTCACGCCCGGGCCGCGTGTGAGGATCGGGGCATGACCCGGATCGGCATCGTCACCGCGAGCACCCGCCCCAGCCGCATCGGCCACCACGTCGCCGCGTGGGTGCTCGACCTCGCCCCCGAGGGCGTCGAGCCCGTCGGCATCGACCTGCGTGAGCTCGCCCTCCCCTTCCTCGACGAGCCCGAGCTGCCGTCCGACGGCCGCTACGCCCACGAGCACACCCGCCGCTGGTCCGAGACCGTCACCGGGCTCGACGCCGTCGTGCTCGTCATGCCCGAGTACAACCGCGGCTACAACGCGGCCCTGAAGAACGCCATCGACTACCTCTATGCCGAGTGGGACGGGATGCCGGTCGCCTGCGTCGGGTACGGCTGGAGCGGTGCCCGGTACGCGCGCTCGGCGCTGCGGCAGACCCTCGAACGGGTCGGCATGGTCGTCGTCGACGGCGCCGCGCTCCACCTCGAGAAGACCCTCGACCCCGACGGCACGGTGCGCGCCGACGACGCCGCCGTCGCCGACGTGCGCTCGATGTTCGCCGCGCTCGTCGCCGCGGCGACGGCCCGCGAGCGGGTGGCCGCGCACCGATAGACTGTTCGCGGAGCGCCGGGAAGCCTGGTCGGCACGATGTCGGCGACCCCGCGGGGTCGCCCCCCACCGACCAGAGGAGCACCGCATGACGGACTCGCCGACCGACCCCGCCGGCCGCTCCGTCCTCCGCCGGCCGACCTGGACCGAGAGCCAGTTCGTCGCCAACGCGCTGCGCACCGAGACCATCGGTGGGGCGCTGCTGCTCATCGCGGCCGTCGTCGCCCTCGTCCTCGCGAACAGCCCGTGGAGCGAGGCGTACCAGACCCTGCGCGACACCTACGTCGGGCCGGAGTGGGGTGACCTCCGGCTGACGCTCGGGCACTGGGCGTCCGACGGGCTGCTCGCCATCTTCTTCTTCGTCGCCGGGCTCGAGCTCAAGCGCGAGTTCCTCGTCGGCGAGCTGCGCACCGTCGCCAAGGCCGCCGTTCCGGTCACGGCCGCGATCGGTGGCGTCATCATGCCGGCCGTCATCTTCCTCGCCGTCGTCGTCGCCCTCGGGGGGGACGGCGAGGCGATGCGCGGGTGGGCCATCCCCACCGCGACCGACATCGCGTTCGCCCTCGCCGTGCTCGCGGTCATCGGGTCCTACCTGCCGTCCGCCCTGCGCTCCTTCCTGCTCACCCTCGCCGTCGTCGACGACCTCATCGCGATCACGATCATCGCGATCTTCTACACCGCCGATCTCCAGGTGGTCCCGCTGCTCGCGGCCCTGCTGCCCCTCGGCGCGTTCGCGGCGCTCGTCCAGCGCCGCGTCACGTTCTGGTGGATGCTGCTCCCGCTCGCCTTCGCGACGTGGGCGCTCGTGCACGCGTCCGGGGTCCACGCCACCGTCGCCGGCGTCCTCCTCGGGCTCGTCGTGCCGGTCAAGGCCCGGGCGTCCGTCCCCTCGATCAGCACCCTCGACCGCAGGACCGACGTCGCCCACCGCTTCGAGCACCGGATGCGCCCGATCTCCGCGGGGTTCGCGGTGCCGGTCTTCGCCTTCTTCGCCTCGGGTGTCACGGTCATCGGAGGTGGCTTCGCGGCCGCCTTCCAGGACGAGGTGGCGATCGGCATCGTCGCGGGCCTCGTGCTCGGCAAGCTCGTCGGTGTCTTCGGCACGACCTGGCTCGTCGCCCGCTTCACCCGGGCCCGGCTCGACGACGACCTCGCGTGGCGGGACGTCGGCGGCCTGGCCCTGCTCACCGGCGTCGGGTTCACCGTCTCCCTGCTCGTCGGCGAGCTGGCCTTCGGGACCGGGTCCGAGCGCGACGCCCACGTCAAGCTCGCGGTGCTCACCGGATCACTGCTCGCGGCGACGCTCGCGTCGGTGGCCCTGCGGCTTCGCAACCGTACCTACCGTCGGATCGCCGAGCTCGAGAGGCGCGACGACGATGCCGACGGCATCCCGGACGTGTACCAGGGCGGGGCCTCCACGTCCTGAGGTGGGCGTCTCTCGGTAAGGTCGTGCAGCGAGGGCCCGCCACGCGGCCCGACGCGGACCACACAGGCGGAGGCGCAATGTCAACCGGCACATCGGGTAGCGAGCGGACCATCGGCCAGCTGGTGGCCGACGCCACGCACGACCTGCAGGGGATCGTCCGCGGCGAGATCGCCCTCGCGAAGGCGGAGGTCAGCTCCGGGGCCAAGGTCCTCGGCAAGGGCGTCGGCCTGCTCGCCGGCGCCGGGTTCCTCGCCCTCATGGGGTTCGTCTTCCTCCTGCACAGCGCGGCGTGGGGCATCGCCGAGGCGCTGCCGGTGTGGGCCGGCTACCTCATCGTGGCGGCGGTCGTGCTCCTCGTCGCCGTCGTGCTCGGCCTCCTCGGGAAGAAGTCGCTGGAGACCGCGCAGCCCGCTCCCGAGCGGGCCATCGACCAGGCCCAGCAGACCATCGCGGCCCTCAAGGGCGCCACCGGCGACGAGGACACGGGTGCGGCGCCCGCCGCAGCCGCCGCACCCGCGGGCGGCACGGCATCCGCCCGCCCCGCGTCCGGCACGGCATCCGCAGGGCCGGCGTCCGGTGGTGCCACCGGGTCCGCGCCGCCCACCCCGACGCCCTCAGCCTGAGGTGCACGCGCCGGTCGCGACCGGCGCCGACGACGCCGTGCCGCGGTCGAGCACCGGGTCGATCTCGTCGAGCGTGAGTGCGTAGCCGGTGTCAGGGTCGTCGAGCGAGGTCGCGAAGATCATGCCCACGACCCGGCCCGACGGGTCGACGACCGGCCCGCCCGACGCACCGCGACGAACCTGGGCGCGCAACGAGTAGACCTCGCGCACGACGCCGGTGCCACCGTGGATGTCGGCACCCCTCGCGGTGAGCACGTCGCGCACCCGGGCGCTGCCGACCCACAGCCCCTCGTCGCCGGGGAACCCCGCGAGCACGGCCGGGTCACCCGTGTCGAGCGGCTCGCCGCGGGGCATGCTCGGTGCGTCGAGACCGGGCACGGCGAGCACCGCGACGTCGCGCCGGGGGTCGAACGCGACGACGCGCGCCTCACGCTCGCGTCCGGTTCCCCTGAGGCTGACGCCGACGCGGTCCGCCCCGGCGACGACGTGGGCGTTCGTCGCGACCCGCCCCGGGGCGACGACCCAGCCGGTGCCGACCTGCGCCGCGTCGCACGTGCGGGACTCGGCGAGCACGCGCACGACGGAGCCCAGGGCGCGGGCCACCTCGGGGTCGGTCGCGAGCTCGTCGTCGGGGGCGTCGACCGGGGCGATCGGCTCGGGTCCGAGCCCCTCGAAGACGCGCGGGAAGCCGCTGCGGTCCAACGCCTTGGTGACGTCCTCGACGAGCCCGTCGGCGGACGGGGGCACGACCTCGTCGAGCGCGGTGACGACGGCCGAGCGGGCCATGAGGTCGCGCGCGGCAGGTGGGCCACCGACCCGGACCGCCCCGGCGACGACCCAGATGACGAGGACCGCCGCGGCGAGCACGGCGACGAGGCCGAGCGCGGAGTCGAGGGCCCGGGCGCTGGGGGCCTCGACCGACTCCCGCACCCGGCGGGCGAGCACGAGCATGAGCGACTGCCCCGCGACGGCGCCCGCGAGCACCGCGGCCAGGAGGGCGAGCACCCCGCCGGGCGTGGACGGCGCGAGGCCGAGCGAGTCCTCGAGCCAGCCGGGGACGAGGCGGACCGCGAGGAAGGCACCCGCGACGAGGCCGACGAGGCCGAGCAGCGCCGAGACGAAGCCCTGCCGCCACCCGCTCCACGCGTACCCCACGAGGACGAGCACGAGCACGACGTCGAGGAGCGCCTCGCCGCTCACCCCCGCGGCTCCTTCGGATGCCGTGCCCGGGCTGCGGCCTCGGCCTCGGCCTGCGCCTGGGCCTGGCGCATCCACGGCGACAGGACCCGCTCGGGCAGCGGACGCTCGATGCCGGCATCCCAGGGCAGCGCCACGCCGGCGAGCTCGAAGAGGCTGCTGAGCAGCATCGCCGTGAACCCCCAGACGAACAGGTCACCGACCTCGAAGGCGGGGCCGCGGTAGGGCCCGAACACCGCCGTGAACCGGTGCCGCGGTGCGACGAGGTCGGCCACCGGGACGCGCAGCACCCGCTCGACCTCACCGCGGTCGACGACGCCGACCGGCACGGGGCGCGGCCACCACCCGAGCACGGGGGTCACCGCGTGCTGGCTCGGGGCGAGGAAGAGCTCGGGGAAGGTCGCGAGCACCTCGACGCCCGCGGGGTCCAGGCCCACCTCCTCCTCGGCCTCGCGCAGCGCGGCGGCCACCGAGCCGTCGTCGTCGGGGTCGACCCGACCGCCGGGGAAGGACACCTGACCGGGGTGCGAGCGCAGCGTGTGCGCCCGCTCGGTGAGCACGACGTCCTCGCCCCCACGAGGGTCCGGGCCGAAGAGGATGAGCACGGCCGAGCGCCGGCCGGCCCCCTCCGGCGGAGCGTACGTCGAGAACCACTCGTGCTCGGCGACGTCGGTGCGGGCCGCGAGGGCGGCGAGCCACTCGGGGGTCGGCGCGGTCACGGGTGAGCGGGCTGCGGGTCGTCCGGCACCGGGCCGGGGGGCGGGTCGTCCGGCAGCGGGCCGGGGGGCGGGTCGTCCGGCAGCGGGCCGGGGGGCGGGTCGTCCGGCAGCGGGCCGGGGGGCGGGTCGTCCGGCAGCGGGCCGGGGGGCGGGTCGGGGAGGGCGGCGCCGGGGGCGAGCTCGTAGGCGAGCAGGGCTCGCGCCTTGACCGGGTCGGTCTCGCCCTCGCCGTAGGCGGGGCACCACCGGGCGACAGGGCACGCCCCGCAGGCCGGGCGCCGGGCGTGGCAGGTGCGGCGCCCGTGGAAGATGAGCACGTGGCTGAGCATCGTCCAGTCGCGCTTCGGGATGAGGGCCCCGAGGGCGTGCTCGACCTTGACGGGGTCGGTCTCGCTCGTCCACCCGAACCGGCGTGCGAGCCGGCCGACGTGGGTGTCGACGGTGATGCCCGGGACGCCGAACGCGTTGCCGAGCACGACGTTGGCCGTCTTGCGCCCGACGCCGGGGAGGGTGACGAGGTCGTCGAGCCGTCGCGGCACCTCGCCGCCGAACCGCTCGACGAGCGCGGCCCCGAGAGTGATGAGCGAGGTGGTCTTGGCGCGGAAGAACCCGGTCGGCCGGAGCACGGCCTCCATCTCGTCGCGGTCGGCGCCCGCGAGGGCCTCGGCCGTGGGCCACCGGGTGAAGAGGGTGGGGGTGACCGAGTTGACCATGACGTCGGTCGTCTGGGCGGAGAGCACCGTGGCGACGAGGAGCTGCAGCGGTGTCTCGAAGTCGAGCTCGCAGTGGGCGTACGGGTAGCGCTCCACGAGGGCCCGGTGGATGCGGCGCGCGCGCCGGGTGAGCGCCACCGGGCTCTCCTCGCCCGCGCGGGCCCGCCGGACGGCATACGGGGTGGTCACGGGCACCGGGTCAGCCTACGTCGTGGCCCTGACGGCCCCGGCCCGGCGGCGAGCGATCCGGCGGGGACGCTCCGCCCCGAACGGGTCCGTCTCTGGCACACTGTGGCTCGTGGATCACGATGTCGTGCGCAGAGCACCCCTGTTCGCCGCCCTCGACGAGCAGACCGCCGAGTCGCTCATCGCCTCCATGAGCCCGCAGCGCCTCGAGCGCGGCGACATCCTCTTCCACGAGGGCGACCAGGGCGACCGGCTCTACGTCATCGGCGAGGGCAAGATCAAGCTCGGCCGCACGAGCAGCGACGGCCGTGAGAACCTCCTCGCGATCCTCGGCCCCGGTGAGATGTTCGGCGAGCTGTCGCTGTTCGACCCCGGGCCCCGCACGGCCACCGCGACCGCCGTCGCCGAGACCCAGGTCGTCTCGATGGGTCACGAGCAGCTCAAGGAGTACCTCGCCACGCGCCCCGGTGTCGCCTCGACGCTGCTCGCCGCACTGGCCCGCCGGCTGCGCCGCACGAACGAGGTGCTCGCCGACCTCGTCTTCACCGACGTCCCCGGCCGGGTCGCCAAGGCCCTCCTCGACCTCGCCGACCGCTTCGGTCGCCCGGTCGACGATGGGCTCATGGTCGCGCACGACCTCACCCAGGAGGAGCTCGCCCAGCTCGTCGGCGCCTCCCGAGAGACCGTCAACAAGGCCCTGGCCGACTTCGCCTCCCGCGGGTGGCTGCGGCTCGAGGCCCGGGCCGTGCTGCTCATCGACGTCGACCGGCTCAAGCGCCGGGCCCGCTGACCGCCCGGCAGCACGCCCTCACCAGGCGCGCTGCGGGGTGCCGGACTCAGCGCGCGAGGTGGGCCAGCTGGGCGCGGATCGACAGCCGCGCCGCCGGCCACACGCTCGCCGGCACGTCGGCGTAGACCCGCCGCAGCACGCCCTCGACCGGGTCGTCCTCCGACGCGGCGCCGTCGGCGAGCGCCTGGCGCACCTGGTCGAGCCGCTCGGCGCGGTGCACGCGGTAGAACGCGACCATCGCCGCGGCATCCGGCACGACCGGTCCGTGCCCGGGGAGGATCGCGGTGACCGAGCCGTCGCCGGTCAGCGCCGCGATGCGCTCGAGCGAGTCGAGGTAGGCGCCGAGCTCGCCGTCCGGGTGCGCGACGACGGTCGTCCCCCGGCCGAGCACGGTGTCGCCGGTGAGCAGGACGTGGTCGGCCGGCAGGGCGAGCGAGATGGAGTCGGCGGTGTGCCCGGGCGTCGCGACGACGCGGAGCTCGAGGCCGCCGGCCCGCACGACGTCACCGTCGCCGAGGTCGTCGTGACCGCGACCCACCGCACGCACCCGTGAGCCGGTGATCTCGGCGAAGCGCGGCGCCGCCTCCGCGTGGTCGAGGTGACCGTGGGTGAGCACGGTCTCGGTGACGCGCGCACCGGCATCCTCGACGGCCGTGAGCACGGCGGCGAGGTGCCCTTCGTCGAGCGGCCCGGGGTCGACGACGACGGCATCGGTCGACCCGGGCTCGACGAGCACCCACGTGTTCGTGCCGTCGAGGGTCATCGGGCCGGGGTTCGGGGCGAGCACGCAGCGCGCCCGGCCGGTGACGGCCCCACCGGACCAGGGTGCGGTCACCGACGGCGGCGGGCTGGCGCTCACGGGTCACGAGTATGCCGTGGCTCGCCGCCGGGTTCCCCGCCGGAGGTCGCGCCTCGCAGACCGCGCGCCGGCTGAGGTCGCGCCTCGCAGGCCGCGCGCCGACTGGTGCTCCTGCCAACAGGCAGTGCCTGCCGCCGCGGTGGGGTTCCAGGCACGGCGGCACGATGGTCAGGAGGCCACTGCCTGTCGTGGTGAGCGCAGCGGCGGAAGCCCCGGCTCGCGCCCCGAGCGCACGTCGAGCCACGAGCGAAGGGCCCAGCGGACCCACGCGGGCTCCCCCATGACGTCCTCGTACGAGAACCGCAGCGAGGACCAGTCGAAGACGGCGAGCTCGGTGTGCCGGCGGCAGTCCTTGCGCAGACCCCGACGGGTGCCGTGGTGCTCGAATCCGTCAGCCTCGACCGCGAGCCGCAGCTCCTCGCTGCCGAGGTCGACGACGGCGTAGAGACCCGTGGCGCAGACCTCGAGCTGGGGCGTGAGGTCGAGGCCCTCCGCGAGGCAGAGTGCGCGCAGCACCGACTCGAACGGGTTCGCCGCGCGCCCGTCGGCGTGCGCGGCGACACGCCGTGCTCGAGCGGATCCGTTGCCGCGCAGGGCAGCCGCTCGAAGCGCGAGCTCCGGGCGGCCGACCACCCCCGACCGCAGGGCGGAGTCCGCCACGGCCAGGCCCTCGTCGAACGGCAGGGACCTCGCGCAGTCGAGGACGGTGCGCAACGGCGTCGTCACCCCGTGGTGCACCTCGTGGGGAGCCAGGTCGGCCCAGTGCGTGACGACCCCGCGAAGCTGGTCGGGCTGCAGGTGCCGCTTGCGCGCGACGGTGAGCCGCGCGGCATCCGGGACCGTCTTGACCTTCCACCCGTGGTGGACGGCGGCGCTGAGGTGGGAGAGCACCGCGGTGCGAGACTGCGCGATCGTGAGCTGGCCACCCGTCGACGGCAGGACGTAGCGGCCCCTCGCGGCGCGGTCGACGAGGCCGCTGTCCCTCGCGCGAGTGATGCGCCGGGCGGGGTGGACGTCGCGCAGCTCGCGCCACGTGGCGACCCCGCCGAGGAACGCAAGCGTGTCGGCGACGCCTGCGCCATCCCCTCGCTGCCCCATGTCGCCATCGTGCCTGCTCAGCGTCGGCGGCCACCGTCGTCATCCACAGGGGCGTTCCCACGAACAGGCAGTGGCACGGACCCGGAGGGGTCGCTGAGCACGCGGGCGCCCGATCAGGGGCTGCACTGCCTGTTGCCATGAACGCAAGCCGCCGCGCACCCCGTCGGCGGATGCACCCGGACCCGTCCACCCGCGGGGCTCACGGCAGCACGGTGCGCAGCACCGGCAGTCCGTCGTCGCCGAGCACGAGCTCGGGCAGCACCCGCGCCACCCGTGGCCGGTCGGCGAGGAACGACGCGGCATCGCCGAACGCGGCGAGCTGCTCGAGCGAGACGACCGTGGGTGGCAGCATCCGAACCTCGCCGGCCCGGTGCCGGGACAGCAGCTCTCGCGGCCGGACCCACGTGCTGTGGTCGGACTCCGTCGTCGTGCCGGTCGCGTGCTGGCCGGCCGGCATCCCGGCGGCGAGGATCCACGTGTCGTAGCGCCGCGGCTCGAACTCCGGTGTCACCCAGTGGGCCCGGCCCCGGAGGTCAGCCACCGACAGCCGCACCGCACACTCCTCCTCGACCTCGCGCACCGCCGCGGCGGCGAAGGGCGCGGCCTCGGCGACGCCCACCCCCATCGCGGCGGCGAGCTCGGCGAGGCCCGGCGTCTCGACGTCGAGCTGGTGGTCCACGGCATCCACGCCCCCACCGGGGAAGACGACCGTCGACGGCGCGAAGGCCATCGACGCGACGCGACGCTGGACGAAGACCTCGGGCCCGGCATCCCCGTCCCGAACGAGCATGACGGTCGCGGCGGCGCGCGCCCGGACGACGACGCGCTCGGGGGCGGCCAGCCACGCGGCCGCCCGCTCCCCGAGCCCCGGGTCGCGCGACACCGGGTGCTCGACAACCCGCCCCACCGGCTGCCCGTCGGCCACGGCGTCAGTCGCGCAGGTGAACGATGACCTCGACCTCGACCGGCGCGCCGAGTGGGAGAGCGGCCACACCGACGGCGGACCGGGCGTGCACCCCGGCCTCGCCGAAGACCGCGCCGAAGAGCTCGGAGGCACCGTTGACGACGCCCGGCTGCCCGGTGAACGACGGGTCGGACGCGACGAATCCCACGACCTTGACGACCCGCTCGACCCGGTCGAGGTCGCCGGCGACCGACTTCACGGCCGCGAGGGCGTTGAGTGCGCACACCGCGGCGAGCTCCTTGGCCCGCTCGGGCGACACGAGCCCCTCGCCCTCACCGACGTGCCCGGCCTCGGCGAGCACGCCGTCGACCATCGGCACCTGCCCCGAGACGTAGACCCGCGACCCGTCGAGCACCGCGGGCGCGTAGGCGGCGAGCGGGGCCACGACCTCGGGGACGCTCAGGCCCAGCTCGGCGAGGCGCTGCTCGACGGCCCCCACGATCAGGCCCTCGGGCGCTTGAGGTAGGCCACGAGGTTCCCCTCGGGCATGGCGAGCACCTGGACGAGCTCCCAGCCGTCCTCGCCCCACTGGTCCAGGATCTGCTTCGTCGCGTGCACGATGAGCGGCACGGTGGCGTACTCGTACTTCGTCATGGCGGCCACCCTAGCGCCGGCCGCCGGGGGCTACCGTGGCAGGCGTGAGCGAGCACAACCGGACCGACGCCGCGACCCACCGCGGGAGCGAGGTGCCGTCCCGGCCCGCCCGGCCGCCGGACCGCACCGAGGTCACCGGGCCGGAGCAGACCGACGTCTACGAGGTCTGGGAGCCCGCGGCCGACCGCGCGCGCGGCGTCACGGTCGCCCTCGTCCACGGCGGCTTCTGGCGCGAGGAGTACGACCGGGCGCACCTCGCCCCCCTCGCCGAGGCGCTGGCCCGCGACGGCTTCCACGTCGCGAACCTCGAGTACGCCCGCTGCGGGATGCCGGGCGGCGGCTGGCCCGGGACCGGCCGGTCGGTCGTCGAGCGGCTCGAGGCGGTGCGGGCCGACACCCACCTGCCCGACCGCGTCGTCGTCGTCGGCCACTCCGCCGGCGGCCAGCTCGCGCTCTGGCTCGCCTCCGGCGGCCGGATGCCGTGGCTCACCGGTGTCCTGGCCCTCGCCCCCGCCGCGGACCTCGCCGAGGTCGACCGGCTCGGGCTGAGCGATGACGCGGTGCGGGCCCTGCTCGGCGACCCCGACGAGCACCCTGACGCGTGGGCCGACGCCGACCCCGCCCGCCAGCGCCTCACCGTGCCGGCGGTCGTCGTCACCGGGGACCTCGACGACGTCGTCCCCGCGAGCGTCGTCGAGCGCTACGTCGCCGGCCGCGACCCGAGCGAGCCGCTGCGGACGGCGGTGGCGCGCGGTGCCGACCACTTCGACGTCATCGACCCGACCGGGCCCGCCTACCTGCTCGTGCTCGCCGAGGTCGAGGAGCTCACCCTCACGACACACTGAGCCGCCGGTCCGCGAGCGCCGTGGCCCCGGTGGCCGGCCGGCATCCGCACGGCGTAACCGGCCGGCATCCGCACGGCGCAACCGGCCGGCATCCGCCCGCCGCGACCAGCCGGCATCCGCACGGCGCAACCGGCCGGCATCCGCCTGCCGCGACCAGCCGGCATCCGCCCGCCGCAACCGGCCGGCATCCGCACCGACCCACCCACCGGCCTGCGAGGCGCTCGAGCGGCCCATCTACGCTGGAACCGTGCTCACCCCTCCCCCCTCGCGCGCGTTCGACGGCGTGCGCCTGCACGTCGTGACCGGCAAGGGCGGGGTCGGCAAGACGACCGTCGCGGCCGCCCTGGCCCTCGCCCTGACCCGCCGCGGCAAGCGGGTGCTGCTCGCCGAGGTCGAGGGCCGGCAGGGCATCAGCCAGACCTTCGACGTGCCGCCGCTCGGCAACGACGAGGTCCGGCTCGTGAGCCACGCCGAGGGGGGTGAGCTGTGGGGCTTGTCGGTCGACGCGAAGGCCGCGCTGCTCGAGTACCTCCAGACGTTCTACAAGCTCGGCCGGGCCGGGGGCGCCCTCGAGCGGATGGGCGTCATCGACTTCGCGACGACGATCGCCCCCGGCGTGCGCGACGTGCTGCTCATCGGCAAGGTCTACGAGGCCGTCGGCCGCACGACGGGTCACAAGCGGGGCCACGGCGCGAAGGTGTGGGACGCCGTCGTCCTCGACGCCCCGCCCACCGGGCGGATCACCCGGTTCCTCAACGTCAACGCGCAGGTCGCCGACCTCGCCCGGGTCGGGCCGATCCACTCCCAGGCGGACTCGATCACCCGCATGCTGCGCAACCGGCAGAGCGTCGTGCACGTCGTCACGCTGCTCGAGGAGATGCCGGTGCAGGAGAGCGTCGACGCCGTGGCCGAGCTCTCCGAGGCGGGGTTCGGCGTGGGCGCGATCATCGTCAACCAGGTCCGCGAGCCGCTCGTCGACGAGGCGCTGCTCGAGACCGCCGCACGCGACCCCGAGGGGGTCGGAGGGCGCGTGCGCTCCGACCTCGCCGCGGTCGGGGTGAAGGCGACGGCGCGCACCGTCGCCGGCCTGCTCTCCCAGGCGCACGACCACGCCGAGCGGGTGGCCCTGGAGCGAGGGCTCACCGACGAGGTCGCCGCGCAGGGGCTGCCGACGCTCACCCTGCCGTCCCTCACGTCGGGGGTCGAGGACGGCGGGGTCGCCGAGCTCGCCGACGTCCTCCTCGGGCAGGGGGTGCGCTGATGGCCGGCGCACCCCAGCGGGTCGACATCGACGCCCTCCTCGCCGACTCCGACACCGACATCATCGTGTGCTGCGGCTCGGGCGGCGTCGGCAAGACGACGACGGCCGCGGCCCTCGGGCTGCGCGCGGCCGAGGCCGGGCGACGGGTCGTCGTCCTCACGATCGACCCCGCCCGCAGGCTCGCCCAGTCGCTCGGCCTCACCGAGCTCGACAACACCCCTCGGCCGGTCGCGGGCGTCGGCGAGGCGTCCGGCGGCAGCCTCGACGCGATGATGCTCGACATGAAGCGCACCTTCGACGAGGTCGTCGAGGCGCACTCCACCCCGGACAAGGCCGCGCAGATCCTCGCCAACCCCTTCTACCAGGCCGTCTCCAGCTCGTTCGCGGGCACCCAGGAGTACATGGCGATGGAGAAGCTCGGCCAGCTGCACGCCCAGGCCGGGCGCGAGGGCACCTGGGACCTCGTCGTCGTCGACACGCCCCCGTCGCGCTCGGCGCTCGACTTCCTCGACGCCCCGAAGCGGCTCGGCTCCTTCCTCGACGGCCGGTTCATCCGGCTGCTCACCGCGCCCGCCCGCGCGGGGGGCCGGGCCTACCTCAAGGTCTTCAGCGTCACCGCGACCATCGCCGCCGCGACGGTGTCCAAGGTGCTCGGGGGCGCCTTCCTCGCCGACGTGCAGACCTTCGTCGCCGCCCTCGACACGATGTTCGGCGGCTTCCGCGAGCGCGCGGACGTGACCTACGCCCTCCTCAAGGAGCCCGCCACGGCGTTCGTCGTCGTCGCGGCGCCCGAGCGCGACGCCCTGCGCGAGGCGGCCTACTTCGTCGACCGGCTCGAGAGCGAGGGGATGCCGCTCGCGGGCGTCGTCGTCAACCGCATGCAGGCGCTGGCCGCCACGGGCCTGAGCGGTGGCCGGGCCACCGCGGCCGCGGAGCAGCTCGAGGACCGGCTGGCGAACGGGCGCAGCGGGGGCGGGCCGGATGCCGGGGCCTCAGGTTCCGCCGAGGCGGTCGCGCCGGATGCCGGGCCTGCCGGTTCGGCTGCCGGCTCGCCGCCCGCCTCGGGGGCGGCCACCGACGGCGACCTCGCGGGCCTGACCCCGGCGCTGCTGCGCCTGCACGCCGACCTGTCCGCGGTGGCCGCGCGGCACGAGGGCCACGTCAAGCGGTTCGTGGCCGGGCACCCCGGGGTACCGGTGTCGACGGTGCCGGCGAGCGCGACCGACATCCACGACCTCGACGGGCTGCGCACCGTCGGCGAGGCGCTCGCGGCCGGCTGACGGCGGGGTCCGGGCCGCCCGTCGACGCGGAGCCCGCGTGGCCAGGCGGCGGTGGTCTGGCGGTGGCGCCGGTGGTCCGCAGTCGGCCGCAGGGTGGTCAGGCGGTAGGGCCGGTCAGGCGATGGCCCCCTGGGCCACGTCGAGCTTGGCCTGGGAGAGCAGCTCGGTCCACGACCGCACGTCGGGCCGACGGCGCAGGAGCGCCCGGCGCTCGCGCTCGGTCATGCCGCCCCACACCCCGAACTCGGTGCGGTTGTCGAGGGCGTCCGCGAGGCATTCGGCGACGACGGGGCAGCCCTTGCACACGAGCTTGGCCACCCGCTGGGCCTTGCCCTGGACGAAGAGGGCGTCGGGATCGGTGCCTGCACAGCGTCCGTGCCCTGCCCAGTCGGACACCCACTGGGAGTCCGCGGCTGCGACCTCGGGAGCGATGCTCATGTCCACCTCTGTTCCGACGGGACCGTCTGCTCAGCGCCGCCCGGGATACGAGCGGCGACCTGCCCAAACGCTATTGACTGCGGGGGTTCGCCGGCATCGTCCGAACCGCTCGACGCACTGGCCGAACGGTTGAGTCCCGCATCACCCGGTCGTCGGGGGGCCGCGGACCGCGGTAGGGTCCCGGACCCGGCTCCGCGGTGACGCACGGGTGCCGGCGACGCGCGGTGCCGGCGACGCGCGGTGCCGGCGACTGTCCACCCCCAGCCCGGCATCCGGGGTGCGGTGCGTGCTCGGGTTACTCTGGGTGGTATGGACGGTCGCGCCCACAATGTCTCCGCCGTGCTCCGGCTCCTGCTCGGCTTCGTCGTGCTGAGCACGGTGGCCGGGCTGCTCATGGCCGGGCTCGCGATCCCGGCGGTCGGGGCGACCGGCCAGGTGGCCAAGGGCGGGGTCGACTTCTTCAACGACCTGCCGAGCGAGTTCACGGTCTCGCCGCTCGCCCAGCAGTCCCGCATCCTCGACGCCGACGGCAAGCTCATCGCCAACCCGTACGACGAGAACCGCATCATCGTGCCGCTGGCGAAGATCTCGAAGCACATGCAGAACGCGCAGATCGCCATCGAGGACGCCCGCTTCTACGAGCACGGCGGCCTCGACGTGCGCGGCTTCAGCCGGGCGATGATCTCCAACCTCCAGGGCGGCGACACCCAGGGCGCGTCCACGCTGACCCAGCAGTTCGTCAAGATCTCGCTCCAGGAGAGCGCGCTGCGGCGCGGCGACAAGGACGCCGCCCGCGCCGCGGTCCAGAAGTCGTACTCCCGCAAGCTCCAGGAGCTCAAGTACGCGCTCAACGTCGAGGAGAACTTCACCAAGGACCAGATCCTCGAGGGCTACCTCAACCTCGTCTACTACGGCGACCAGGCGTACGGGGTCGAGGCCGCGGCGCTCAACTACTTCGGGAAGAGCTCGGCCAAGCTGAGCCTCGGGCAGGCCGCGCTGCTCGCCGGCATCGTCCAGCAGCCGACCGCGTACAACCCCGTCATCAACCCCAAGGCGGCCCAGGCCCGTCGCGACCTCGTCCTCGACCGGATGCAGTCGCTCGGCATGGCCTCGGCGAAGGACGTGGCGGCGGCGAAGAAGGTCGACGTCGGCAAGAGCGTCAACAAGAAGCCGGCGAAGGGCGTCTGCCACCGCTCGCCACAGCCCTACTTCTGCGCGTACGTCATGGAGTGGCTGCAGAAGTCACCCCAGATGGCCGTGCTCGGCAAGACCCCGGCCGAGCGCCTCAAGAACATCAACCAGGGCGGCCTGACGATCCGCACGACCCTCAAGCCGTCGATGCAGAAGGTGGCCCAGAAGGAGCTGCTCAAGGCCGTCAAGATCGGCAACAAGCAGAACCTCGCCGGCGCGGTGTCGATCATCGAGCCCGGGAGCGGCAAGGTGCTCGCCATGGCGCAGGCCACCGACTTCGCCAAGTACCAGACCAACCTCAACGTCGACCAGGTGTACGGCGGCGGCCCGAACGGGTACCAGATCGGGTCGACGGCCAAGACCTTCGCGCTCGTCGAGGCGCTCGAGCGCGGTATGCCGCTCAACTCGACGATCACCATCCCGGCGGTCAGCCCGAGCCGCCCGGCCGTCTTCCAGGCCCGCCAGATGACGGACGAGTGCGGCACGGTCGAGCCGTGGGAGGTCCGCAACGACTTCGCGACCTCCGGCGGCCCGATGTCGCTGCGCGAGGGCGTCACCAAGTCGGTCAACCCGTTCTTCGCCGCCCTCAACGTGCGCCTCGGCGCCTGCTCGGTGCGCGACACGATGATGAAGATGGGCCTGCACCGGGCCGACGGCGAGCCGATCTCGAACACGATCGCCGGCATCGCCCTCGGTGCGGGTGAGTCGACGCCGATGAGTGTCGCGAGCGCGTACGCGACACTCGCCGCGAACGGCAAGTACTGCGAGCCCAACCCGGTCACGTCGATCACGACCCCCGACCGCAAGGCGCTCGAGCTGCCCGGCCCGCAGTGCAAGCAGGCCATCTCCGCCGACGTCGCCGCGGGCGTCAACGACCTCCTCCAGAGTGTCGTCACGGACGGCACCGTGTCGCCGCTGTGGGACAGCGACGCCCGTCCAGCCGCCGGCAAGACGGGGACGACCGAGAAGCAGAACCAGATCTGGTTCTCGGGGTTCACCCCGCAGCTCGCGACGGTCGTGTGGGTCGGCAACCTCAAGCCGGCGAGCAAGAAGGGCAACCTCTACAGCCTGTCCGGCAAGTGCTTCGGCGACTACGGGTGCGTCAACCGCGTCTACGGCAGCACGGTCGCCGCGCCGGTGTGGGCGAAGATCATGCGTGCGGTCCACAAGGGGATGCCGGTCAAGCAGTTCAAGAAGCCGTCGTCGGAGGTCCGCAACGGCACGTACGAGAGCCTGCCGAACGTCATCGGACGCAGCGTCGACAGCGCCAAGGAGCGGCTCGAAGACGCGGGCTTCAGCGGCTACGTCGCCGGCCAGGTCAACAGCAGCCTCCCGGCCGGCACGGTCGCCTACACCGACCCCGCCGGCTCGGCGCTGCCCGGGTCGCGGGTGGGGCTCTTCGTCTCCTCGGGTCAGCCCGCGTACGTCGCGCCCGCCCCGGCCACCGTCCCCCAGCCGGCCCCGCCACCGCAGGCGGAGACCGTCAACCCGCCGGGCAAGCGGCCCAAACCGAAGCCGAACAGGGACTGACGCCGGGCTGCGGGTGCCGGGTCAGCGCCCGGACAGCACCTGCTTGACGACGGCGGCCACCCGGCCGCCGTCGGCGCGTCCGGCCACCTCCGCCTGGGCAGCCTTCATGACCAGGCCCATCTGCGGCATCCCCGTCGCGCCGGTCGACGCGACCGCGCGCTCGACGACGTCGAGCAGCTCGTCGTCCGCGAGCTGCGCCGGAAGGTAGCCCTCGAGCACGACGAGCTCGGCCTCCTCGGTGGCGGCGAGCTCGGGTCGCCCGGCCTGTGCGTACGCCGTCGCGGACTCCTTGCGCTTCTTGGCCTCCCTGGCCACGACCTTGAGGACCTCGTCGTCGGTCAGCTCACGGGCCTCGTCGCCCGCGACCTCGGCGTTCGTGATGGCCGTGAGGGTCATCCGCAGCGTGCCCGAACGCACCTTGTCGCGAGCGCGCATCGCGTCGTGCAGGTCGTGCTGGAGCCGCGCCTTGAGCGTCGTGTCGGTCATGGCACCCAGTCTCCCACCCGGGCGGGTCGGTCCGGATTCGGCCGGGGAGGGTGCGCTTTGCGAGGATGGACCGATGGACGACCTCGCCCGCACCGCCCTGCGCACCGTCGGCGGCATCGTCGGCGCCGGGGTGGCGGGCGTCGCGTACGCCGCCCTCGTGGAACGCACCTGGTTCACCCTGCGCCGCTTCGCCGTGCCCGCCCTGCCGCCGGGCTCGGCCCCGGTGCGCGTCCTGCAGGTCTCGGACCTCCACCTCACGCCCGGGCAGGCGAAGAAGATCGCGTGGGTGCGCTCGCTGGCCGAGCTCGAGCCGGACTTCGTCGTGAACTCCGGCGACAACCTCGCGCACCTCGACGCGGTGGCGCCCCTGCTGCGCGCCATGGAGCCCCTGCTCGAACGGCCCGGCGCGTTCGTCCTGGGGTCGAACGACTACTTCGGCCCGGTCCCGAAGAACCCGGCCCGCTACCTCACCCGCCGCCACGCCGAGGTCCGCTCGGAGCGGTCCGCCCTGCCGGTCGGGGAGCTCGTCGACGGGCTGCGCACCGGTGGGTGGGCGGACCTCAACAACGCTCGTGCGGTCGTGCGGATGGGCGACCACGACGTCGAGCTCGTCGGGGTGGACGATCCGCACGTCGGTTACGACCGCTACGACCGGGTCGCCGGCCCGGCGGCCGACGACGTCACCCTGACGATGGGCCTCGTGCATGCCCCGTACCAGCGGGTGCTCGACGCGATGGTCGGCGACGGCGCCTCGGTCGTGCTCGCCGGGCACACCCACGGCGGCCAGCTCGCTGTGCCGCTCTGGGGCGCGCTCGTCACGAACTGCGACCTCGACACCCGCCGCGCCAAGGGGGTGTCCCGCTGGTGGCCGGGTGCCGGCTACACCGGGCGCGGCGGTGGTGCGGCCCCCTCGTCGGCGGCGCCGGAGCACGCCGCGTGGCTGCACGTCTCGGCCGGTCTCGGCACGTCGCCGTGGGCACCGGTGCGCTTCGCGTGCCGCCCCGAGGCCACCCTGCTCACCCTCGTGGCGCGCGACGCCTGAGGCCTGGCAGCACCCGGGCACGGGTGGCAGCGGTCGCGCGCGGGCGTCGGGCCGGACCGATTTCGGCGGGCTGGGTGGGGTCGGCTATCCTCGGGTGTCGCCGCGCCCTCGGGTCGGCGGCACAGCCACGGGGTGTGGCGCAGCTTGGTAGCGCGCGTCGTTCGGGACGACGAGGCCGCAGGTTCAAATCCTGTCACCCCGACTGTGGAAATGGGCCCCTGATCTGCAGAGATGCAGGCCAGGGGCCCTGTTCGTGTCTCCTAGGCTGCCGGAGGCGTTCAGACGGCACCGAGATGCCTCCGGGCCCTCGCCGAGAACGGCCGTGCATCGGCGAGTGCGGGGAGCCGGCGCCATACCCTCCTTCCGCGGGTCCACCCGACGATGACTCAGCGAGTCGCCACACTGGCGCAATCTTTGTCGTACGGTCATACTTGCATCACTGGGTCGACGCATCCTCGACGAATGGCAGCGCAACGTCACCCTGGCCGGGCCGCCCCGGTGAGCAGGCGGCCCGACGGCCGCCCCACGTCACGGCCGGCCGACGTCCGACGCAGATTCGTCCACACCACGGGAGCACACCATCATGAGCAGCGACGAACCATCGAATGACGCCGTCGTCACGGCCTACAGGGACGCCCCTGCACGCACAGTCACCGCCGGCGGGGTCACCTACGCCTACCGCGAGCTCGGCCCCAGGGGCGGGATCCCCGTCGTCCTCTTCGTCCACCTGGCGGCGACCCTGGACAACTGGGACCCCCGCATCGTCGACCCGATCGCTGCCACGCGCCACGTCATCGCGTTCGACAACCGCGGCGTGGGGGCCTCGAGCGGCTCGGTCCCCGACACCATCGAGGCGATGGCCGACGACGCTCTGGCCTTCATCGCAGCCCTGGGCCATGAGCGGATCGACGTCTTCTCGTTCTCGATGGGCGGCATGATCGCCCAGGCGCTCATCGTCAAGAACCCCACCCTCGTGCGCCGGCTCGTCCTCACCGGCACCGGCCCCAAGGGCGGCAAGGACATGGACAAGGTCGCCCGAGCCACCTACTACGACATCGCCCGGGCCGCGCTCACCCGCTCTGACCCCAAGGAGTTCCTCTTCTTCAACCGCGATGCCGCCGGCAAGGCTGCCGGCAAGGCCTTCGTCACCCGCCTACAGGAGCGCACCACCGACCGGGACGCTCCGATGAGGACCAAGGGCTTCCAGACCCAGCTCAAGGCCATCAAGGCGTGGGGGCGCGGGGCGCCGGACGACCTATCGGTCATCACCCAGCCGACCCTCGTCGCCAACGGTGACCATGACCGGATGGTGCCCTCGGTCCTGTCGCAGGACCTGCACCGCAGGATCGCCGGCTCCGAGCTGATCATCTACCCCAACTCCGGCCACGGCGCGATCTTCCAGTTCCACGAGGAGTTCGCCCCGGTCGCCACTGCCTTCCTCAACGCGTCGGGGACCACGTCGTGACCACGCCCACCGCAGGGGCTGCCCGCCTGACGCACGAGAAGCACTTCACCTCCTCGATCCTGCTGTGGGTCCGCACCGACCAGCCGCGCCAGACCGGCATGGACTACTGGAAGGGCCCGCACTCCGGCATCATCTCGGCCACACCGGGGCTCCTGGAGTACCGCCAGATCCACCTGGCCGCCGACAACCCCGGCCGGTGGCCCGACGTCCCCGGGGTCGAGACCGCCATCCCGGTCGACCGCAGGATCGACGGGGTCGCCGAGGTGACCTTCCGCTCGGCCGTGTCGCCGCTGTTCGGCCGCACGCAGAACAAGCTCGCCTTCAAGGACGAGGTCAACGTGTTCCGACGCACGCTGCTGTACGCCGGCCCTCCGAGGTCGTCGCGGTGGTACGACGTCGGGGGCACGGGCGGCGAGGCCATCTCGACCGGTGCGCGTACGATGCTCTACCTGCGCCGGAAGGGCGGCGTCAGCGGTAGCCGCTTCCGCAGCGTCGTCAAGAGCGACCTCGTCCCGGCACTCGCCCGGTCCGCTGAGCTGACTGAGCTGCGCACCCAGACGTTCCTGCCCTGGGTCGAGAAGCTGTGGGACACCCCGGACGTGGCGCATGACAACCCCACCGACCAGCATCTGCATGCCTCGGTCAGCCTCGGGTTCGCCGACGCTGCGGCCCGCTCGGCGTTCTTCGCCGGCGAGGGGGTCTCCAGCCTGTCGGCGTCACTGGCGGAGGCGACCGCGGCGGTGCATGCCTACGACGTCGAGGCGGCGCTGACCTTCGTCAAGGACGGCGTCGTCCTCCCCAGCTACACCGAGTAGGAGAGCGCCAGCGCGGTCCGGGCGCCGGCCGTCCGCGCGCCGGACGAGTGGCTGGCAGAAGATGACACGCGGCGGAGAAGCTCCTCGTGCCCTACCGCGTGCGGGTCGGGGCCAGCGCGTACGAGGTCATGGCGGGGTCCCGGTTGGTGGGGCTCATTGGGTGACCACGACCTTGCCATGGGCCTTGCCGCCTTCGACGTACGCCATCGCCTCGAGGGTCTGGTCGAAGTCGAAGGTCCGGTCCAGCACGGGCCCCAGGGTGCCGTCGTCGTAGAGGGCGGCCAGGGTCTTCAGCTGGGCGCCGTCGGCGTGCATGAAGAAGAACGTGTAGCGCACTCCGAGCTTCCTGGCCTGCTTGCGGACCTTGCGGCTGAGTGCTGCCATGACCGGTGCCAGCACCGGGTGACCGAGCTGCCTGGCAAAGGCCGGGTCGGGTGGGCCGACGACGCTGATGGCCAGCCCGCCGGGACTGAGCACTGTCAGGGACTTCTCCAGGGTGGGGCCGCCCAGGGAGTCCAAGACCACGTCGTAGCCGCTGAGCACGTCGGCGAAGTCCTGCCGGGTGTAGTCGATGACCTCGTCGGCGCCGAGCTCGCGGACCTTGTCCTGGTCGTTGGTGTGGGCGGTGGTGGCGACGTGGGCGCCGAGGTGCTTGGCCACCTGGACGACCGTGGACCCCAGCCCGCCGGCGCCCGCGTGGACGAGGACCTTCTGCCCGGGCTCGACGTGGGCGACGTCGACCAGGGCCTGCCACGCGGCCAGCGCCACGAGCGGTACGGCTCCGGCTTCGGCGAACGACAGCGACCGCGGCTTGAGGGCGACGTCGTCGTGGTCGATGGCGATGAGCTCGGCGAAGGTCCCGATCCGCAGGTCGCGCGGGCGCGCGTACACCTCGTCGCCCACCGTGAAACCGCGCACGTCGGCGCCCACCCGGGTGACCACCCCCGCGACGTCGTGGCCCAGGACGAACGGCGGCTTGTACTTCAGCAGCTGCTTGAACTCGCCGTTGCGGACCATCTTGTCCAGCGGGTTGATGCCGGCCGCCCGGACCTCGACCAGCACGTCGCGTGGGCCCACGGCGGGCACCGGCACATCGCTGAGGTGGAGCGCGTCGGGGCCGTAGCGGGCGACGGTGAAGGCCTTCATAGGGACTCCTGGGTGGGCGTGGACAAGGGGGAAGGGGAGGCGCCAGCCAGGCTCATGGCGTTCCGGTAGGCCGACGACAGGACCTGGTCCGACAGGTCCGGGTCGGTGACGGCGCGCGCGAGCTGGAGCGAGGAGACCAGGAGCGTGAAGAGCCCGATCGCGCGGTCGCGCGCGCCGTCCGAGCCAGCGGCGTCAAGGTGTCGCTCGATCGCGGCGATCAGGGCACGGGCACCGTCGGTGTAGGCCTCCCGCGTGGGAAGGTCCTGACGGCTGATCTCGTCGAGCAGGGCTGCCGAGGGGCAGCCGTTCGCGGGGTCGTCGCGGTGCCCGGGTGAGAGGTAGTCGCGCACGAAGGCCTCCACCGACGCCAGCCCGAGCGGTAGTGCCTCGACCGCCGCGACCTGGGCGGCGAGCTGCTCGGAGACGACGGTGGCGATCAGCGCGCTCTTCGACGGGAAGTGCCCGTAGAAGGCGCCGTTGGTCAGTCCCGCGTCAGCCACCAGTGCGGAGATACCCGCACCGTCGAACCCGTCGCGCTTGAACCGGCGGCCGGAGGTCTCGACCATCCGGCGCCGCGTGGCGTCCTTGTGCTCGGGTGCGTACCTGGCCATCAACCCACTCCTTTTCGTCGGCGGTGCTTGCGCAATCGTAACATTACGATCATACTCGTACGATCGTAATGTAATCGCCTTGACCCAGGAGACCTGATGCCCTCACTCCCCGACCCGCTCGAGCTTCCCTGCGGGGTGCGCCTGCCCAACCGGATCGCCAAGGCGGCCCTGAGCGAGGCACTGGGGGACGCCGACAACTCGCCCGACGAGCGGATCGTCACGCTGTACCGCCGGTGGGCCCGAGGTGGTTACGGGCTGCTCGTCACGGGAAACATCATGGTCGACCGTGCTCATCTCGGGGAGCCGGGAAACATCGTCATCGAGGACGACCGCGCACTGACCCAGCTGACCGCCTGGACGAAGGCCGTCCACGATGGCGGTGCGGCGATCTTCGCCCAGCTCAACCACCCGGGCCGGCAGTCGAACCTGATGGAGGTCGGGCGCAGGCCGGTCGCTCCCAGTGCCGTGCCGCTGGCCCTGCCGGGGGCCCCGACCCCACGCGCGCTCACTGCCGCCGAGATCGAGGAGATCATCGACAGGTTCGGCACCGCCGCCGCGGTGTGCGAGGAGGCCGGGTTCGACGGCGTGGAGCTCCACGCGGCGCACGGCTACCTCGTCGCCCAGTTCCTCTCGCCCCTGACGAACCTGCGCACCGACGAATGGGGCAGCACCCCGGAGCGCCGGATGCGGTTCCTCCTCGAGGTCGTCCGGCGGGTACGGCGACGGGTGAGTCCGGGCTTCGCCGTGGCCGTGAAGCTGAACTCGGCCGACTTCCAGCGCGGTGGCTTCTCCGAGGACGAGTCCCGGGCCGTGGTTGCGGCGCTGGCCGGTGAGGCCGTGGACCTGATCGAGGTCTCCGGGGGCAACTACGAGTCACCGGCGATGGGCGGCTCCGCAGCGTCCACCACCAGGGCACGGGAGGCCTACTTCGTGGACTACGCACACTCGGTGCGGCAGGAGGCGGGCGATGTGCCGATCGCCGTGACCGGCGGCTTCCGCTCCCGCACCGCGATGGATGAGGCCCTGGGCGCCGGCGACTGCGACCTGATCGGCATCGCCCGACCGACCGTCACCGCCACCGACGCCGCCGCCACCCTCCTCGACGGGACCACGGCGACGCTGACGACCCACGACATCCGGGCCGGAATGCGCCCACTCCTGGGCCGAGTCACCGATCTGAAGGCGCTCGACGGGTTCCTGAACATCAGCTGGAACGTCGACCAGATGCACCGGCTGGCCCGGGGGCTCGAACCGGACCTGGGCCGCGGCTCCCTGGTGACCACCCTGGCGATGCTCCGCCGCAACGGCCGGCTCTCGCTGAGCCCGAAGCGAGGGCTGTGATGGCGCCCACCTGCTACGACCTGCTCGACAAGGTCGTGCTGATCACCGGGGGCAACGGCGGCATCGGGGCCGCCACCGGGGCCGAGCTGCTGCGCCGCGGCGCTCGGGTCGTCGTCGCCGACATCGACCCGGGCACCCCGCAACGCTCCGCAGCCCTGCACGCCGACCGGGCCCTCGGGTGCGTCGCCGACGTGAAGGACAGGGCCTCGCTCGACCGGGTCGTCGCGCAGGCCCTCGAGCGCTTCGGGCGCGTGGACGTCGTGATGGCCAACGCCGGCCTGCTCGCCAAGGCGGCGACCCTGCGCACCACACCGGCCGCCGATGTCGAGAGGACCC
Source organism: Fodinibacter luteus (assembly GCF_039541575.1). Taxonomy (NCBI): domain Bacteria; kingdom Bacillati; phylum Actinomycetota; class Actinomycetes; order Micrococcales; family Intrasporangiaceae; genus Fodinibacter (ex Wang et al. 2009); species Fodinibacter luteus. The sequence continues at coordinate 344,805 of NZ_BAABGM010000003.1, read as the reverse complement.
TGGCCGTCAACGTCCTGGGTGTCGTCAACACGGTTGCCGCAGCCGTGGACGAGGTCATCGAGAGCCGGGGCCAGATCGTCCTGATCAGCTCGGTGTTCGCGTTCGTCAACGGGATGGGAACCATCCCGTACGCCATGAGCAAGGCCGCTGTCGAGCAGTTGGGTCGCGGTCTGCGGGTCGAGCTCGCCGACCGTGACGTGTCGGTGCTGACCGCCTACTTCTCCCTGGTCGACACACCGATGATCAGGCGCGGGGTCGACGCCGACCAGGTGGTGCTCGAGCTGCTCGCCACCCTGCCCAAGCCCATGCTCAAGCGCGTCACCCCGGCCTCGGCAGCCACCGCGATCGTCGACGGCCTCGAACGGCGCACCGCTCGCGTCATCCACCCCCGCGTGTGGCGACCGGTGTCGACGTTGCGCGGCCTCCTCGGCCCGAGGCTGGACGCCCGGTTCGCCGCCGACCGTCGCGTCCTCGACGTCCTCGCACGCCTGGATGCCCGCCCGATCCCCAGCACCACCACCGTCGCAGAGAGGAGCTGACATGAACACCTGGCGAGACACGCCCACCAAGAACATCACCATCGACGGCACCCCGTTCGCCTACCGCGAGCTGGGGCAGGCCACGGGGGTACCAGTGGTCTTCCTGCACCACTTCACCGCCGTCCTGGACGACTGGGACCCACGCATCATCGACGGCATCGCGCAACGGCACCACGTGATCGCGGTCGACAACCGGGGCGTCGGCTCGACCGGTTCCCGCGTCCCCGACGACCTCGAGGAGATGGGCGCCGACGCGATCACCTTCATCCGTGCCCTGGGGCACGACCAGGTGGACCTGTTCGGGTTCTCGCTCGGTGGAGCAGTCGCCCAGATGGTCGCACTCCAAGCGCCCGACCTCGTCCGCCGGATGGTGCTCGCCGGTACCGGCCCACGCGGAGGCGGCGGCATCTGGAAGATGCCGTTCATCGTCGGCGGTGCGTACGCCAAGGCCTTCGCGACCCGCAAGGACCCCCGGCATTTCCTCTTCTTCCCCCGCAACGCCGAAGGGCGGACGGCAGCCGGGGAGTACTTCGCCCGCCTTGCCGAACGCACCCATGACCTCGACCGCCCCATCTCGCGACAAGCGGGCCTGGCCCAGCTGCGTGCCATCACCTCCGGTGGGCTCCACGCCCCCGACGACCTGTCGACCATCAAGGCTCCCGTCCTGGTCGCCAACGGCGACCGCGACCTGATGGTCGCCAGCGCGCACTCGGCCGACATGGCCCGTCGCCTCCCCGACGCCCGGCTGGTCGTCTACCCGAACTCAGGCCACGGCGGCGTCTTCCAGCACCACGAGGAGTTCGTCCCCGAGGTCCTGGCCTTCCTGGCGGGCTGAGCGTGCCGGCCCGGTGCGCGGGTCCGGGCGACCCCTAAGGTGGGCCGCACCGGTCCGAGCCACGAGCAAAGGGGTCACGCCATGGGCTTCCTCAGCGACCTGGGTCGCGCCGTGCGCCGGGGCGTGACGCGGGCGTCGGGAACCGTCACCACCGTGACCGCCGCCCTCAACGGCCGGCGCACCCTGAGCAGGGTCGACCCGCCTCCGGGCCAGCCCACCTCGATCGGGCAGGTCCTCGAGGAGATGAGGCTCCTCGGCTCCACGATGCCCGCCGATGACGGGGTCGCGGCCTTCCACCGCATGTACCTGCACGTCACCGAGCTCGTCGGCGCAGCCGCGGCAGCACGTTCCTTCGAGGACACCGCGTTCATGGAGCGCCTCGACTGCGTCTTCGCCGGCCTCTACCTGGACGCCTGCCGCGCGAGCGACGAGAGCCGCAGCCGCGCCTGGCAGCCCTTGTTCGCCCTGAGGTCACAGCCGCACACGGCTGGCCTGCAGTTCGCACTCGCCGGGATGAACGCGCACATCAACTTCGACCTCGGCCTGGCGCTCGTGCGCACCTGCCGACAGCTCGGTCGCACGCCGGACTCGCCCGGAGTGCGCGCCGACTTCCTCGCCGTCAACGCGATCCTCGCCGGTGCCGTGCAGGAGGTGCGCGAGTCCTACCTCGCCGGGATCGCCCTCGAGGTCGACCGGGCGGCCTCACCGGTGCTCAACGTCGTCGGCGGCTGGAGCATCGAAGGGGCCCGCGACGCCGCCTGGCTCAGCGCCACGGTCCAGTGGGCCCTCCAGGGCCGCGACGACGCGTATGCCGCGTACCTGGACTCACGCGCCTCGATGGTCGGCCTGGTCACCCGACAGCTGCTCACGCCGGTGACTGCGGTGGACGTCTAGGAGGACGTCACCTCTCCCCCGCCGAGGCGTGGGTCGGACCCCCGGCGTGTCCCCGAAGGCACGGCAGGGCGGCTCGGACCCGAGGTCCGAGCCGCCGCCGGTGCTGTGGAGAGTGGACCTGTCGTCAGCAGAACGTCCTGGCCGTGTCGTTCTTGGCCTGGCCACCGCCGGCGGCCTTGACGAGCTGCCCGACGTTGTCGATCCCCTCGACGCCGCCGCTGTTGACGAGCTTGTGCACCTGACCGAAGCACGCGGCCTCGGCGGGCGCAGCACTGGCGGTGGCGGAGAAGCCGACCATGGCGAGAGCGGCGATGGAACCGGCGGCGAAGATGCGCTTCATGGGACATCCCTTCTGTTGGTGGGTGCTCGTTCACCCGCTGCCCCCTCTTCCTCGGGTCCGGCAGGTTCGGATGCAGGAGGACGGAAATTCCTTGCGAACGGCAGGATGGGAGCGAGGTGCGGAGCAGGCGTCGCGGAGAGGAGGTGCGTCCCGATGGTGCCGACACTGGAGCTCGCCTTCCCGTTCCGGGGCCGCTGGCTCACCCTCAACAGCCCCGCGAACCGGGTGCCCAGCCACGGCACGACCCTCTTCGCGAGCTCCTTCGCCATCGACTTCGTCCCCGTCGACGAGGCAGGCCGCTCGGCACCGGTCACTCTCGGCGCGCTGCTGCGCCCCGAACCACCCGAGCACTTCCCCGGGTTCGGACGCCCCGTCCTGGCCCCGGTGGACGGCGTGGTCGTCGCCACCGCAGGGGACCAACCGGACCACCGGGCGTTCCGGGGGTTGCCCTCGGTCGGGTACGCCCTGACCCAGCGCCGCCGTGCCGCGGCCGGGTGGGTCGGGCTGGCCGGCAACCACGTCCTGATCGACACCGGTGAGGGTCCGGTGGTCGCCGTGTGCCACCTGCAGCGCGGCACCGTCGAGGTGCAGCCGGGCGAGAGGGTCCGCCGGGGACAGCCGCTCGGGCGGTGCGGCAACTCGGGCAACAGCACCGAGCCGCACGTCCACCTCCAGGCCGTCGACCGGGTCGACCTGCTGCACGCCTGCGCCGTCCCCGTCACCTTCGGTGGCCGCCTCCCGCGCAACGGCGAGGTCATCGACGTGCCGTAGGCGCAGCGCCGCCTCCGGCGGGTCCCGCCCGAGTTGCGGCGCGGCGGGGTGAGCCTACGGTGGGGTGATGGACATCTACGGGATCTCGGTTCGCCAGCCCGCCGCCGGTGACATCGTCGGCGACACCCTGCCGATCGCCGCCCTGGGCACCGCCTTCGAGGCGACGTACGTGTGGCGGCTGGTCCGCGGCGGGCACGTCCTCGCAGACGGCTTCTTCACCGCCGGGTCGATGGGGACGATGCAGGCCTTCGTCACCGAGGCCCCGGTGGCCGGCGGCGTCGACCCCGGGCCGGCCGTCTTCGAGCTCGCGGGCGACTCGGGCGCCGACGAGGGAGAGGGCCACGGCCCGGAACCCACCCGGGTCGACGTCATCGTCATCCCCGGCGCGACCGGGTACATCCCCTACCAGGTCAAGCGCGGTGACACCCTCAGCGCGATCATCCGGGAGGTGGGCGGTGGCTCGGCGGTCGCGACGGTGCGCAACGCGGCGCTGGCCAGCGGGCTGAGGGACCCGAACAGGATCCGGCCGGGCCAGATCCTCCGCATCCCCGTCTGACCCTCCGCTGCGCGGTCCGCCGCGATGCTCCGACGCCGCGACGGGCCGCCCCCGTGCGGGCGCGGGTGGCATCCCGCCGAGGCCAGCCCGCCACGTGGCACGATCGTCGGATGGGTCTCGAGGACGTCGCCGACGAGCTGTACGGGCTCGCTCCGGAGGCGTTCACGGCTGCCCGCAACACCCGGGCCAAGGAGGCGAGGGCCGCGGGGGACGCCGAGCTCGCCGACGCGGTCCAGTCGCTGCGCAAGCCGACCACCGGGGCGTGGCTCCTCAACGAGCTGGTCCGCCGGCACGCCGACGAGCTCGAAGGGGTCCTCGAGCTCGGCACGCGCCTGCGGGCGGCCCAGGGAACCCTCGGCGCGGCCGAGCTGCGGGACCTGGACCGGCAGCGCCGGGCGCTCACCCGGACCGTGGCGGAGCAGGCCGTGGCGCTCGGTCGGCAGGGCGGCCGGAGGGTGAGCGCGCAGGTCGCGGCCGACGTCGAGGAGACCCTGCGGTCCGCGATGGTCGACGCCGCAGCGGGCGCGGCCCTGGCCACCGGTCGGCTCGTCGACACCTTCAGCGCGAGCGGGATCGAGCCGGTCGACCTGGCGCGGGTCGTCGCCCTGCCCCCCGCATCGCCCGAGCCACCGTCCGGCCCCCCGAGCCGAAGGTCGGTCGACGACGGCACGCCGGACCCCGCGCACGATCGTCGCCTGGCCGCCGCGCGTCAGGCGCTCGAGGATGCCGAGTCGGCCCTGCGCGCGGCACGCGAGGTGGCGCAGTCAGCCGTGGAACAGGTCGCGCAGGCCGGCCGCCTGCGGGAAGGCCTGGAGTCCGAGCGCGACGAGGTCCTGCGCACCCTGCGAGACCTCGAGGGCCGGATCGCGGCCGCCGTCGCCACGGAGGAGGCCGCTGCCCGGGGCGGCGAGCAGGCTGCCCACGACGAGGCTGCAGCGGCCGAGACCGTCGAGCGGCTGCGCGAGGCGGTGACCCACGCAGATGCCGGTCGCCGCGCCCGACGCTGACGTCCCCGACCGCGCCCGGCTGCGCGAGGCGGTGACCCGCGCGGATGCCGGTCGCCGCGCCCGACGCTGACGTCCCCGACCGTGCGTGCCACCCAGGGACCAGGGAGTAGCGGGCCGGTCGTGGGGAGCGCCACCGAGACCACCACCTCGACCCGGCCGTACGTCGTCATCCACGTCGCTGTGTCCCTCGACGGGTCGACCTCGGGCTTCCAGGCCGACGTCGCGCGCTTCTACGAGCTGGCCGCGACGTGGCACGAGGACGTCACCCTGGCCGGGGCCGACACGATCCTGGCGCAGGAGCAAGTGCTCCTGGCGGCGGACCGGCCCGGCCCGGCATCCGGCGGATGCACGCTCGCGGTGGTCGACGGCCGGGGCCGGGTCAGCGCGTGGCAGGCCCTGCTCGACGCCGGTTGCTGGTCACGCGTCGTCGCCGTGCACAGCGCCTCCACGCCGCCGCGCTCCCACGGCTTCCCAGAGGTCGTCAAGGGCAGCGACCGGGTCGACCTCGCGGCCATGCTGCTCGAGCTCGGCGAGCACCACGGCGCCGGTGTCGTGCGGGTCGACAGCGGCGGCGCGCTCAACGGCGCACTGCTCGAGGCGGGCCTCGTCGACGAGGTCAGCCTCCTCGTGCACCCCGCCATCGCGCCCGCCACCGGCCGGCGCCCCTGGTTCGGGGGCGCCCCCGCGACCCCCAGGGCCCTCACCCTCGTAGCCGCCGAGGCCCTCGAGGGCGGCCTCGTCTGGGTGCGCCATCGCACGGCAAGCCCCGGCTGACCGTCGGGCCCCACGCGCGGATGCCGTGCCGCGCCCTCGGGTGAACCGCCGGACAGGCAGTGCACCCGAGCACCCCCCGGACGAGCCGGGCGGACGCACGACCCGCGCCGCGGCACTGACGCACTGCCTGTCCGGGGGCGCACCCGTCATCCCTCAGCCGCCGACGTACTCGGCGAGGTGCTTCCCCGTGAGCGTCGAGCGGTCGGCGACGAGCTGCGCCGGGGTGCCCTCGAAGACGACGCGTCCCCCGTCGTGCCCGGCCCCGGGGCCCAGGTCGACGATCCAGTCGGCGTGGGCCATGACGGCCTGGTGGTGCTCGATGACGATGACCGACCGACCGGCGTCGACGAGCCGGTCGAGCAGCGCGAGCAGGTTCGCGACGTCGGCGAGGTGCAGCCCGGTCGTGGGCTCGTCGAGGACGTAGACGTCGCCCTTGTCGGCCATCTGGGACGCGAGCTTGAGCCGCTGTCGCTCACCGCCGGACAGCGTCGTGAGCGGCTGCCCGAGGCTGACGTAGCCGAGGCCGACGTCGGTGAGCCGGTCGAGCACCTTGTGGGCGGCCGGCGTGTACTGCTCGCCCGTCCGCTCTCCGAAGAACGCCTCGGCCTCCACCACCGACATCGCGAGCACGTCGGCGATGTTCCTGCCCCCGAGCGTGAACTCGAGCACGGCGGCCTGGAACCGCCTGCCCTCGCACTCCTCGCACGGCGACTCGAACGTGGCCATGATGCCGAGGTCGGTGAAGATGACGCCGGCACCGTTGCACGTGGGGCAGGCCCCCTCGGAGTTCGAGCTGAACAGCGCGGGCTTGACACCGTTGGCCTTCGCGAACGCCTTGCGGATCGGCTCGAGGAGCCCGGTGTAGGTCGCCGGGTTGCTGCGCCGCGAGCCCTTGATCGCACCCTGGTCGATGACCACCACGCCCTCACGCTTCGCGACCGAGCCGTGGATGAGCGAGGACTTCCCCGAGCCCGCCACCCCCGTGACGACGCAGAGCACCCCGAGCGGGATGTCGACGTCGACCTGCTTGAGGTTGTGCGTCGAGGCGTTGCGTACCTCGAGGACTCCGGATGCCGGGCGCACGGCCTCCTTGATGACCGCCCGGTCGTCGAGGTGGTGGCCGGTGGTCGTGTCGCTCGAGCGCAGCCCCTCGACGGTGCCCTCGAAGCACACCGTGCCACCGGCGGACCCGGCGCCCGGACCGAGGTCGACGACGTGGTCGGCGATGGCGATCGCCTCCGGCTTGTGCTCGACGACGAGCACCGTGTTGCCCTTGTCCCGCAGCTGGAGCAGCAGCTGGTTCATCCGGGCGATGTCGTGGGGGTGGAGGCCGATCGTCGGCTCGTCGAAGACGTAGGTGACGTCGGTGAGGGAGGACCCCAGGTGGCGGATCATCTTCGTGCGCTGGGCCTCGCCCCCTGACAGGGTGCCGGCCGGACGGTCGAGCGAGAGGTAGCCCAGCCCGATCTCGTCGAAGGAGTCGAGCAGGTGGCGCAGGCCCGTGAGCAGCGGTGCGACGGAGGGCTCGTCGAGCTCGCGGACCCACCCCGCGAGGTCGCTGATCTGCATCGAGCACAGCTCGGCGATGTTCTTGCCGTGCACCTTCGACGCCAGCACCTCGGGGGTGAGGCGGGTGCCGCCGCAGTCGGGGCAGGTCTGGAAGGTGACGGCCCGCTCGACGAAGCGCCGGACGTGCGGCTGCATGGCGTCGGGGTCCTTGGACAGCATCGACTTCTGGATCTTCGGGATGATGCCCTCGAAGGTGAGGTTGATGCCCTCGACCTTGATCTTGGTCGGTGGGGCATAGAGCATCGTGTCGAGCTGCCTGGCGGTGAACGACGCGATCGGCTTGTCCATGGGCAGGCCCATCCCCTCGAACAGCCGGCCGTACCACCCGTCCATCGAGTAGCCCGGGACCGTGAGTGCGCCCTCCCTCAGCGACAGGGAGTCGTCGTAGAGCGCGGTGCGGTCGATGTCGCTCACCTGCCCCATGCCCTCGCAGCGCGGGCACATCCCGCCGAGGTACACGACGTCCTTGACGATGGCCTTCTCGACGCGACCGCCCTTGTCGGTCGACATGACGCCGCTCGCCTTGCGGGTGGGGACGTTGAAGGAGAAGGCCGTCGGCGGGCCGAGGTGCGGGTGCCCGAGCCGGCTGAACAGGATGCGGAGCATCGCGTTCGCGTCGGTGGCGGTTCCGACCGTGGACCGCGGGTTGGCCCCCATCCGTTCCTGGTCGACGATGATCGCGGTCGTCAGCCCGTCGAGGTGGTCGACGTCGGGGCGCGAGAGCGTCGGCATGAAGCCCTGCACGAAGGCGCTGTAGGTCTCGTTGATGAGCCGCTGCGACTCCGCGGCGATCGTCGCGAAGACGAGCGAGCTCTTCCCCGACCCCGAGACCCCCGTGAACACGGTGAGCCGGCGCTTCGGCAGGTCGACGCTGACGTCCTTGAGGTTGTTCTCGCGGGCACCGTGCACCCGGATGAGGTCGTGGCTGTCGGCGGCGTGCGCTCCCCCGGCCCGTGTCGTCGTGCCCATGGATGCCGTCCCTCCGTCCGCGGGCGGGGCCGCCCTCGCGGCCACGTCGCCCGGCCGGGTCGCAGCCCGCCCGACCGGATCAGACTAGCGACGACGGGCGGCGGCTCCCCCTCCCCCGCCACCGCCGAAGAAGGCACTGACACCGATCATGAAGCCGAAGTCGTACCAGTTGCCGCTGTTCTGGACCTCGTAGATCGACACGTCGTCGGTGAACAGGGACACGATGAAGGTCACCGGGGAGATGAACCCGTGCCACAGCCCGAGCCAGAACCCCGCAGGGTCGGGTCCGGTGTCCAGGGCGGGGTTGGGCCCGGCCGCGCAGGCGCTCAGGGCGAGCACCGCCACGACGACGGCGAGCACGGGGACGACGCGGTTGGTCCTCGGTGGTCGATCGGTCGACATCCTCATCTCCTGCCCTCCGCGAGCGAGCCGGCGGGCGCGGCCCACGCCGGCCCCGCGGCATCCCCCAGACTCCCACCCCGACCGCCCGCCGCGACAGGCCTGAGGGCGAGGCCACACCGCCCGGTCAGAGCCCCTCGACGCCCTTGCCGACGAGCAGGGCGCCGATGACGAGGACGACGACCGCCCAGATGGTCGCCCGCGTCGACGAGCATCCCGGTTCAGGAGGCCCGCAGCGGGGCGCCGGCGCGCCGGACGACCCGCCGGGCCAGCGCGTCGATCGAGTCGACGATGCTCGGGTCGTCGACGCCGAGTTCCTCGTGGAGCACCGAGAGCTCGGTGCATCCGAGGACGACCGCCTCGGCGCCTCGTCCCCTGAGGTGCTCGACGGCGGCGTCGAACCGGCTGCGGGGCACCGGCATCCCCGCCTTGACGCCCTCGTAGATGATCGACATGACCTCGCGCTGCGCCTCCTCGTCCGGCACGACGAGCTCGAGGCCGGCGGCTCCGGCCGCGGCCGCATACGTGCCGGCGAGCAGCGTGCCGTCGGTGGCGAGCACCCCGAGCCGGCGCAGCCCGGGGACCGCCGCGCGCGCGGCATCCACCGACTCGGCGACGGTGTCGAGCACCTCGATCGAGACCGCGGCGCGCATCTCCTCGATCCACACGACGGCGGTGTTGCACGGGATGGCGACGAAGCGGGCCCCGGCCCGCTCGAGCGCCACGGCATCGGCCACGAGCACTGGTCCCGGGCTCTCTCCGCGACCGAGGAGGAAGGCCGTGCGGTCGGGGATGCTGCCGTGCTGCCAGACGATGAGGTCGACGTGGTCCTGGTCGCGGTGGGCGTCGGTGAGCTGCACGACGCGCGCGAGGAAGTGCACCGTGGCGGCGGGGCCGAGGCCACCGATGACCCCGACCGGCTCGTCGCGCTTCTGCGCCGTCATCCGGCGGCCGTCATCGGGCGACGAAGTGCGTGCGGAACTTGCGCACCTGGTTGACGTGGTAGGCGATGTTGTAGGCGCGCCGCTTGAGGGTGAGGTCGGGGGCGTACCAGTTGGGGTCGCTCGACCGGCCGGCCCGCATGAGGGCGAGGGCCTTGTCGCGCAGGGCGTGGTCCCGGACGTAGCGCTTGATGACGTACTTCGGCACGAAGGTGAACAGGTGCTCACCGCGAGCGATCTCGACCCCGTCGAGCTCCTCGTGGCGCACCCAGTCGCGCACATACCACTCCGACACGTTGTTGCCGCCGGCCGTCACGTAGAAGTTCGACCGGCCGAGGCGCACGTTGATCTCGAAGAACTTCAGCGTGCCGTCACGCCGGTCGTACTTGAGGTCGAAGTTGGAGAACCCGACGTAGCCGACGTGCTCGAGGAAGCGCGTCGCCTGCTCGACGACCGCGTCGATCTCGGTGTTGATGATGACGCACGGGTTGCCGATCGCCATCGGGTGGTGCTCCTCGAGCAGCACGTGGCCGACGGCGCCGAAGCGCACCGTGCCGTGCTGGTCGGAGTAGCACGTGAGCACCCGCATGTTCGTGTCGTCGCCCGGGACGAACTCCTGGAGGAGGAAGTTGCCGTCGTAGTTCGAGGCCCGAACGGCCGCCAGCGCGGTGTCGAGCTCGGCGCGGGTCTCGTGGATGAAGACCTTCTTCTTGCCCGGGTACCTCGCGTAGTGGTGCAGTGCGCTGTCGGCCGGCTTCATGACGACGGGGAACTCGAAGGGCAGGTCGTGCTCCTCACCGAGGTCCTGGGACATGTCGACGACGACGGTGCGCGGGTAGGGCACCCCCACCTCGTCGAGCAGCCCGTAGAAGACGTCCTTGCGCACGATCCGGTCGAGCAGGTCGAGGTCGATGTAGGGGATGGTGAACCACTGGGACAGGTGGTCCTTGTGCTCGATGATCATCCGCACGTACCAGTCGCCGGCCGCGACGAGCAGCAGCGGCACGCCGGGCCGGGCGTGCTCACGGCCCACCTTCTCGAGCGCGCCGACGAACACGTCGGCGTCCTCGAGGCCGGGGACGTAGACGCGGTCGCACAGGGTGCTCAGCCCGATCGGGCCACCGTCGGTCATGTTGACGACGAGCGGGCGCACGCCGTAGGCGGCGTGGAAGGTGCGCACGAGGCTGTACGCCGTGATGTCGCCGCCGAGGATGACGGGTCGGAAGTCGGTGGCCGGGGCGTCGGGCACGCGGGGGTCCTCCGGGGTCGAGGGGCGCGGGTGCTCCCGCAAGGGCTCGTCCAAGGTTCCCACAGCGGGTGCCCGTCGCCGGCATCCAGCCGTCGCGCCGGCAGCGGATGCCGGACGTCGTCAGATCTCGTCGTCGCGCAGCACCGTGCCGTCGGGGTCGAAGACGTCGTACAGCCGCGGGGCCCAGAGCAGCTGGGTCCGGGAGAGCTGCGGCGGGTCGATCCGGCGCAGCCGTCCGGGCGGACGCTCGGTCCCCGCAAGGCCCGTCCAGGCCCGGCCGCGCCGGCGCCAGCGCACCGAGGTGCCCTTCATCGGCGCGCCGGGCAGGTGGGGTCGTCGGTGACGACGCCCGGCCGCCCCGCCCGCGTACCACGCGTCGAGGGCCTGCGCGGAGGCGGCCATGAGGTCCCACAGCTCGTCGTGGTCGTCGGGCACGTCGTCGGGGTGGATCCCGACGTGCTCGCCCACGAGCTCGCGGCGGATCCGCAGGGCGAAGACGTCGCGCGGCGCTGACCCCTCCCGGTCCTCCACCCGCACGTCCTGGATCGCCGCCGCGATCTCCGAGTCGCTCGTCCACGAGCGGCGGTTGAAGTTGTCCGACCCGACGCTCGCCCACACGTCGTCGATGACGCACACCTTGGAGTGGACGTAGACGGGGTACCCGGCCTCGCTCGTCAGCCCGTACACCGCGACGCGGTCGCCGCCGGCGTCGAGCAGCTCGTCCATCGCGAGCTGGCGCCCGTAGAGCTGGGGCGGCATCGAGACGGCTCCGTCGACGTCGGGAACCATCGGGATGACGGCGATGAGCCGCAGCCCCGGGTTCTCGCGCAGCGCGTCGCCGAAGTGCCGCCCGACCTCACGCGACCAGAGGTACTGGTCCTCGAGGTAGATGAGCCGCCGGGCGTGCCGGACCGCCTTGGTGTTGCCGTGGGCGACGCTGCGTTCCCCCTGCGGGGCGAAGTCGTAGCCCTTGGGCAGGATCGCCGGGTAGGTGCGCAGGATCTGCACCGCCTCGCGGGCGCCGTCGGGCGAGGGAGGCGGCGGGGCCTGCTCGGGCAGCGGGCGGGGCGTGAGGTCCTCGCCCTGGCTCAGGCTCGACAGCAGCCGCCCCGGGTTGAGGGTGAGTGGCGTGGAGTCCTCCCACCGCTCCCGGAAGACCGTCTCGACGTCGAAGACCGCCGGGCCCCGGACGGCGATGTGCACGTCGTGCCACGGGGGACGCGGTCCGAAGGCCTGCGGCATGGCGATGACCTGGCGGTCACCCTCGTGCTCGATGCCGTCGCGCCGGCTGTGACACAGGTCGATCCCGCCGAGGTAGGCGATGTCCCGCGACGGGTCGTCGCGGTGCCGCAGCACGACGATCTTCTGGTGGTGCGACCCGGCGGTGCGCACCCGCATGTCGCGCAGGCACTGCCCGCCCGCCTCGTCGATCTCGACCCCGAGCAGACGCGCCTTCTCGGCGTGGAAGCCGATCTTCGACCAGTGCGAGCGCCACAGCAGACCGCGGACGTCGACCCCGCGTCGCGCGGCGGCAGCGAACGTCGCCGACACCGTGGATGCCGGGTCGTCCGTGAGCAGCTGGTCGGGGTCACCCCGCCAGTCCGCGAAGAGCAGCAGGTCGCCCTCGCCCATGGCCTCGACCCGCTCGTGGAGCTCGGCGAAGTACGGCCGGCCGTGCACGACGGGGCGCACGTCGTTGCCGGTGCTCCACGCGACGCCGTCGGCGTGGTGCGCGTCGATCCGGGTGTGCGGGTTGTCGCGCTCGTCGGGCGTCAGGAACAGGTCGGGCAGCACGGCGCCATCCTGCCGCGCCTCGGGGCTGCGTGGGTCGTCAGATCGCGAAGAAGGCGATGATGACGGCGAAGACGAGCGGCACCCCGAAGACGACGTCGAGCACGTGGAACGGCACCCAGAACAGGTGGGTCACCTTCCAGCCGTAGTCGGCCTCGGGCCACTCCGGCGGCACCCACGACCGGGCGCGCCACAGCCTCTGGCCGACGAGGAGCAGGGCGTAGACGGCCACCGCGACCCACCAGGCGTCGACCACGGCCGTGGGACCTCGTCAGGCTTGGCCGATGGAGTCGAGCAGGTCGCGGAACCACGGCACCGAGGTGTCGAAGGCCTTGCCGCCCTTGATCCGCGGGAACTCGATGGCGCGCAGGGCGTCGCCACGCTCCTCGTCGTGGCCGACGACGCCCGGCTCGCCGCGCAGGGCGCAGTCGACGGCGAGGTCGGTGCACTCCTTGATGAGGGCGAGGTCGCGCTCGTTCGCGGCCGCGGAGCGGGAGAAGTAGCCCGACTTCTGGACCATCGTCTTCTCCGCGCCGAGCAGCTCGGCGAACTGCTTGGCGAACCACGCACCGGGGTTGACCTTGTCGAGCTGGACGTGGCCGAACGGGTCCTTCGGCACGTCCTGGCCGGCGGCCTCGAGCTCGGCGACGACCTCGGAGACACCCGCGCCCTCGGACAGGAAGATGTTGACGCAGCCGATGTCGTCCATGACGGCACGCAGGCGGTCGGCCTCGGCGTGCAGGTCGAGCGGCATCTCCGGGACGAAGACCGCGTGGACGTCCCAGCGGCGCGGGTCGTTGCCGATCGCCGGCACGAAGTCCTGCTCGGCGACCCACAGGTGGTAGGCCTCGGCGGTGGCGGCGGTGAGCCAGCCGCAGTGCCGCCCCATGACCTCGTGGACGATGAGCATCCTGGGGTTCGAGGAGTGCTCGGCGATGATGTTCTGCGCGAAGACCGACCCCTGGGCGGCGGCGGTCCAGGCGCCGAGGGACTGGCGGATCGGGATGATGTCGTTGTCGACGGTCTTGGGGAGGCCGACGACGGTCAGCTCGTAGTCGTTCTCGTGGAGGTAGGCCGCGAGGTCGGCGGCGGTCGTGTTCGTGTCGTCCCCGCCGATGGTGTGCAGGACGTCGACGCCGTCGGCGGTCAGCTGCTCGGCCGCGACGTGGAGGGGGTCCTGGCCCTCCTGCACGAGCCCGCGCCGGACGCAGTCCGCGACGTTGGTCAGCTTGACCCGGCTGTTGCCGATCGGGGAGCCGCCGAAGCCGTGGAGCAGGTGGGCCCTGGCGCGCACCTCGGGGGTCACCTCGACGTACTCGCCCTGGAGCAGGCCGGCGTACCCGTTCGTGTAGGCGATGATCCGCACGTCGGGGGCGATCTCGGTGTATCGCTCGATGAGCCCGCCGACGGCGGAGGACAGGCACGGGGCGAGCCCGCCGGCGGTGAGCATGGCGACGGTGCGGACGGTCATGGTGCGCTCCTGCGGTGCGGTGGTGGCGGTGGTGCGGTGGTGGCGGTCGTGCGGTGGTCGCTGTCGTGCAGTGGCGGTCGTGCGGTGGCTCCATTGTTGCGCGTCGGGGACGCGCCCGGTCAGCCGCCCGGCATCCGGTCTGCGTCCTCGCCGGCGAGCTCGCGGGCGACGAGCTCGGCCGTCTGGACCATGTTGAGGGCGGCGCCCTTGCGCAGGTTGTCACCGCTCATGAACAGGTCGAGGGTCGTCGGGGCCTCGGGCCACTGCCGGATCCGCCCGGCGAAGCGGGGGTCGGCGCCGACGACGTCGTTCGGGGTGGGGAACTCGGGCTCGTCGGGGTCGTCGAGCACGACGACGGCGGGGGCCTCGATGAGCGCCTGCCGGGCCTCCTCGACGCGCACCTTGCGGGCGAAGGTCGCGTGCACGGTGACCGAGTGCGACGACACGACGGGCACCCGCACGCACGTCGCCGAGACCCGCAGGTCCGGGATGTCGAGGATCTTGCGCGTCTCGTCGCGGACCTTGACCTCCTCGGACGTCCAGCCGCCGCCGACGTGGTGGCCGACGAAGGGCACGACGTTGAGCGCGAGCGGCGCCGGGAACGGGGACTCGCCGAGCTCGTGCTCGATGAGCCGCCGGACGTCACCCGGCCGGGTGCCGAGGTGGTCCTGGCCGTGGACGACGTCGAGCTCGGCCCGCAGCCGGTTGATGCCGGCGCGACCCAGCCCGGACGCGGCCTGGAGCGTCGTGACGACGAGGTCGGTGAGCTCCCAGCCGGCGTGGAGCGCCGCGAGGGCGTCGATCATCGTCATGACCGTGGCGCCGGGGTTGGCGATGATGCCGCGCGGGCGGTCGGCGATCTTGAGCGGGTTGACCTCGGGGACGACGAGCGGCACGTCGGGCGCGGTGCGGAACACCGTGCTGTTGTCGATGGCGACGACCCCCCGGGAGGCCGCGAGCTCGACCCACTCGCGGGCGATCGACGGTGGGATGTCGAAGATCGCGACGTCGATGCCGTCGAAGAACTCCGGCGTCAGGGGCTCGACGACGACGTCGAGCCCCGCGACGTCGAGCACCGCACCGACGTCCTCGGCGCCGGCGGCGAGGCGCACCTGGCCCCAGTGCGAGTGCCGCACGGGGAGCACCTCGAGCACGACCTTGCCGACCGCGCCCGTGACGCCGACGACGGCGAGGGTCGGCAGCCCGCCCCCCGGGTTCCCCTTCGCTGTGGGTGCCACGTCAGCGGCCGGTGCCCCCGTAGACGACCGCCTCTCCCTCGCTGGAGTCCAGCCCGAACGCGGTGTGGACGGCGCGCACGGCGTCGTCGAGGAGGTCGTCGCGGGTGATGACGGAGATGCGGATCTCGGAGGTGGAGATCATCTCGATGTTGACGCCGGCGTTCGCGAGGGCCTTGAAGAAGGTCGCGGACACGCCGGGGTTGGAGCGCATGCCCGCCCCGACGAGCGAGAGCTTGCCGATCTGGTCGTCGTACTGGATGGCGGTGAAGCCGACCTCGTCCTGGATCCGCTGGAGCGACTCCACCGCGGCCGGGCCGTCGGCCTTGGGCAGGGTGAACGAGATGTCGGTGAGCCCGGTGTCGGTGGCCGAGACGTTCTGGACGATCATGTCGATGTTGATCTGGGCCAGGGTCACCGCCTCGAAGATCTGGGCGGCCATCCCGGTGCGGTCCGGCACCCCGACGACGGTCACCTTCGCCTCGCTGCGGTCGTGGGCGACTCCGGCGATGATCGGTGCTTCCACGGCGTCTCCTTCGGGTCCTGGCTGGTCCGTGACGATCGTGCCCGTCTTCTGCGAGAACGACGACCGCACGTGGATGGGGATGTCGAAGCGCCGGGCGTACTCGACGCTGCGCAGGTGCAGCACCTTGGACCCGGAGGCCGCGAGCTCGAGCATCTCCTCGTTCGTGATGCGCTCGATCTTGCGGGCGCTCGGGACGATGCGCGGGTCGGCGGTGAAGACGCCGTCGACGTCGGTGTAGATCTCGCACACGTCGGCGCGCAGGGCCGCGGCGAGGGCGACGGCGGTGGTGTCGGTGCCCCCGCGGCCGAGGGTGGTGATCTCCTTGGTGCCCTGGCTGACGCCCTGGAACCCGGCGACGATGACGATGTGCCCCTTGCCGAGGGCCTCGGTGATCCGTCCCGGGGTGACGTCGATGATCTTGGCCTTGCCGTGCACGCCGTCGGTGATGACGCCGGCCTGGCTGCCGGTGAAGGAGCGGGCGCTGTAGCCGAGGTCGGAGATCGCCATCGCGACGAGCGCCATCGAGATGCGCTCCCCGGCGGTCATGAGCATGTCGAGCTCGCGCGGCGGCGGGACCGGGCTGACCTCCTGGGCCAGGTCGAGCAGCTCGTCGGTCGTGTCGCCCATCGCCGAGACGGCGACGACGACGTCGTTCCCGGTCTTCTTCGTGTCCGCGATGCGCCGGGCGACCCGCTTGATGCTCTCGGCGTCGGCCAGGGACGATCCGCCGTACTTCTGGACGACGATGGGCACGCGCTGCTCCCGTGACGATGGGTCGATGGCCAGTGGTCGGTGGCTCGGGCCACTCTAACCGGCCGTCCACGGACCGGACCTGCCGCCCGGATGCCGGCCCCCCGGCATCCCACCTCCCACCTGCGACGTCGTGCGACTTGGGTGCGGATTGCACGCCCCCTTCGCCGAGGAACCGCGCGGAAGTCGCACGAGGTCCGGACTCTGCGCGGGTCTTCGGGGCCGGTCGGGGGCTGCTCGGGCGTAACGTCGCGGGCACCCACCCGAGGAGGTCCCATGTCGATCGTCATCGTCGGAGCCGGGCTGGCCGGCGGCACCGCCGCGACCGAGCTGCGCGAGCGGGGGTACGAGGGGCCGGTCGTGCTCCTCGGCGCCGAGCCGCACCCGCCGTACGAGCGGCCACCGCTGTCCAAGGGCTACCTGCTCGGCAACGACCCGCTCGACGACGCCTTCGTCCACCCGCAGGCCTGGTACGCCGAGCACGACGTCGAGCTGCGGCTCGGGGTCGAGGCGACGGCCCTGGACACCGACGCCCACGTCGTCACGACGACCGGCGGCGACGTGCGCTACGACGCACTGCTGCTCGCGACCGGCGCGGAGCCGCGGCGCCTGGCCGTCGCCGAGGAGAGCGGGGTGCCCACGGCGTACCTGCGCACGATCGAGGACAGTGACCGGCTCAAGGAGGCCTTCGGGTCCGGAGGTCGCGTCGCCGTCGTCGGGGCGGGCTGGATCGGGCTCGAGGTCGCCGCCGCCGCTCGGGAGGCGGGCTGCCCGGTCACCGTCTTCGAGACGGCCGAGCTGCCGCTGCTGCGGGTCCTCGGGCCCACGGTCGCGCAGGTGTTCGCCGACCTGCACCGCGAGCACGGCGTCGACCTGCGGCTCGGGGCCTCGGTGTCGGCGCAGGACCTCGCGGAGGCCGACCTCGTCGTGGCCGGGGTCGGTGTGGCCCCCCGCGTCGAGCTCGCCCGGTCGGGCGGGCTCGCCGTCGACGACGGCGTGCTCGTGGATGCCGCGCTGCGCACCGTCGACGCGCAGCGGGGCACGAGCGTCGCGTCGGTGCTCGCCGTGGGCGACATCGCCAACCACGCGCATCCCGTGCTAGGGCGTCGGATCCGCGTCGAGCACTGGGACACCGCGATCAACCAGGCGAAGGTGGCGGCGCACAACCTCGTCGGTGGGGAGCAGTCCTACGACGCGATGCCGTACTTCTTCACCGACCAGTACGACCTCGGCATGGAGTACGTCGGCCACGCCGGTGCGGACGACGAGGTCGTCGTGCACGGCTCGCTGGGCGATCGGGTCTTCCGGGCGTTCTGGCTGCGTGAGGGGCGGGTCGTCGCGGCCATGCACGCCAACGACTGGGACGCGACCGACGAGCTGCGAGCCGCCGTCGACTCGGGCGACCTCCCCTCCCCCGGCTGACCGCACTTCTTGCACATCACCCACGCGGTCGGGGCGTCCCGGCCCGGGTTCGGGTGGGTGATGTGCAAGAAGCCTCCGCGGGGTCGAGGTGCTACGGCTCGCGAAGACGTGCACCTGCGGGTCGACTCCCCGAGGCACCGGGCAGGAGACCCTCCGCTCAGGGGTGGAGCGCGTCGAACTCCGCCTCGGACACGGCATCCGGGTCGGCGTCGAGCCGCACGTGCGCGAGGAGCGCCTGGACGACGCGCAGCGCCGCGGCCGCCCGCTCACCCCAGTGCGAGAGGTAGCTGAACTGCCACCACCACAGCGCCTCGACCTGCCGACCGGAGTCGAAGTGGCTCAGCCCGTGGCTGAGGGCCGACGCGATGTCGACGAGGTCGTTGCTGAGGAAGCCGACGGTGGGCTCGGGGTCGAGCACCGGGTCGGCGACGTCGGCGTACTCGTCGAGGCCCTCGAAGACGTTGGCGAGGCTCTCGCGCAGGGGGTCGAGCTCGGCGTCCGGGCCGACGTCGGGCTCGAACCGCTCGACCGGGACGACGTCCTCGACGGCGCCGAGGCGCGCGCCCATGACGAGCACCTGGGAGAGCGCGAGCAGCGCCATCGGGAGGGTGGCGTCGGGGGCCTCGCCGGCCGCGATCTCGCGCACGGTGAGCAGGTACATCCGCGCGTCGGCCGCGGACTCCTGCGCGATGACGCTCCAGTCGTCAGACATCGATGAGCCTCCGTCCCTCGAACGCTCGACCCAGGGTGACCTCGTCGGCGTACTCGAGGTCGCCCCCGACGGGCAGCCCCGAGGCCAGCCGGGTGACCCGCAGCCCGACGTCCTTGAGCAGTCGCGACAGGTAGCTCGCGGTCGCCTCGCCCTCGAGGTTCGGGTCGGTCGCGATGATGACCTCGGTGACGGTGCCGTCGGCGAGCCGGGTCAGCAGCTCGCGAACGCGAAGGTCGTCGGGGCCGATGCCGTCGATGGGGCTGATGGCCCCGCCGAGCACGTGGTAGCGCCCGCGGAACTCGCGCGTGCGCTCGATGGCGACGACGTCCTTGGGCTCCTCGACGACGCAGATGGCGTGGACGTCACGCCGCGGGTCGAGGCAGACGCGGCACCGCTCGGCCTCGGCGACGTTGAAGCACACCTCGCAGAAGCGGACCCGGGCCTTGACCTCGGTGAGCGCGTGGGCGAGGCGCTCGACGTCGGCGGGGTCGGACTGCAGGACGTGGAACGCGATGCGCTGCGCGCTCTTGGGGCCGATGCCCGGCAGCCTGCCGAGCTCGTCGATGAGGTCCTGGACCGCGCCTTCGTACACACCGTGAGCCTACGACCTCGAGGCGACGCTGTCCCCTGCCCGCGCGCCCGGGCTGGTCGGCGTGACTCAGGAATCGACGAGCACGTAGTCGCCGGCCTCGGCGAGAGCGGCGGTGACCTCGTCCGACGTCAGCTCTCGCCCGCCGGTGACGGTGACGGTGGACTCGCCACCGCTCACCACCTCGACCTCGACCTCGTCGACGCCGCCGAGCGCCTTGAGCTCCTCGCCCACCGCGTGCGCGCAGTGGCCGCAGGTGAGGCCTGTCGCCTTGAAGGTCTGGGTGCTGGCCATCGGTTCTCCTTCGTCGTGTCGGGCCGGGTCGGCCCTGGGGTGGGGTCGGGGTGGGGTCAGATGCCGACCGCGGCGCCGGTCGACTCCGGGGGCAGCTCGTTGTAGGTGTCGGCGCGCTCCTGGCCGGACAGCGCGGCGATGGCGTCCATGACCTCGTCGGTGAGGAGGCGGCGCGCCTTGCCGGACGGCATCCCGGCATACGCCGCGGGACGGACCGGGCGCCCGAACGCCACCCGGATCCGGGCGAACCGCGGGAACCGCGCCCCGATCGGCTGGACCCGGTCGGTGCCGACGAGGCCGACCGGCACGACGGGCACCCCCGCCGTGAGCGCGAGCCAGGCGACGCCGGTACGACCCCGGTAGAGGCGGCCGTCGCGCGAGCGGGTGCCCTCGGGGTAGATGCCGAACGCGCCGCCCTCGCGGAGCACGAGCAGGGCGGCGTCGAGCGACTCCTGGGCCGCGCGCGAGGAGTGGCGGTCGACGGGGATGGCGTTCGAGCCCTCGAAGAAGCCGCGGCGGATCGCCCCGCTGATGCCGGTGCCGGTGAAGTAGTCGGACTTCGCGAGGAAGCTGACCGGCCGCGGGGCCGCGATGGGGATCGCGAACGAGTCGATGAAGGACAGGTGGTTGCTCGCGAGGAGGACGCCACCGGTGAGCGGGACGTTCTCGGTGCCGGTGATCGTCGGTCGCCACAGGAGCTTGGACAGGGGCGCGACGACGCCGTGGCTCAGCCGGTAGGACGCGGCGCTCATCGCGGATCCTCGGAGATCACCGTGCCGCCGAGGATCCGCTCGACGACCGGCAGTCCGACGTCGGTGAGGTCGTCGATGGACTCGTCGTCGTCGCTGATCGCCGTGTCGTCGACGACGCGCTCCGCGGGGGTGGCCCCCGCCTCCTCGGCCACGGTGGCCCTCGCCCGTTCGAGCGGGCTCGCCCACGACGGGGCGCTGCCTGGCGGCCGCGGGGCATCGGACCAGCTGGCCGGTTCGGGGGGCCGGGATGCCGTGGGCTCGGCCGGCGCGCCAGCGCTCGCCGGCGCACCGGGGGCGGGTGGGGTGGCCGCGGCGTCGGGTGCGGGTGGGGCGGCGGCCGGGGTTCCGGCCGTCGTCCCGGGGCCGGCGACGGGGTCGATCGGCCCGCGGCCCGCGACCGTTCCTGGGCCTTCGCCGGGACGATCCGCGGATGCTGTGGGGCGGGCTTCGGGCGTCGACCGAGCCTCGTCGCGGTCGGGCGCGGCGCGAGACGCGCCGACGGGGGGCGATGCCGGTGCCCGGGGCGAGGCCGGCGCGGGGGGCGACTCACCAACGGTGGGCGGTGCAACGGGCGCGGTGGGCGCGGCCGCCGCGGGAGAAGCGGCCGGTGACGGCACGGCATCCGATGCGACTCCCTCGACGCGGGCGTCGACCCCGAGGACATCGATGAGGGCCTGCCGGACGTAGTCGGCGTGCGCGCCGCGGCGGAACGTCTCGGCGAGCCCGACGGTGGAGATGCCGAGGAGCACCCGCTGGCCGTCGTAGTCGGCGACCTGGGCGTTCTGCGAGACGAAGGTCCACGTGACGCGCTTGTGGCGGCTCAGCCACTCGAGGACGTCGGGCCAGGAGCGCCGGATGGCATCGGTGTCGAGGCCGCCGGGCCCCTTGGGCTGGACCGCCGGCCCCTGCTCGGTCGACGGCTCCACCCGGGTCGACTGCCCCGGTGAGGTTGCCGGCATCTGCGCGGTCGACGGGCCCGGCGGGGTCGCGGTGACACCGCTCGCAGCACCGCGCACCTGCGGGTCGACCGCCGCCGGGGCCTCCGGGGTCGAGGTGACACCGCTCGCGGCACCGCGCACCTGCGGGTCGACCGCCGCCGGCGCCTCCGGGGTCGAGGTGACACCGCTCTCGGAACCGTGCACCTGCGATCCCACCCCCGACGGCTGGGGCTGGGCCGGGGCCGACGACGGGACAGCGGCGGGTGCGGGGGCAGCCGGGGGCGCGGACCCGGCATACGGCACGGCCCCCGTCGGCACACCCCCCACGTCGAGGCGACGCTCGAGGCGGTCGAGGCGCGCGGCATACCCCGCCTCCCCCGCCGCACCGGGCAGCAGGATCCGCGCGGCGATGAGCTCGAGCTGCAGCCGCGGCGCGGTGGCGCCGGTCATCTCGGTGAGCCCCGCGTTGACGACGTCGGCCGCTCGCGACAGCGCCCCCGCCCCGAACGCCGCCGACTGCCGGCGCATCCGCTCGAGCTGGTCCTCGGGCACGTGCCGCAGCACCTGCCCGGCGCCGTCGGCGACCGCCGCGACGATGATGAGGTCGCGCAGCCGCTCGAGGACGTCCTCGACGAAGCGGCGCGGGTCGAGCCCCGTCTCGACGACCTTGTCGATGGTGCGGAAGACGGCCGCGGCGTCACCGGCCGCGAACGCGTCGATCGCCCCGTCGAGCAGCTCACCGTCGGTGAAGCCCAGGAGGGAGGCCGCCGACTCGTAGGTCAGCCCTTCGGGGCCCGAGCCGGCGATGAGCTGGTCGAGCACCGAGAGCGAGTCACGCACCGACCCCCCACCGGCGCGCACGACGAACGAGAGCACGCCGGGCGCCACCGACACCCCCTCCTTGACGCACAGCTCCTCCATGTAGGCCTGGAGCCGGGCCGGGGGGACGAGGCGGAACGGGTAGTGGTGGGTGCGCGAACGGATCGTGCCGATGACCTTCTCGGGCTCGGTCGTCGCGAAGACGAACTTCACGTGCTCGGGCGGCTCCTCGACGATCTTGAGCAGGGCGTTGAAGCCCTGCGTCGTGACCATGTGGGCCTCGTCGATGATGTAGATCTTGTAGCGGCTCTGGGCGGGGCCGTAGGAGGCGCGTTCGCGCAGGTCACGGGCATCGTCGACGCCGCCGTGGCTGGCCGCGTCGATCTCGATGACGTCGACCGTGCCGGACCCGCCGCGCGCCAGGGCCACGCACGAGTCGCAGGTGCCGCACGGGTCGGGCGTCGGGCCGGCGTCGCAGTTGAGGCAGCGCGCGAGGATCCGGGCGCTCGTCGTCTTGCCGCAGCCGCGCGGGCCGCTGAACAGGTAGGCGTGGTTGACCCGGCCGGTGCGCAGCGCCTGCATGAGCGGCTCGGTCACGTGCTCCTGCCCGATGACGTCGCCGAACGTCTCGGGGCGGTAGCGGCGGTACAGCGCGGTGCTCACCTGTCGAACCCTAGCCGCGATGCCGGACATCCCGAAGGCCGTGGTCCCGGCTGTGGACTCGGCGGCGGACGCACCCTGCGAGCTGCACGCGGTTCGGTCGTGGGAGGGTCCGCGACATACCCTCGACTCGTGCGCATCGACGTCTGGTCCGACATCCTCTGCCCGTTCTGCCACCTCGGCCGGCGGCACCTCGAGCTCGCCCTCGAGCAGTTCGAGCACCGCGACGAGGTGGGGGTCGTCTGGCACAGCTTCCAGCTCGACCGCACCGCCCCTGCCGTCGACGACACCCCTCCGCTCGACCGCGTCGCCGAGAAGTACGGCGCCACCCGCGAGCAGATGGTCGCCCAGCACGAGCGGATGGCGAGCGACGCGGCATCCGTCGGGCTCGACTTCCAGTGGGAGCGCCTGCGCGGCGGCAACTCCTACGACGCCCACCGGCTCATCCACCTCGCCCGCGAGCATGGCCGCGAGGAAACCGTGACCGAGCGGGTCATGCGCGGCTGGTACTCCGAGGGCGAGGCCATCGGCGACCACGACACCCTCGTGCGCCTCGGCGTCGAGGGCGGCCTCGCGGAGGATGCCGTCCGCGCCCTCCTCGCCGGCGACGACCACGGCATCGACGTGCGCACCGACCTCGCGCTCGCGAACCAGATCGGCATCACGTCCGTGCCGACGTTCGTGCTCGACCAGAAGTACGGCGTCACGGGCGCCCAGCCGGTCGACGTGCTACTCGGCGCGATCCGCCAGGTGTGGGACCTGCAGGGCACCGAGCCCGAGCCGGTCGCCGCGGGTGGTGGCTGCGGTGGCGGGTGCTGCGGCGGCGCATGCGGCTCGGGCGGTGGGGCGGTCGAGGACACCGCGGCGGATGCCGTCACGGCCGGTGCCGGATGCGGCTGCGGTTCCAGCGGGTGCGGCGGGGTCTGCGACCCTTCAGCGGAGGAGCCGGTCACGGTTTCTCGCTGATCACCGGATCCGCCACACCGAGCACACATGGCCGGCCGAGCCATGGGTGTGGCTGGCATCACGCGAGGTGTTGATCGGACCTCTTCCGAGTGGTGGCGAAGAAGGGTAAAGATGGAGTAAAGAAGTGGTAACCCCATCGTCAAGAAGCGGCGAGCGGACCCCTCGTGAGGTGCAGCGATGGTGGTACTCCTCGTGGCCGAGGCTCACTCTTCGGAGTTGGCCGACACCGTCGTCGCGGCCCTGGAAGACCACGCGCACGTCGTCCGCACCTCTACCCCCGACGTTGGTGAGGCCCTGACCGACGAGCTGCTCCAGTCGCTGTCGATGATCGTCGTGACCGCGGACGATGACCTCGAGCCGGCCCACCGCACCTGCCGGGCCCTGCGGGTCGCCTCGTCGGCGCCGCTCGCCCTCGTGACGGCCAGCCCTCGGGAGGTCGACGAGGTCATGGCACTGGCCGAAGGGTGCGACGACTACGTCCACCTCCCGGGTTCGCCCCAGGTGCTCCGCGCTCGGATGCTCGCGCTCCTGGCCCGGGGCCGCGGGTCGGGTGAGCGCGTCGTCGACTTCGGCTGCCTGCGCATCGACCCCCAGCTGCGCACGGCGACGGTCCGGGGCCAGGTCGTGGCGCTGACCAGGCACGAGTTCGACCTCGCGGCGATGCTGGTGTCCAACCAGCGCCGGGTGGTCTCCCGGCACGAGCTGCTCGACACGGTGTGGGGCGGCCGCCAGAGCCACGAGCACGTGCTCGACGTCCACATGAGCCGAATGCGTTCGAAGATCCTCGCCGCCGGCGGACCCCGGCTCGGCGACCCCGTGCCGGGGGTGGGCTACCGCGTCGGCCACCCGACGTGCGCCCCGGGAGAGTCCCGGCCCCCCGGCGCGGCGTGAGGGCGCGCTCGCGGGAAACGAGGACACCCCGCCGGCAGACGAGGACACCCCGCGTACCTGGAAGAGCCCACCTGCCCTTGCTGCATTCCTGCCCTGGGGGAGTTCAGCGGGGTACCACCACGCGGGGTGCCGGTGACGATCCTAGGCGCGCGAACGGCATCCCGGAAATCCGCCCCGGACCCCCGTCCCCAGCCCGGTCGGCGACAATGGCCGCCCCCCGACACCGACCCGAAGGACACCATGACCCCCCGCGCCCTGTTCACCTGGCTCGCCCGCGCCGAGGTCGTGACGTGGACCCTCCTGCTCGTCGGCATGGCGCTGAAGTACGTGACGCGCACGACCGAGCTCGGCGTGCGCGTCTTCGGCCTGGCGCACGGGATCGTCTTCCTCGCGTTCGTGCTCGTGACGCTCGTGCTGTGGGTGGACCAGCGGTGGCGGCTGCGGGATGCCGTGCTCGTGGCCGCGGCCGGCGTGCCGCCGTACGCGACCCTGTGGGCCGAGCGTCGCGTCGAGCGGCTGGGGCTCGCGCCGACCCGGTGGCGGCTGGGCGTGGGCGGCGACGAGCCGGCCACCGTCGCCGAGCGGGCCGTCGCCACCGGCCTGGCCCGCCCGGCCGCTGCGGTGCTCGTCGCGGCGGTGGCCGTCGGCCTGACGACCGCGGCACTGCTCGTCATCGGCCCGCCACCCGTCCCGGGCCGGGGCGCCTGACCGACGGCGTGGCGCTGCGCGCGAGGGCCTGACGGCGATTTCGGGCCGACCCCCTCCCTCTAGTAGCCTCGCCCGCGGAGGATTCGCATAGTGGCCTAGTGCGCACGATTGGAAATCGTGTTGGGATAAAACCCTCGGGGGTTCAAATCCCCCATCCTCCGCCACCGCGAAGACCCCCGGGAGTCGGCGACCGGGGGTCTTCGCATTGACCCGTGCTCGTGGGCCGGCTGCTCTAGCGTGTGGGCGTGAGGCGCGGTGGCGGGCGGGCGACGGGGTCGATGCCCACCTGGCGCTACTCCATCGGGATGTTCGGCCTGGCCATTCCCATCAACACCATCCGGGTCTCCACGTTGCTGTTCTACGTGGACATCCTCGGGCTCGACGTGCGCGCCTACGGCACGGTCATGGCGGTGTACGCCGTGCTGGATGCCGTCGACAACCCGGTGCTCGGTCACCTGTCCGACCGCACGCGCACCCGGTGGGGGCGGCGACGTCCGTGGCTCGTCGTGGGGGCGGTGCTCCTCACCGCCGGTCTCGTGGGCTTCTTCTGGGCGCCGAGCACCCTCGACGGGGTGGCGCTCGTCGCCTGGTTCGCCTTCTTCGCGATCCTCTGCGAGGCCGCCGACTCGATGTACGCGGCGAACTACAACGCCCTGCTGCCCGAGCTCTTCCGTGACGAGCACCGCCGTGCCGGGGCCAACTCCCTGCGCCAGGCGTTCCAGCTCATCGGGTTCGCGATCGCGCTGGCCGCCACACCGGCCCTGACGACGAGCGTGTTCGGCGCGGAGGACTCGCCGTCCGGCTTCCGGACGACCGCCCTCCTGTACGCGGGCCTCGCACTCGCGGCCCTGCTGTTCATGGCCCTGAACGTCCGCGAGGACCCGGCCCGCGTCGCCGAGGGCCACGACGGGTTCCTCACCGGCGCCCGGGTCATCCTGCGCAACCCCCACTTCTGGCTCGTGGGCCTCGCCACCGCCTGCTACCTCGTCCCCCTCGCGTTCGTCCTGGCCGGGGTCCAGCTGTACGTGAAGTACTCCCTCGGCCTACCGGTCGCGAACTCGCTGTGGCTCATCGGGTCCTCGATCGCGATCGCCGCCGTCGCCCTGCCCGTCTGGACCGGGCTCGTGCGCCGGCGGGGGGCGCCGTTCGCGTGGCGGCTGGCCTTCGTCTTCCTCGCCGGTGGGTTCGTGCCGTTCTACCTCGCCACCTCCTTGGCCTCGGCGATCGCCGGACTGGGGGTCGTGGCCCTGGGCTGGTCGGGCCTGCTGGCGACCAACGACCTCATCCAGGCCCGGGTGGTCGACGACGACATCCGCCGCCACGGGCAGCACCGCGAAGGACTGTTCCTGTCGGCGTTCGGGTTCTTCAGCCGGCTCACCGGTGCGACGGCCGGCATCGGGCTGGGGTCGCTGGGCCTGCTGTTCGGCTACTACTCGGGCAATGACCCGGGGCCCGACCCCGGCGCCGCCTTCCGGGTCGCGGTCGGCGTGTACCCCTTCGTCATCGCCGTTCTCGGGGTGATCCTCAGCCTCCTCATCCGGGTCCCCGCCGCGGGGACCGAGGTGCCCGCGACGGCATCCTCGGAACCGGGCACCCCTGCCCGCTCGGCGCGGCAGACCGCCCGTCCACGGACGGTTCGCGCCGGACGGCTGGCGAAGGGGCCCGCGCCTCGCCACGATGAGGTGCCATGAGCACCGGCGCCTACGCAGCGGCATACGAGCAGTCGATCACCGACTCGACGACGTTCTGGGGGCAGGCCGCCAAGGCCGTCGAGTGGATCACCGAGCCCACGACGGTGCTCGACGACACGAACCCCCCGTTCTACCGCTGGTTCCGCGGCGGCACGCTCAACACCTGCTTCAACGCGCTCGACCGGCACGTGCGCGACGGCCGCGGTGACCAGGCCGCGCTCATCTACGACAGCCCGGTCACCGGGGTCGTCGAGACGTTCACGTACGCCGAGCTGCTCGAGCGGGTGGCCACGTTCGCCGGTGCGCTGGCCTCGCTGGGGGTGGACAAGGGCGACCGCGTCGTCATCTACATGCCGATGGTGCCCGAGGCCGTCGTGGCGATGCTCGCGTGCGCCCGGCTCGGGGCGATCCACTCGGTGGTCTTCGGCGGGTTCGCCCCGGCCGAGCTCGCCGCCCGTATCGAGGACGCCCAGCCCACCGTCATCGTCGCCGCGAGCTGCGGCATCGAGCCGAGCCGCGTCGTCGAGTACAAGCCGATGCTCGACGCCGCCCTCGACCGCAGCAGCCACACGCCCGAGTCGGTCATCGTCCTCCAGCGCGAGCAGGCCGAGGCGTCGGTCGGCGAGCGGGACACCGACTGGGAGGAGCTCGACTGGCACGAGCTCGTCGCGGATGCCGAGCCGGCCGACTGCGTGGAGGTCGAGGCGACCGACCCGCTCTACGTGCTCTACACCTCCGGCACGACGGGCCGCCCGAAGGGGATCGTCCGCGACAACGGCGGTCACGCCGTCGCGCTGCGCTGGTCGATGGAGAACGTCTACGACGTCGGCCCGGGGGACGTGTGGTTCACGGCATCCGACGTCGGCTGGGTCGTCGGGCACTCCTACATCGTCTACGCGCCCCTGCTCACCGGGGCGACGACGGTGCTCTACGAGGGCAAGCCCGTCGGCACCCCCGACGCGAGCGCGTTCTGGCGGGTCATCGGCGACCACGGCGTCAAGGCGATGTTCACGGCCCCGACGGCCTACCGCGCCATCAAGCGCGAGGACCCCACCGGCTCGCTCATGGCCGGCCACGACCTGTCGTCGCTGCAGACCCTCTTCCTCGCCGGGGAGCGCCTCGACCCCGACACCTACGAGTGGGCGAGCAGCGTGCTCGGCGTCCCCGTCGTCGACAACTGGTGGCAGACCGAGACGGGCTGGCCGATCGCCGCGAACCTGCGCGGCCTCGAGCCGATGCCGATCAAGGCCGGCTCCCCGTCGGTTCGGGTGCCGGGCTACGACGTGCAGGTGCTCGACGACGCCGGCCAGCCCATGCCCCCGGGGCACGAGGGCGCCATCGCGATCCGCCTGCCCCTGCCGCCGGGCACGCTGCCGACGCTGTGGCAGGACGACGAGCGCTACATCGCCGGGTACCTCTCGGTCTACGACGGCTACTACCTCACCGGCGACGGCGGGATGATCGACGAGGACGGTTACCTCTACGTCATGGGGCGCACCGACGACGTGCTCAACGTCGCCGGGCACCGGCTGTCGACCGGGTCGATCGAGGCCGCCCTCGCCGGTCACCCCGCGGTCGCCGAGTGCGCCGTCATCGGCGTCGCCGACGACTTCAAGGGCCAGGTGCCGCGCGGCCTCGTCGTGCTCAAGGGCGGCATCGACGCCGCGGGGGCGGACGGCGAGCGCATCCGCCGCGAGCTCGTCCAGCGGGTCCGTGACGAGGTCGGGGCGGTGGCGAGCCTCAAGCAGGTCGACATCGTCGCCGGGCTGCCGAAGACGCGCTCGGGGAAGATCCTGCGCAAGACGATGCGCGAGCTCGCCGACGGCAAGACCCCGACCGTGCCCGGCACGATCGAGGACGTCTCGGTGCTCGACGCCCTCGGTCCCGTGCTCCGCCCGGGAGCCTGAGGCGGGCGCTCGCGCTCAGCCGGCAGCGGATGCCGCGCGCCCGGCATCCGCTGCCGTCGTCCGGTCGCGGTACCGGCCCGGGGTCACGCCGATGAGCTCGGTGAAGTCGCGCGTGAAGTGGGCCTGGTCGTACCAGCCGTAGCGCACGGCGAGGTCGGTGAGCGTGCCGTGGAACCCGGCGTCGAGGTCGCTGACCGCGTCGTGCATGCGGTAGCGCCCGAGCACCCACTTCGGGCCCACGCCGACGTAGTGGGTGAAGAGCCGCTGCAGGGTACGGACCGTCACGGCGTGGCGGTCCGCGACGTCGGCCACAGTGAGCATGGTTCGGTCGGCGAGCATGTCGGCGACCACCTCGAGGAGCAGGTCGTAGCGCGGGTCCGGCCTGTTGTCGGCGAGCACGGCCAGACCGGCCTCCGCCACGTCGGCCCAGGCCGCGGCGTCGAGCCCCACGAGGTCGGGGTCGGAGAGCGCCTCGGTGAGGTGCGCGGGCAGCACGTCACTCGCCGCGACCGACCGGTTCGTCCAGGCGGATGCCGGGTGGCCGGTGAGTGCGGCAAGCCCACCGGGGCGGAAGCGCAGACCGAGCACCCGCCCCCAGCCGCGAACCTCGACGTCGAACCGACGGGTGCACACGCCGGTGACCACGACCGTCTCGCCGGCCGGAATCCCAGCCCGCGGGTGGCTGCCGAGCTCGACGGTCAGGGAGCACGTCGGGTGCGGCAGGATCTCGCTGTCGTACCAGCGCCCGGGGGGCAGGTGCCACCGCAGCGACCAGCGGTTCTCGACCCAACGACCGGCCACCGGGCCTGCGGGGTCGCGGGCGAGGTCGACGTGGCGGGACAGCTCGCCGGGCCGGAGCACCCCGGCCACGGTGGCCGTGGGCGGTGGTGTCGCCTTTGTCCTATCGGGCACCCGCCCAGCCTAGGGAAGGTGGACGACATCGGCCCGAACCGACCATCGACCACCAACCGGGCCGAACCGACCACCGACCACCGACCACCGACCAGAGGACCACGATGACACTCGCCAGCCTGAAGATGCTCACGCTCGACAGCTCCGACGCCCGCCGCGACGCCGCCTTCTGGTCGGCCGTGCTCGGCTGGGAGGTGGCCGCGGCGGAGGACGGCTACGCCATGCTCAGCGGCCCCGGCGGGATGGCCCTGGGATTCGGCACACTCGACGACCACGTGTCACCGGGGTGGCCCAACGCCCACGGCAGCAAGCAGTTCCACCTCGATCTGGCGGTCGACGACCTCGACGCCGGGGTCGCGGCGTGCGTCGAGCTGGGTGCCACGTACCCCGAGGAGCAGCCCGGTGAGACGTGGCGAGTTCTGCTCGACCCGAGCGGGCACCCGTTCTGCCTGACGCTCGCGGCGAACTGGGGCTGACCGCCGCACGCCGGCTCGCCGAGGGAGACCGGCCCGGCACCGGGCCGGGGCACGTCGGCATCCCGCCAGCCGGTGGACGGCGGGGTGGGCGCCGGCGCTCGCGCGCGAGCATGGCGGGTGTGGAGGGAGTGATCCTGGGATTCGCGACGATCGTCGCGGTCATCGGCGTCGGCGCCCTCGTCGCGCACCTCGGAGTCGTCGACCTCGGGGCGCAGCAGGTGCTCAGCCGGGTGGCGTTCTTCGTCGCCTCACCGGCCCTGCTCGTCACGACGGTCGCTCAGGCCGATGTCAGCGACGTGCTGTCCCGAAGCCTCGTCGCGACGGTCGCCGGGGTGGCGGTGCCGGCAGCCGGCTACGCCGCGCTCGCGGGGTGGCGGTGGCGCCGGACCTCCGGCGAGCAGGTGATCGGTGCCCTCGCGAGCTCGTACGTCAACGCCGGCAACCTCGGCCTGCCCGTCGCTGCCTACGTGCTCGGCGACGCGGCCCTCGTCGCCCCGACCCTGCTGCTCCAGCTGCTCGTCCTCCAGCCGCTGGCGCTCGCCGTGCTCGACGCCGACGTGCGGGGCCGCCGCCCGTCCGTCGGCGACGTCCTGCTGCGGCCGTTCACGAACCCGCTGACCATCGGCACGCTCGTCGGCCTGCTGCTGTCGGTGACCGGTTGGCAGCTGCCCCCCATCGTCGCCGACCCGGTCGAGCTGATCGGCGCCATGGCAGTGCCCGGCATGCTCCTGGCCTACGGCATCGCGCTGCGGCTCGGGCCCGGGTTCGGCGGCGTCGTGCCCGCCGCCGAGCTCGCCCTGACGAGCAGCCTCAAGCTCGCCGTGCAGCCGCTCGTGGCGTATGCCGTGGCGCACCACGCGCTCGGCCTGACCGGCCACCCGCTGCTCGCCGTCGTCGTGTGCTCGAGCCTGCCCACGGCACAGAACATCTTCGTGCACGCGACACGGTACGACCGGTCGACGACCCTGGCTCGCGACACCATCCTCGTGACGACGATCGGCGCGGTCCCGATCATCACGCTCGTCGTCTGGCTGCTCGGCTGACACCTCGGGCTGGGCAGCCCGGCGCGGGGGTGCGGTTCGCGCCGTCCGCGGCGGTCCGCATGCAGTGGGCGCGCGGCTCGCGCCGTCGGCGGTCCCGCGCGGGCTACCGCGTGGTAGTCGCTGTTGGAGCAGCGAGGACCACGCCGTAGGTCATGCTCCTCGGACGCTGGAGGGAGCCGGGGCGCCTCCCCGGCTCAGCCCTTGGCGGCGTACTTCTCGTGGAACTCGAGGAAGGCGTCGTAGGCCCGGGGCCCGTAGACGGTGCCGGGGCCGCCGATCATGAGGATGGCGACGCCGATGGTCTCGGCGACCTCCTCGGGGGTGGCGCCCTTCATGGCGGCCCCTCGGGCGTGGGACGCGATGCACCCGTCGCACTGCTGAGCGACGCTGATGCCAAGGGCGATGAGCTCCTTGGTCTTCGCGTCGACGGTTCCCGGCTCGAGCGCCGCCCTGTGCATGGAGGAGAACCCCGCGTAGACGTCCGGGATCGCGGACCGCAGGGCCTTGGACGGCGTGCGCAGCCCCTCCAGGACCGCGGGGCCGTGACCGTTCTCGTGACTCATGGGTATCTCCCTCGTTCGTCCAGTTCGTGATACCCCGCAGGGTATACCTTGGACCGGCGCCAATTGGGCCGGGCGACCCTGGGTGAGAATGTCACCATGATCACGGTCGAGCTCGCCCGGGCCCTCGTCCGGTCCGGTGTGCTCTGGGAGCCGGCCGCCGGCGACCGCTTCGTCATCGACGCCGAGCTGCTCACCGGCGAGGTCTTCTGGATCAGCGACCTCACCGTCGAGGTGCAGACCTACCGCGACCAGTCCCTCCTCGGGTTCAACGGCACCACCGAGTGGGCGCTGGACTCCGTGACGCTCGACCAGGCCATCTGGCTCCCGCGCGAGGACCAGCTGCGCGGGCTGCTCGGCGACCGGCTCGAGGTCGTGCGGCGCATCGAGCAGGGCTGGGAGCTGACGTATGCCGTCGCGCCGGGCTACGTGCGCACCGTCACCGACCCCGACCTCGAGTGCGCGTACGCCCGTGCCGTGCTCACCCTCGACCACGTGCGCCCCTGAGCGGCGCCGCCGTTCTCCCCGCGGTGAGTGCGGCCGTACTCCGCGCCGTGAGCGGCGCCGTTCTCCCCGCCGTGAGTGACGCCGTCTCCCCTGCCGTGAGTGCGGAAACGGTTGCCGGGGCGACCACTTCCGTACTCGTGGAGGGAGACGTCAGCGGCGGCGCGAGGTGCCGAAGACCGACCGGGTGATCTCCCGGCCGATGACCGTGCCCGCCGAGCGGAGCATCGACCTGAACGCGCTCGACTTCACGACGGACTCGACCACCCCCGGCTCGGCGGCCCGTCGGCGCTCCTCCGCCTCGCGGGCCCTCGCCGCAGCCGCGGCATCCCGCTCGGCCTGCTTCTGGGCGGCTGCGGCATCCTTGGCCGACTGCTTCTCGGCCGCTGTGGCCTCCTTGGCCGCCTGCTTCTCGGCCGCGAGGCGTTCCTTTTCCGCGGCCGCTGCCGCCGCTGCCCGCACCTTGGCGTTCTCGGCCTCGATCGCCGCGGCCCGCTCGGCCTCGGTGCGCGCCAGCTCGGCCTTGCCGAGCATCTCCGACGCCGACTCCCGCTCGACGGCGGTGGCGTACTTCGGGGCGATCGGCGACGCCGCGACGGCCTGCGTCAGCAGCGCCTCGGGCGAGGGGGCCATGAGTGACTCGGGCGCCCGCATCCGGGTCCACGCCACCGGCGTCGGCGCGCCCTTCTCCGAGAGCACGGTGACGACGGCCTCTCCGGTGCCGAGGGCGGTGAGCAGCTCCTCGAGGTCGTAGGGCGTGTTCGGGTAGGTGCGCACCGCCGCCTTGAGCGCCGTGGCGTCGTCGGGGGTGAAGGCCCGCAGCGCGTGCTGGACCCGGTTGCCGAGCTGGGCCAGGACGTCGGCCGGGACGTCCTTGGGGGACTGGGTCACGAAGAACACGCCGATCCCCTTGGACCGGATGAGCCGCACGGTCTGCTGGATGGCGTCGACGAAGTCCTTGCTCGCGTCGTTGAAGAGCAGGTGGGCCTCGTCGAAGAAGAAGACGAGCTTCGGCTTGTCGAGGTCGCCGACCTCGGGCAGGTCGTGGAACAGGTCGGCGAGCAGCCACATGAGGAACGTCGAGAACAGGGCCGGGCGGTCCTGGACCCGCGGCAGCTCGAGCATCGACACGAGGCCGCCGCCGTCGGGGGCGGTGCGGAGCAGGTCGGCCGTGTCGAACTCCGGCAGCCCGAAGAAGACGTCCGCACCCTGCGCGGAGAAGTTGACGAGCTCGCGCAGGATGACGCCGGCCGTCGCCGACGACAGGCCCCCGAGGTCCTTGAGGTCGGCCTTGCCCTCGTCGCCCGTGAGGAACTGGACGACGGCGCGCAGGTCGGAGATGGTGTCGAGCCACAGGCCCTTGGTGTCGGCGTAGTGGAAGACGAGGCCCAGGCTGGACTCCTGGGTCGCGTTGAGGCCGAGGACCTTGGACAGCAGCGTCGGGCCGAACGTCGACACGGTCGCACGCACCGGGATGCCGGTGCCCTGCCCGCCGAGCGCGAAGAACTCGACGGGGTAGGCCGTCGCCTGCCAGTCCATGCCGACGTCGGCCGAGCGCGCGGCGATCTTGTCGTTCGGCTCGCCGGGGCTCGCCATGCCCGACAGGTCGCCCTTGATGTCGGCAAGGAAGACCGGGACCCCCTGCTCGACGAGCTGCTCGGCCATGAGCTGGAGGGTCTTGGTCTTGCCCGTGCCCGTCGCGCCGGCGACCAGACCGTGGCGGTTGAGGGCGGACAGGGGGATGCGCACGCGCGCGTCTGGGTGCGCGGTGCCGTCGACAACGGCCGCCCCGAACTCGAGCGCGGGCCCCTCGAAGGCGTACCCGGCGCGGATCTCGTCGACGTGCGAGGTGCTCGTGTTCTCGGTCACCGCGCCAATCTAGCCCGCTCGCGGGCGTCGGTCCGGCGGGCCGGGACGGCGCGGCATACAGTGAACTCCGTGATCTTCAAGGCAGTCGGCGACACCCGCCCCTACCCCGACCACGGGTACACGACGCGGCAGTGGTCGAACGTGCCCCCGCGCCTCGTGCGACTCGACGATCTCGTCACGACCAAGCGCGAGCTCGACCTGCAGATGCTGCTCTCCGAGGACTCCACCTTCTACGGCGACCTGTTCGCTCACGTCGTGGAGTGGGAGGGCACCCTCTACCTCGAGGACGGGCTGCACCGCGCCCTGCGGGCCGCACTGCAGCAGCGGCCCACCCTCCACGCGCGGGTGCTCTCGCTCTGAGGGGGACGGGGTGAGCGACTACACGACCGAGGCCGACGCGTCGGTGCGCGCCCGGCGCCGTCGTCGCTCGCTCCTCACCATCGGGGCGGTCCTCCTCGGCCTGTTCTTCGCGTTCTGGTACGCATGGTCGTACTACCAGGCCGAGAACGCCGCCATCGCCGCACGCCCCCCGGCCCCCACCTGCGCACCGTTCGACCCGAACGCCGTCACGCCCGAGGAGACCACGGTCAACGTCTACAACTCCTCCGACCGCAGCGGCCTCGCCGCGTCGGTGTCGAAGAGCCTCCAGGAGCGCGGCTTCGTCATCGGCAAGGTCGCCAACGACCCCTCGAAGCGCAAGGCGCCAGCCGTCGCCGAGGTGCGGCACGGGCCCAAGGGCGAAGCGCAGGCGGCGCTGGTGCGCTCCGCACTCCCCGAAGGGGCGAAGGTCGTCGCCGACAAGCGCAAGAGTGCGACGGTCGACGTCGCCCTCGGGGCGAAGTTCACCACCCTCGCCCCCGTGCCCCCGAGCCCGGCCCTGCCGACCTGCCCGGCACCGTCGGGCTCGTGACCGGACGCCCACGGTGACCCGGTGAGCGCGGCCGTCGACCTCGGAGCCGGCGCCCTCCCCCGCAAGGCGCGCGCCGTCGTCCTCGACCCCGAGACCTCGGCGAGGCACGCGTTCCTCGTCGTCGCCATCGAGTGCACCGAGCACTGGCGCACCAATCAGGCGCTGCTCGTCCACTCGCGGGCCATGCCGCACCTGCACCAGACGCGCGTCGGCATCCGGCGGCTGCGCTCGGCGGTCTCGCTCTTCGCCCCGGTCCTCGGACGGCGCTCACCCGTCGTCGACGCCGCCCACCGCATCCGCGAACTCGCCCTGCCGTTCGGCCCGGCCCGCGACCTCGACGTCATCCTCGCGGGTGACATCCTCGAAGGGCGGCACGAACGTGAGGTCACCGGCCTGTGGACGGCGCGGGAGGCGGCCTACGACGAGGTCGTCCACATCCTCCGGTCGAAGAGGTGGGCCAGGACCGCGCGGGGCCTGGACCGCTCGCTCGTCGGGTTGTCAGGGCACCTCGACGGCGGCCCGCCGGTCCCCGAGCTCGCAGCCCGGGCCCTCGAGAAGCGCTGGCGCCGGGTCGCGGGGGTGCACGACCACATCGCCGCGATGACCCCCGCGCAGCGGCACCGCGTGCGCATCGAGGCCAAGAAGTTCCGATACGGGTGCGAGTTCTTCGCCTCCCTGTACCCGGCCGAGGCTCCCGGCATCCCGCCCGTCGTCACGCCGTCCGGGGAGGAGCTCACCGGGCCGCTCGCCTACGCGTGGCACGTCGAGGAGGTGCAGACCGCCCTCGGTGCGGTCAACGACCACCACACCGCCGACTCGCTGCTGCGCACGGTCGGTGCCGCGGCGCCGGAGGTCGACGAGGCGGCTCTCGTCGACGCCGGCATCCGGGCGTGCGAGCGACTCGCCGCGATCGAGCCCTTCTGGCGCTGAGCGCCCTCCGGCCGCACGGCATCCAACCGCCCCCGAGCGCCGACTGCCGGGGCCGCGAGGGCGTGTCCACCGAGGTGAGCGACGCTCCCGGGTGGGGGCCGCGGCAACGACAACGCACCGAGGTGGGCGACGCTCCCGGGTGGGGGCCGCGGCAACGACAACGCACCGAGGTGAGCGACGCTCCCCCAGTGGGCCGCGGCCGCGAGAGCGTGTCCACCGACAGGCAGTAGCCGGGCGACGGGCGAGCCCTGAGCGCGGCGAGCCCGCCGCGCGAGGGGTACTGCCTGTCGGTGGACTCACCGAGGTGGGCGACGCTCCTGGGTGGGGAGCCGCCGCAACGACGACGCCCCGAGAAGAGCTCTCGGGGCGAGGTCGATGGCGGTGGCGGTGGGATTTGAACCCACGGAGGGCTTGCACCCTCACACGCTTTCGAGGCGTGCTCCTTAGGCCGCTCGGACACGCCACCGCCGGAGAGGCTACCCGAGCCGACGGCCGCCCCGAAATCGGCCGGGACGACAGCACGCCGCCCCCGAGGTGGGGACGGCGTGGTGTCGTCGGCGGGGCCGCGCAGGGCCCGGCCGTCGTCAGGCGCGCTGCGTGACAGCCTTGACGACGAACAGCAGGAGGACGGCGCCGAGCAGCGCCGTGAGGAAGCTCGCGATGAGCCCAGCGCCGGCCATGTCCATGCCCAGCAGGCTGAGGATCCAGCCGCCGAGCAGACCGCCGACGATGCCGACGACGATGTTCAGGATGATGCCCTGCTGTGCGTCGGTGTTCATGATCTTGCTCGCGACCCAGCCGGCGAGCCCGCCGATGATGATCCAGCCGATGATGCCCATGAGGGTTGTTGCCTTTCAGTTGTGTGACGCGGCCCCGGTTCCGGGCGACCGCCGACGGAGGACGCTACCCGTCGACCGGACCGGAATCGGTCACAGCGACAGGGCAGTTTCCGGCACTGAGCCGCTCAGCCCCGGTGCGGCCCGAAGAAGCGGCGCACGACGTCGCCGCACTCCTCCTCCAGTACCCCGCCGACCACCTCCGCGCGGTGCGTCGCCCGTCGGTCGCGCAGCACCTCCCAGACCGAGCCGCAGGCGCCGAGCTTGGGGTCCCAGGCGCCGAGGACGACGCGCTCGACGCGGGCCAGCATCGCGGCACCGGCGCACATCGGGCAGGGCTCCATCGTCACGACGAGGGTGCACCCCTCGAGCCGCCACGAGCCGAGGCGCTCGGCGGCCTCGTGGATGGCGACCACCTCGGCGTGCGCCGTGGGGTCGCCGTCGACCTCGCGCCGGTTCCACCCCTCGCCGAGCACCTCCCCCGAGGAGGAGACGACGAGGGCGCCGACCGGGACGTCACCGGCATCCGCGGCCCGTTCGGCGAGGGTGATCGCACGGCGCATCCACGTCGCGTAGCGCGGATCGGGCGGCAGGCTCACACGCTAAGTTTCACCCATGCGCGTCATCAACCCGGACCACCGGCTCATCGCCCACAAGCTCACCTACCTCCGGGACAAGCGCACGGACTCGCCGACCTTCCGACGGCTCGCCGAGGAGCTCATGACGCTGCTCGCCTACGAAGCCACCCGCGAGGTGCGCGTCGAGCCGTTCGAGATCGAGACCCCCGTGGGACCGACGACCGGCATCAAGCTGAGCAACCCCAAGCCCCTCGTCGTGCCGATCCTGCGCGCGGGCCTGGGCATGCTCGAGGGGATGGTGCGCCTCCTGCCGAGCGCCGAGGTCGGGTTCCTCGGGATGCAGCGCGACGAGGAGACCCTCGAGGCGGTCACGTACGCGAACCGGCTGCCCGACGACCTGTCCGGCCGGCAGGTGTACGTGCTCGACCCGATGCTCGCGACGGGCGGGTCGATGGCCGACGCCATCAGGTTCCTCATCGAGCGCGGCGCGGACGACATCACGGCCGTCACCCTGCTGAGCGCGCCGGAGGGCATCGCCCACCTCCAGGAGGCGCTGGCCGACGTCGACCCCGCGATCACCCTGGTCACCGGGGCGATCGACGAGCGCCTCAACGAGCACGGCTACATCGTGCCCGGCCTCGGCGACGCGGGCGACCGGCTCTACGGCCTGGCCCAGTAGGTCCCGACCGCTCGGCCCAGCAGCAGGAGACGGGCGCGGCGGTATGCGCCAGGCCATGTCGTCCGGGAGCGACGGCATCCGCGAGGCGGCGGCATCCGCGAGGCGACGGCATCCGCGAGGCGGCGGCATGCGCGAGCGACGGAGCGCGCGCGGCGACGGCAACCCGGAGGTGACGGCACGGCATCCGGCGCGACCGCTCGACCGGGCGACACCGGCAGCCGGCGTACCCGACACGCCAGCCGGCCTCACCCGTCACACGAGTCACATCTGAGAGCATGCTGGCTGAGGCGTGCGCCCCGCGCGCCCGACGGCAGGAGGACGGCATGTCGATCAAGAAGATCGTGCTGTGGCTCGTCGTCATCTTCCTGCTCTACGCGATCCTCACCTCCCCCACCGACGCCGCCGCCATCTTCAGCTCCGCCTGGGACGTCGTCGTCACCGTGGTCACCAACCTCGCGTCGTTCTTCGACTCGCTCCTGCGGGGCTGACATGGCGCGCCGGCCACGGCTGGACCGCGAGCTCGAGAAGTACCTCGTGGCGGGCGAGACACCCATCGTCTCCGTCCGGCGCCACTGGTTCGCGCTGCACCGCGAGCTCTTCCTCGCCGCGGGGGCGACCGCGTTCGCGGTCTGGGCCGACGTCAACGTGCCGGGGAGCGGCGGAGGGGCCGCCGTGCACAACGTCAGCCTCGTGCTGTGGTGGGGCGCGGCGCTCTGGCTCGTCTGGAGGGTGCTCAACTGGCGCCACGAGTGGTTCGTCGCGACCGACAAGCGCTTCCTGCTGTTCTACGGCTTCATCCGGCGCAAGGTCGCCATGATGCCGCTGCTCAAGGTCACCGACATGACCTACGACCGCTCACTGCTCGGGCGGATCGTCGGCTACGGCACCTTCGTCCTCGAGT
Source organism: Fodinibacter luteus (assembly GCF_039541575.1). Classification (NCBI taxonomy): domain Bacteria; kingdom Bacillati; phylum Actinomycetota; class Actinomycetes; order Micrococcales; family Intrasporangiaceae; genus Fodinibacter (ex Wang et al. 2009); species Fodinibacter luteus. The sequence goes on along the minus strand of NZ_BAABGM010000003.1, from coordinate 305,642 downwards.
CGGCGGGGCAGGGCCAGGCGCTCTCGGTCATCGACCACGTGCCGGATGCCGACGCCCACTACCGCGCGATCTGCACCCAGCTCTTCGGGCCGGGGTCCCAGGTGCGGTTCCTGCCGGGCGGCATGGCCCCACCCCCGCCTCGGGAGGACGGGCCCTCGGACGGCGACGACGGGGCGGGTGGTCCCGGGGATGGCTCCGGGGGTGGCTCCGGTACCGACGGTGGTGGTCGGGGCGGGCCGGATGCCGGGGGTCCGGTCGGGGTTCCCGCCGCCGGCTCGGGTGGTGGCTCGCCGCTGCCGAGCCCGATCCGCACCCCGGAGTCGTGGTACCGCAGCTCCAACCTCGACGGCCCCTCACGCCTCGGCGACACCGGCGAGATCCCGGTCGTGCGCGCTCCGGACGACGGCGAGCCCACGCTCTACCCACCGTCGAGCTGGTCCGACCGCTGACGAGGTTCGGCGCTTCGCGCGCGGCCGAGGTGACACCCGTCCCAGGAACGGTCACCTCGACGCCGCGGAGGCAACCCCGGGGGGTCAGGGGCGCAGCACGGCCTCCGACGCACCCCCCGCGGCGGAGGTCGACACCCCGTCGACGTCGAGCGGCAGGTCGAGCACGGGCGGGTCGAGCACGGGCAGGTCGAGCACCGGCGCGTGGCGGTGGGGGTGGCGCTCCCCGGTCGTCCGCTCCGCCGGGGGCGCCGCGATCGGCAGCTCGAGCTCGAGCAGCCCCTTGCCGAGCCGGCCGTCCTCGGGCAGCGGCACGGGGTAGGTGCCGGTGAAGCACGCGGTGCACAGCCGGTCGCGCGGCTGGTTCGTCGCGGCGACCATGCCGTCCTCGGAGATGTACCCGAGCGAGTCGGCGCCGATCGAGTTGCGCACCTCCTCCACCCCGAGACCGGTGGCGATGAGCTCGGCCCGGGTCGCGAAGTCGATGCCGTAGAAGCACGGCCAGCGCACCGGGGGCGACGAGATGCGCACGTGCACCTCGGCCGCCCCGGCCTCGCGCAGCATCCGCACGAGCGCCCTCTGGGTGTTCCCGCGCACGATGGAGTCGTCGACGACGACGAGCCGCTTGCCCCGGATGACGTCCTTGAGGGGGTTGAGCTTGAGCCGGATGCCGAGCTGGCGGATCGTCTGCGACGGCGCGATGAAGGTGCGTCCGACGTAGGAGTTCTTGACCAGGCCCTGCCCGTACGGGATGCCGGACTCCTGGGCGTAGCCGATGGCCGCCGGCGTCCCCGACTCGGGGGTCGGCATGACGAGGTCGGCCTCGACCGGGTGCTCGCGCGCGAGCGTGCGGCCCATCTCGACGCGCGACTCGTGGACGACCCGCCCGCTGATCGTCGTGTCGGGCCGGGCGAGGTAGACGTACTCGAAGACGCAGCCCTTCGGCGTGGGCTCGGCGAACCGCTGCGAGCGCAGGCCGTCCTCGTCGATCGCGACGAGCTCGCCCGGCTCGACCTCGCGCACGAACGACGCGCCGACGATGTCGAGCGCCGCGGTCTCGGACGCCACGACCCAGCCCCGCTCCAGCCGCCCGATGACGAGGGGGCGGATGCCGTGCCCGTCGCGTGCCGCGTACAGCGTGTGCTCGTCCATGAACACGAAGCAGAACGCCCCGCGCAGGCGCGGCAGCACGTCGAGCGCGGCGGTCTCGAGGGTACGGTCGGGGTCGTCGGCGAGCAGGGCCGTGACGAGCGCGGTGTCGGTGGTGTTGCCGCGGGCCAGCTCACCGCGGTGGGCGTCGTCACCGCGCCGGCCCTCGACGAGGTCGCGCAGCTCGGCGGAGTTCGTGAGGTTGCCGTTGTGGGCGAGCGCCACCGTGCCGCCCGCGTGGCCGCCGAGGGTCGGCTGGGCGTTCTCCCACGTCGAGCCGCCGGTCGTCGAGTAGCGGCAGTGGCCGACCGCGAGGTGGCCGCGCAACGAGGCGAGCGAGCGTTCGTCGAAGACCTGCGACACCAGGCCCATGTCCTTGTAGACGAGCAGCCGCTGGCCGTCGGAGGTCGCGATGCCGGCGGACTCCTGCCCGCGGTGCTGCAGCGCGTAGAGGCCGTAGTAGGTCAGCTTCGCGACGTCCTCGCCGGGGGCCCAGACGCCGAAGACTCCGCAGGCGTCCTGCGGCCCCTTCTCGCCGGGGAGCAGGTCGTGGGTCAGGCGTCCGTCTCCGCGTGGCACGCGTCGATTCTCCCACACGCACCGTTCAGGAGCGGTCGGTGCGCCGGTCGACGAGCACCGCGAGGACCGCGGCGAGCAGCCCGAAGACGAGCGCGCCGAGGAAGCCGAGGTAGCCGATGCCGGCCGAGGGAGGGTAGTTCGAGGCGACGGTCGGGTCGGTGTCCTCGAGCCACCCGAAGACCGCGAACGAGGCACCGACGAGGAAGCCGAGCACGGCCCCGGTGAGGATGAAGGGCAGGAACCGCGGGTGGCGAGCAGGTGTCACGCTCCTTACGGTACGTGAGCACGGCATCCCCGCCCCCGGCCGACCCCGCGCACACTGGTGCCATGACCCGCTGCGTCGACACCCCCGGCCCCGGACGACGGCCATGACCTCGACCGCGCCCGCGGGCACCGTCCGCCCCCCCGACGAGGGCCCGCGGACGGCATCGACCGCCGGCCCGGGACGGGGCTGGTACGCGGCCGGCGCCCTGCTCGGCGCCGCCGTCGGGGCCGCGGCGGGACACCTCGTGGCAGGCCTCGTCTCGCCCGATGCGTCCCCCGTGCTCGCCGTCGGCTCGACCGTCGTGGACCTCACCCCCACGCCGGTCAAGGAGTGGGCCGTGGCCCGGTTCGGGACCGCGGACAAGCCGCTGCTCATCGGCTCGGTCGGCATCGTGGCCCTCCTCCTCGCCGCGGGGTGCGGCCTCGTCGCCCGCGCCCGGCGTTCGCTCGGCCTGGCCCTCCTCGGCGCCCTCGCCCTGGTGTCCGTGGCGGCTGCCGTGGCACGCCCGACGAGCACGGGCGTCGACCTCCTGCCGGGCCTGGTCGCCGCGGCTGTCGGCGTCGCCACCACCGCGTGGTTCCTCGGGCTCCTCGACGCGTGGGGGGACGCCGACCGCGACCCGGCCGCCGGGGCGGGGGCGGACGGGATGCCGTTCACGGACGGCCGCAGCGACCGCCGCCGCGTCATCGTGGCCGCCGCAGGCCTCGGGGCCCTCGCCGCGACCGGGGGCGCGCTCGGCCGGGCACTGTCCCGCGGCGGGTCGCCCGCATCGGTGACCCTGCCGCCACCCGCCGTGCCCCTGCCGCCGCCGACGGCCGGGCTCGAGGCCACCGTGCCCGGCATCTCGGCGCTCCGCACGCCGAGCTCGCAGTTCTACCGGATCGACACCGCGCTCGTCATCCCCCGCGTCGACCCCGCCGGCTGGACGCTCACCGTCGACGGTGACGTCGACCGCCCCTTCCGGCTCACCTACGACGAGCTCATCGCGATGCCGCTCGTCGAGCGCGACATCACGCTCACGTGCGTGTCCAACGAGGTCGGCGGCCCCTACGTCGGGGGCGCCCGGTGGCTCGGCGTGCTCACCCGCGACCTCCTCGAGCGGGCCGGGGTCCGGCCGGGCGCCGACCAGGTCCTGAGCCACTCCACCGACGGGATGACGATCTCGACGCCGGTCCAGGCGCTCACCGACGACCGGGAGGCGATCGTCGCGGTCGCGATGAACGGCGAGCCGCTGCCGACGCGGCACGGGTTCCCGGCGCGCCTCGTCACCCCCGGTCTCTACGGCTTCGTCGGGGCGACGAAGTGGCTGAGCCGCCTCGAGGCCACGACGTACGCGGCCGGGCGCGCCTACTGGACCGAGCGGGGGTGGGCCACCGACGCCCCGATCCTCACCCAGTCGCGCATCGACACCCCGCGCGATCGCGCCCGGGTCTCCGCCGGCGACGCCGTCGTCGGCGGCGTCGCCTGGGCCCAGCACCGCGGCATCGCCGGGGTCGAGGTGCGGGTCGACGACGGCGCCTGGCAGGAGGCGACGCTCGGCCCGGACGCCGGCATCGACCACTGGCGCCAGTGGTACCTGCCGTGGCCAGCGGCCCCCGGCCGTCACACGCTGACGGTCCGCGCCACGGACGGCACCGGGGCGGTCCAGGAGGAGGCGCGCACGGAGCCCTTCCCCCGGGGCGCGACGGGCTGGCACCGCATCGTCGTCACCGCGGGTTGACGGCCAGCCGCCTCTTGCCGGGCGGACGCCTCCGGGTCTGCCTCACCTCATCCGGGCGTGCGGGTCAGGACGGTCGCGGCGACCGACTCGAGGACCGCGACGTCCCCGGCATACGGGCCGCTCGGTCGGGGCCAGTGCGTGACGACGTCGGTGAAGCCCAGCTCGGCAGCGCGTCCCACCATCTCGGCGTAGAGCTCGACCGAGTCGAGCGAGAACCGGGGCGAGGAGTCGAGCGACAGCACGCGGTCGAGCGGGCCACGACCCACGGCATCCACCGCGTCGTCGAAGCGCGCGGCGAGCTCCGCGACGTGCCCGAACCACGCGTCGAGGGTGTCGCCCTTCCCGCCGTAGGTGATCCAGCCGTCACCCAGGGTGGCCGCGAGCCGGATCGAGCGGGGCCCGTTCGCCGCGACGAGCAGCGGCACCCGGTGGCGGACCGGGCCGGGCAGGGTCCGTGCACCACGCGCCGTGTACCAGCCGCCGACGTGGTCGACCCGGTCCTCGCGCAGCAGGCGGTCGAGCAGCTGCACGAACTCGTGGAAGCGGTCGACCCGCTCCTTGAGCGTGCGGTCCTCACCGAGGATGCCGGCGTCGAGGTCGCCGCCCGCGCCGAGCCCGCAGACGAAGCGCCCGCCGGACAGGTCGTCGAGCGTGAGCACGTCCCGGGCGAAGGTGTACGGGTGCCGGTAGTTCGGGGAGGCGACGAACGTCCCGAGCCGGATCGTCGTCGTCACCCCGGCGGCGGCGGCGAGCGTGGGGACGGCGGCGAACCACGACGCATCGGGGAGCCCGCCCCACACGAGGTGGTCGTAGGTCCACGCGTGGTCGAAGCCCATCTCCTCGGCCGCGCGCCACATCGGGGCGGACTCCCGCCAGGGCAGCTCGGGCAGGATCGTGATGCCGTGCCGGATGCCGTCGCGCGCCGCGTCCGCGGTGGCCCGCCGCGTGGGGGGTGGCCCGGGCGCCCGCCCCGGACCCTCCGTCGGGGCCGTCACCGCGCCACCCCCGCGGGGTCGCGACCGACAAGCGGGAGCAGCGAGCCGAGGTCGGCCCGGGTGCCGCTGACGCGCAGCCGGCCGTCGGCGAGCGCCTCGGCCCACCGGAGCACCCCCGTGGCGAGGGAGAGCCAGGTCTCGGCGTCGGTCTCGACGACGTTGGGCGGGGTGCCGCGGGTGTGGGTGGGCCCCTCGACGCACTGCACGGCGCCGAACGGCGGGACCCGTACCTCGACGCTGCGGCCGGGCGCGACGGCGCCGAGCTCCTCGAGCGTGAAGCGCACCGCGGCGGCGCGGGTGGCGCGGTCGACGCCGTCGGGATCGGCCCGCCAGGCGGCGAGGGCCGCCTCGCCCACCACGGGGTCGGTGCGTCGGCGCGGTGGCATGACGACGACGTTACCCGCGGCCGTGGTGGGGCTCGTGGCGTGGCGACGGGGCGAGCGCGGCGTCATCCCGCAGGTGGTGCTCCGGGCCTGACTGGCGATGGGCCTCATGTGGACGTTCATCGTGGTCGGCGAGGTGCTCGGCGGCGCGTGACCGACCGGCCCGACGGGGCGGCCACCCGGCCCGTAGCCTCTCAGGATGGGTGTGGCCGAGTTCGAGCGCGAGGGGACACTGGTCACCGTCGTGCTCGACGGCCAGCCACAGTCGGCGGTCGACCTCGAGGACCCGACGCGCCTGGACTTCGAGTACGTCCAGCACCTCGCCCTCGTCATCGACGCCCTCGCGCCCGGCGGTCCTCTGCGCGTGACCCACGTCGGCGGTGCGGGGCTCACGCTGGCTCGCTGGGTGCACCATTCGAGGGATGGTTCACCGCAGATCGTCCTGGAGCCGGATGCCGGTCTGACCGATGCCGTGCGCCGTGAGCTTCCGCTCCCGCGCGGCCACCGGATCCGCGTCCGGCCGGTCGACGGGCTCACCGGCATCGCGGCGGTGCGCCACGCGAGCGCTGACCTGGTCGTGCTCGACGCCTACGCCGACGGCCGGGTGCCGGCCGAGCTGGGCACTGTCGAGTGGTTCGCCGAGCTGCGTCGGGTGCTGGCCCCCGGCGGCCTCGTCCTCGCGAACGTCGCTGACGAGCCGGGGATGCACTACGCCGCGCGCGTCGCGGCCGGAGCCCGGGAGGCCCTCGGCCACGTCGCCTTCGTCGGCCTGCACGAGGTGCTGAAGGGCAAGCGCTTCGGAAACCTCGTCCTCGTCGGGGCCACCAGCCCGCTCGACCTGTTCACGCTGCGGCGCGCCACGGCATCCGCGGCGTTGCCCACCGGGGTGATGGGCTGGGAGGAGGTCGACCGCCGGCGGCCGGGGGCACGCCCGTTCAGCGCAACTGCCGGCGACACGGCATCCTCTCCCCCGCCGCCCGCACGAGGATCCTGGCGCCGCCGCTGACGCCCTGCGGCGGACGTCCGGCGACGTGGGGGTCAGAGGGCCCGATCTGCCGGACGTCCTGCGGGTCCCCCTGCTGACGTCCGGCACCGTGGGGGTCAGAGGGCCCGACCTGCCGGACGTCCTGCGGGTCAGGCCGGGTGGTAGGCCCCCCGCCAGCCCTCGGGACCGGAGCAACCGGGACAGGCTGCGGAAGAGCGGCTCCGGATCGACCCGCAACGACAACACCGAGACACTGACGGCCGCGCCGGGCTCCGCGGCGAGGTCCATGAGCCTTACGTCGTCGCTGAGGGCGTTGAGGAGCTGCCCGTGCCCGGCGCCCTGCACCTCGAGCCGCACCCCGTGGACCACCCACTCGACGTCGAGATAGCGGCGTCCGTCGGGCGACCGACGTGGCGTCTGCCTGCTGGGCTCGGGTAGCCCGCGGAGGCGACACAGGCGAGCGAAGTCCAGCTCGTTCATCGAGCGCACCCCGTCACTGATGTCGATGAGGACCCCCCGGAGCATCGCTCCGTACGCATGGCGACGCACTCGTGCCAGCTCGTCGCCGATGTGCTCCACGGACGCGAGGCGCTGCTGCACGGGCAACACGAGCAGGAAGGCCGACTGCCGTGCGGTGCGCGCCCAGAGTGCCGCTTGGACGGCCGCCACCGCGGGTGTGGCCCGTGGGATGCCGTGGTCCACCGCGTGCTCGGCGGCCCACCGCCGACTCTCGTGCAGGATGACGCCGTCTGGTCGTCCCTTGCGGGTGGACTTCCTGACCCAGACATGGATGCTCGGCTCGTCGAACCCCGTCATTCCCCAGGCCTGGAGAGCGGTGACGCCCCCGAGACGTGCGGATGCCCCGACCTGCAGCAGAGCAGCGCGCCACGCGGCCGGCCCATCGAGCGGGCCATGGTCGAGCACGACACCACGGTTCGGCACGGCCCGCCAACGCTCGGCCTTGACATGCGCGCGCCTGCGTTCACGGGTCACACCCGCCTGGCGCAGCCTGGCGAGCGACACCACTCGATCGGCCGACTCGGGCAGGTCGACCACGTCTCGGAGGCGGAGCGGCTCGTGGTCCATGGCTGGATCGTCACGTCCTGGATGGTGCCGAACCAGGGCACGCCGGGAGGCTGTGGACGAACGTGAGCGAAGGCGCGCCCTGTGGACGACGGCATCCGAGCCAACGTCCGGCAGGTTGGGGGTTCCGGGGCCCAAGATGCCGGACGTTCGAAGAGGCCACCGACGACGTCCGGCAGGCTGGGGGTTCCGGGGCCCAAGATGCCGGACGCAAGCGGGGGGCTCGTCGCGTCAGCCGACCCAGACCCGCGCGTTGCGGAACATCCGCAGCCAGGGGCTCTCCTGCTCCACCGGGGCGGACGTCCACGACAGCTGCGCGTTGCGGGCGACCCGCTCGGGGTGCGGCATCATCGCCGTGAACCGGCCGTCGGGCGTCGTCACCGCGGTGAGCCCGCCGGGCGACCCGTTGGGGTTGAACGGGTAGGTCGTCGCCGGCTCGCCGTGGTGGTCGACGAAGCGGGCCACCCGCCTGACGACGCCGGAGTCGCCGCGCGCCGAGAAGTCGGCGAAGCCCTCGCCGTGCGCGACGGCGATGGGGATGCGGCTGCCGGCCATCCCCGACGTGAGGATCGACGGCGAGTCGAGCACCTCGACGAGGGTGAGCCGCGCCTCGTACTGCTCGGACCTGTTGCGGGTGAACCGCGGCCACGCCTCGGCGCCCGGGATGAGGTCGGCGAGCGCGGCGAACATCTGGCAGCCGTTGCAGATGCCGAGCCCGAACGTGTCGTCGCGGTGGAAGAAGTCGTGGAAGGAGTGGGTGAGCCGCTCGTCGAACAGCACCGAGCGCGCCCAGCCCTCCCCTGCGCCGAGCGTGTCGCCGTACGAGAACCCACCGCAGGCCACGAGGCCCACGACGTCCGCGAGGTCGAACCGACCCTCCTGAAGGTCGGTCATGTGCACGTCGTAGGTGTCGAAACCCGCTCTGTCGAAGGCGAATGCGGTCTCGACGTGGCTGTTCACGCCCTGCTCGCGCAGGATGGCCACCCTGGGCCGCACCCCGAGGCTGAGGTACGGGGCGGTGACGTCGTCGGTCGGGTCGAACGTCGGCGCGACGACGAGCCCGGGGTCGTCGTCGGAGGCGAAGGCCTCGTGCTCCTCCTCGGCGCAGGCAGGGTTGTCGCGCAGCGTCGCGATCCGCCACGACACCTCGTCCCAGGCCTGGCCGAGGTCGCGCACCGCCTCGTCGAGCAGCGCCTCGCCCGCGACCGCGACCCGCACCCGTCGCTCCGGGGTGGGGCGCCCGACGACCCGGCTCAGCTCGCCGAGCCCGTGCGCCGCCAGCACCTCGAGCACCTCGTCGGAACGCTCCGCGGGCACCTCGAGCACCGCCCCGAGCTCCTCGGCGAAGAGCCCCGCAACAGACGGCACGTCGAGGTCGACCCCGCACCCCCCGGCGAACGCCATCTCGGCCACCGCGGCCCACAGGCCTCCGTCGGAGCGGTCGTGGTACGCGAGTACCGCTCCGGCAGAACGCAGCTCGGCCAGTGCGGCGACCAGCCCCACGAGTCGGGCCGGGTCGTCGAGGTCGGGCACGGCCCCGCCGAACACGCCGGACGCCTGGGCGAGCACCGACCCGCCGAGGCGGTCGAGCCCGGCCCCGAGGTCGACGAGCACGAGCTCGGTCGCGGCCCCCGCGCCGCCTCGCAGCTGGGGCGTGAGCGTCCCGCGCACGTCGGGCAACGACGCGAACGCCGTGACGACGAGGGACACCGGCGAGGTGACCTGACGCGTTCGGCCCGACCCGGCATCCGTCCACCGTGTGCGCATCGACAACGAGTCCTTGCCGACGGGCACCGAGACCCCGAGGTCGGGGCACAGCTCCATCGCGACGGCCTCGACCGTGTCGTAGAGCGCCGCGTCCTCACCCTCCTCGCCGCACGCGGCCATCCAGTTGCACGACAGCTTGACCCCCGTGAGCCCCGACACCGGCGCCGCGAGGAGGTTCGTCAGCGCCTCCCCGACCGCCAGCCGACCGGATGCCGGTGCGTCGACGGCCCCGACCGGCATTCGTTCGCCGGTGGCCATCGCCTCACCTGCGAAGCCGACGTGGTCGGCGAGGGTCACGGCGACGTCGGCGACGGGCACCTGCCACGGACCGACCATCTGGTCACGGTGCGTGAGGCCGCCGACGGTGCGGTCGGCGATCGTCACGAGGAAGCGCTTGGACGCCACCGTCGGGTGGCGGAGCACGGCGTACGCCGCCTCGCGCACGTCGAGGACCGCGAGGTCGAGCTCGTCACCGACGCGAGGGACCCGGGTCACGTCGCGCGTCATCCGCGGCGGCTTGCCGAGCAGCACCTCCATCGGCATGTCGATCGCACGGTCCTCGTCGTCGCGGTCGTCGGGCCCCTCGCCGAGCACGAGGCGGCCGTCGTCGCGCGCGACCCCGACGACGGCGTACGGACAGCGCTCGCGCTCGCACAGCGCCGCGAACACCGGGAGCGACTCGGGCGCCAGGGCGAGCACGTAGCGCTCCTGCGACTCGTTGCACCACGCCTCCTTCGGCGCGAGCCCGCTCTCCTCCAGCGGCACGGCCGTGAGGTCGAAGCGCGCCCCGAGGCCGGCGCCGTCGACGAGCTCGGGGAAGGCGTTCGACAGGCCCCCGGCCCCGACGTCGTGGATGGCGAGCACCGGGTTGTCGGCCCCGAGGCCCCAGCAGTGGTTGATGACCTCCTGGGCGCGCCGCTCGATCTCGGGGTTGCCCCGCTGCACCGAGTCGAAGTCGAGCTCTGCGGCGTTGGCCCCCGCGGCCATCGACGAGGCCGCCCCACCCCCCATGCCGATCCGCATCCCCGGGCCGCCGATCTGCACGAGCAGCGTGCCCGGCGCGAAGACGACCTTCTCGGTCTGGTCGGCGCTGATCGTGCCGAGCCCGCCCGCGCTCATGACCGGCTTGTGGAAGCCGCGGCGCACCCCGTCGACGGTCTGCTCGTAGACCCGGAAGAACCCGCCCAGCCCCGGGCGGCCGAACTCGTTGTTGAACGCCGCCGCCCCGACCGGCCCCTCGACCATGATCTCGAGCGGCGACGCGATGTGGGCCGGGGCGCCGTAGGGCTCGCGTTCCCACGGCTCCTCGAGCCCGGGCAGGTGGAGGTTGGACACGGCGAAACCGGTGAGCCCGGCCTTGGGCTGCGAACCGCGGCCGGTCGCGCCCTCGTCCCGGATCTCCCCGCCCGCGCCCGTGGCCGCACCGGGGAAGGGGCTGATCGCCGTCGGGTGGTTGTGGGTCTCGACCTTCATGAGCACGTGGACGTCGTCCTCGCGCGCGGTGTAGCGGCTCGGGCCGTCGGCCGACTCGGGCATCCAGCGCACGCGACGTCCCCCGAGCATGACCGAGGCGTTGTCCTTGTAGGCGACGACGGTTCCCTCGCCCGCGACCTCCTCGGTGTACCGGATCATCCCGAACAGCGAGCGCGGCTGCACGACCCCGTCGACGACGAAGTCCGCGTTGAAGATCTTGTGGCGGCAGTGCTCGGAGTTGGCCTGCGCGAACATCATGAGCTCGACGTCGGTGGGGTTGCGGCGCAGCCCGGTGAAGGCGTCGACGAGGTAGTCGACCTCGTCGTCGGAGAGGGCGAGCCCGTAGGCCGTGTTCGCCTCCTCGATCGCGGAGCGTCCCCGCCCGAGCACGTCGACGTGCTCCATCGGCTCGGCCTCGCGCTCGTCGAACAGTGCCGCGGCGGCATCGCGGTGCGGCAGGGCGGTCTCGGTCATCCGGTCGTGGAGGAGGTCGGCGACCGCGGTCCACTGCTCGTCGGTGAGCGGCTCGTCGCCGGCGATGAGGTACTCCGTGACCCGCTCGACCCGCCGCACGTCGACGCCGCAGTTGTGCGCGATGTCGGTGGCCTTCGAGGCCCACGGCGAGAGCGTGCCCAGCCGCGGGGCGACGACCACGGTGGCGACGTGAGCACCCTGCGCGTCACCCGTGGAGGGCGGCCCGTACGTGAGCAGCCGCTCGACCGTGGTGCGGGTCGTGTCGTCGAGGGCGCGCTCGCTCGCGACGAGGTGCACGTGGCGCGCGCTGAGCCCGGTGACGGGCGGCGCGACGCTGTGCAGCCGGGTCAGCAGGGCACCGGCTCGGAACGGGGAGAGGGCGTCGCCGCCCGGGACGGTGGTCAGCACGAGCTCGTGCGACGAGGCCATGGGTGCGTCTCTCCCGGTGGTGGGGCGCGGGGGCGGATGCCGTCGTCAAGGCTACCGGGGCCACCCTCCTCCCGCTCTGCCGCCCGGCCCCGCCCGGCCTTGCCCGGCCGCGCCCGACCGGTCCCGGCCTCGCCCAGCCTCGCCTCGCCGCGCCCGACCGCGCCCGGCCTCGCCTCGCCGCGCCCGGCCTCGCCTCGCCGTGCCCGGCCTCACCCCCACCGTGATGTACCATTTGGTACATGATCGAGGTCGCCCACGTCTCCCACGCCCCCGTCGACCGGCTGTGGTCGGTCATGTCCGAGGTCCGCCGCTGGCCGCAGTGGCTCCCGACCGTCGATGCCGTCACCCCGCTGGAGGCCGCCCGGCCCGACGAGGTCGGCGCGCGCTACTCCGTCGAGCAGCCCGGGCTGCCCCGGGCCGTCTGGACGATCACCGCCATCGATCCCGGGCGGTCCTTCACGTGGGAGTCGGAGCAGCCCGGCATCCGTTCGGTCGGCACGCACGTGCTGCGCCCCGAGGCCGACGGCGGCACGACGATCGTGCTCGGCATCTCCTGGTGGGGCCTGCTCGCCCCCGTCCTGCGGCTCGTGCTCGGCCGCAAGACCCTCGACTACGTCCGCCAGGAGGCCCGGGCCCTCGACCGCACCGCCTCGGCGGATGCCGGTGCCTGAGCCGGTGCCTGAGCCGGTGCCTCAGCCGGTGCCTCAGCCGGTGGCCGGACCGGCGACCGAGCCGGCGCCCTCGCCCCGCGACGTCCTCCTGGCCCGGGCCGTCGAGTGGTTCGCCGGGCACGGCGTCGGGGACACGAGCCTGCGTACGCTCGCGGACGGCATCGGCACGAGCCACCGGATGCTCAACTACCACTTCGGATCCCGCGCAGGACTTCTCGGCGCCGTCGTCGAAGCGGTCGAGCAGGCCGAGCACGCCGCGCTCGTCGACCTCGCCGCGAGCGACCTCGACCCGTTGGAGGCCGGCCTCGTCTTCTGGGCACGGGTCGCGGACCGGGCCGAGGTCTTCGCCCCGCTGTTCTTCGAGCTGTCGACGCACGCCATGCGGGGGCAGCCGCACGCCGCACCCCTGCGCACCTGGTTGCGCACCGGGTGGACCGACGCTCTCCGCGACGCCTACCTGCGGCTCGGTGTGCCGCCGGACCGGGCCCCGACGCTCGCCCTCCAGTCGCTCGCCATGGCCCGCGGGCTGCTCTTCGAGGTGGCCGCCACCGGCAACCGGGCCGCGGCGGACGCGGCGATGGCACGCTGGACGCACATGGTGCGGCGCGAGGTGCTGGAGGTGGCCGGATGAGCCGGGTCGTGCGGGAGGCAGCGGGGTGAGCCGGGTCGTCGTGCTCGGCGGTACCGGCGCCATGGGCGCCGCGGTGTCCCGGGTGCTCGCCGGCCGCGGGCACGACGTCGTCGTGGCCGCCCGGGCGACGGGCGTCGACGCGACGACCGGGGCCGGTCTCGACGAGGCCCTGGCCGGGGCCGACACGGTCGTCGACTGCCTCAACGTCGTGTCCATCTCCCGGCGCACCGCGGTGTCCTTCTTCGGCGGTGCGGCCACTCGGGTCGCGAGCGGCGCCGCGCGGGCCGGCGTGGGCCACGTCGTCTGCCTCTCGGTCGTCAACGCCGCCGACCCCGGCGTGCGGCGGGCGGCCGGGTACTACGCGGGCAAGGCCGCCCAGGAGGAGGCGTACGCCGCGGGGGCGGTCCCGACGACGCTGGCCCGCACGACGGCATGGTTCAGCCTCGCCGAGACGTTCCTCGAGCAGATCCGGGTCGGTCCCCTCGCCGTCGTGCTCGGGATGCGGCTGCAACCGGTGCACCCGGACGCGGCCGCGGCCTTCGTCGCCGACGCCGTCGAGGCCGGTCCTGCGACGAGCCGCGGCCCGCAGGCGCGGCAGCTCGCCGGGCCCGAGGAGCTCGATGCCGCGGCGATGGCCCGCGCGGTGGCGCGCGCCCGGCATCCGGGGGTGCGGGTCGTCCGCCTCCCGCCGCCGATGCCCGCGTTGCGAACGGGCCTGCTGCCCCGCGGCGACGTCGAGGTCGACACCCGCCGCTTCGCCGACTGGCTCGCCGAGGGCTGACCCGGCCCCGGCCCGCAGGCCCGAGGGTCAGAAGGCCTCGCCGGTGAGCCGCTCGTAGGCCTCGACGTACTTCGCCCGGGTCTGGGCCACGACGTCCTCGGGCAGAGCGGGCGGCGGCTCGCCCGAGCCCTTCGCCCACCCCGAGGCGGGCGAGGTGAGCCACTCGCGCACGAACTGCTTGTCGAAGCTCGGCTGCGGGTGGCCCGGCTCCCACTCGTCCGCGGGCCAGAAGCGCGAGGAGTCGGGTGTGAGCACCTCGTCGGCTAGCACGACCTCGTCCCCGCGCAGACCGAACTCGACCTTGGTGTCGGCGAGCAGGATGCCGCGACCGGCCGCGATCGCGTTGCCGCGCTGGAGGATCGCCACGGTGAGGTCGCGCACCCGGGCCGCGAGCGACGCGCCGAGCTGGGCCTCGACGGCGGCGTACGGGATCGGCTCGTCGTGCTCCCCGACGGGCGCCTTCGTCGAGGGGGTGAAGATCGGCTCGGGCAGGCGGTCGCCGTCGACGAGGCCCTCGGGCAGGCGGATGCCGCTCACGGCACCGGTCGCGGTGTACTCCCCCAGGCCACCGCCGGTGAGGTAGGCGCGGGCGACGCACTCGACGGGGAGCATCTCGAGGCGCTCGACGAGCACGGCCCGCCCGCGCACGGCATCCGGGACGTCCGTCGACACGACGTGGTTCGGGACGAGGTCCTCGAGCTGGGCGAACCACCACAGCGACAGCCGGGTCAGCACCTCCCCCTTGTCGGGGATCGGGCTGTCGAGGACGAAGTCGAAGGCCGAGATGCGGTCGGACGCGACGAGCAGCAGCCGGTCGGGGCGCCGGCCGCCGGTGGCGGGGTCGATCGGCGCGTAGAGGTCACGGACCTTGCCCGAGTAGACGTGGGCGTAGCCGGGCAGGTCGGGGGGTGCATCGGGCATGGCGCCGATTCTTCCAGCCGGCACAGGCCCGGCGGTCGCCGCAGTGCACCCTGCGGTCGCCCCCACCGCGCCAGGCGCCGGTCAGGCCGTGACCTCACCCCGCTCCGCGCGCAGCGCGATGTCCGTGCGGTGGTGCGAGCCCGGCAGCCGGATGCCGGCCACCACGGCGTACGCCCGCCGGCGCGCCTGCGCCAGCGACCCACCGCTCGCGACGACGGAGAGCACGCGCCCCCCGGCGGAGACGAGCCGCCCGTCGGCGTCCCGGGCCGTGCCGGCGTGGAGGACGTAGGCGTCGGGCGCGGCCACGACGTCCTCGGTCCCCGTGACCGGGTCGCCGGTGCGCGGGGGGCCGGGGTAGTTCTCGGCCGCGACGACGACGGTCACGGCGTGGTCCGTCGACCAGCGCAGGTCGGGGAGGTCCTCGAGGCGACCGGTCGCGGCGGCGAGCAGCAGCCCGCCGAGCGGCGTGCGGAGCCGCGCGAGGACGACCTGGGTCTCGGGGTCGCCGAACCGGGCGTTGAACTCGATGACCCGGGGCCCGCGCGGCGTGAGGGCGAGGCCCACGTAGAGCACCCCGGCGAACGGCGTGCCCCGACGGCGCATCTCGTCGACGACCGGCTGCGCCACCCGGCTCACGACCTCGTCGACGAGGCCCTCGGGCGCCCAGTCGAGGGGGCTGTAGGCGCCCATCCCGCCGGTGTTGGGCCCGGCGTCGCCGTCCCCGACGCGCTTGAAGTCCTGGGCCGGGCTGAGCGGCACGACCGTCGTGCCGTCGCACAGGCAGAACACCGAGACCTCCGGCCCGGAGAGGTACTCCTCGACGACGACGGCTCCGTGGGGTTTGGCGAGGCAGGCCCGGGCGTGCTCGAGCGCCTCGGCACGGTCGTCGGTGACGACGACCCCCTTGCCGGCTGCGAGCCCGTCGTCCTTGACGACGTGCGGGGCCCCGAGGGCGTCGAGGGCCTCCTCGACCGCCTCGACGCTCGTGCACACGTGGGCGAGCCCGGTCGGCACCTCGGCCGCCGACATGACGTCCTTCGCGAACGCCTTGCTGCCCTCGAGCCGGGCGGCCTGTGCCGACGGCCCGAAGCACGCGATGCCGGCCGCGCGCACGGCATCCGCGACGCCGGCCACGAGCGGCGCCTCGGGCCCGATGACGACGAGGTCGGCACCGAGCCCGGTCGCCACGGCGACGACCCCGTCGGCGTCGGCGACGCCGCCAAGCAGCGGCTCGCACCGCGCCAGCTCGGCGATGCCCGGGTTGCCCGGCGCCGCGACGACCTCGTCGACCGAGGGGTCGAGGCGCAGGGAACGGACGATGGCGTGCTCGCGGGCCCCGGACCCGACGACGAGTACCTTCACGGGCCCCAATCTAGGGTGCGGGGTGCGGTGCGGGGGCGCGCGTCCGGCCTCGCCCGCCGACGGGATTAGACTGATGAGTTCCGTGGCCAGCCACGCGCACGACCCGTCCAGCCAGGAGACCCCGCCTCGTGACCGCCCCCCACCCGGTGCCAGACACCTCGCCCGACGTCGCGGGCGAGATCGCCCTCGAGCAGGCCCACGTCGACCGGGTCTACGCGGAGCTCGAGAAGGCGAGCCGGCGGGCGTCGGACGTCGAGGCCGACGGGATGGCGCGGGGGCGCACCTCACGCGCCGGCGACGTGCGCGACGAGGAGATGACCGGCCTGTTCGAGCGCGACGCGCTCGTCTTCGCGGCGGCCCGGCGCCGGTCGATGATCGAGAAGCAGTACGAGGGCCTCGTCTTCGGCCGGCTCGACCTCGGCGAGGAGCGCTCCACGGCGGCCGAGCGCGAGGTGCGCTACATCGGCCGTCTCGGGGTGCGCGACGACGACTACGAGCCGCTCGTCGTCGACTGGCGGGCCCCCGCCGCCTCCGCCTTCTACCGCGCGACGCCGGTCGACCCGATGGGGGTCGTGCGCCGCCGGGTGCTGCGCTGCCGGGGAGCCACCGTCATCGGTGCCGAGGACGACCTCATGGTGCCCGAGGCGCCCGACGACATCGTCGTGCTGGGCGACGGCGCCCTCATCGCCGCCCTGACCCGGAGCCGGGGCCGCCAGATGCGCGACATCGTCGCGACGATCCAGCGTCACCAGGACGAGGCGATCCGCGCTGCCTCGCGGGGAGTCACCGAGATCAGCGGTGGCCCGGGCACCGGCAAGACCGTCGTCGCCCTGCACCGCGCGGCCTACCTGCTGTACTCCGAGCGGCGCCGGTTCGAGAACGGCGGCATCCTCGTCGTCGGCCCGTCGTCCGCGTACACGGCCTACATCGAGCGGGTGCTGCCCAGCCTCGGCGAGGAGTCGGTGGCGCTGCGCGCGGTCGGCGACCTCGTCGACGGCATGACGGCCACTCGTCTCGACACCCCCGAGGTCGCCGCGATCAAGGGGTCGCTGCGCATCCGCCGGCTGCTCGGCCGCCTCACCGCACGCCCGCCGGCCGGTGCGCAGCATGCGTTCCGGGCCTTCGTCGCCGGGCACGCCGTGCGCCTCGACGAGCACGTGCTGCGACGGGTCCGCTCGGACGTGCTGCGCAACCACCAGCACAACCTCGGCGCGGATGCCGCGCGCGCGGCACTCGCGGAGGCGGCCTGGCGCTCGGTGCGCCAGGGCGACCGCGAGGTGTTCCTCGACGCGTTCGAGGGTTCCCGCGCCGTCGACGAGTTCATGGCGACGTGGTGGCGCCAGCTCGACCCGCGCGAGCTGCTCCTCGGCCTCGCCGACACCGACCACGTGTACGCCGTCTCGCGGGGTGTGCTCGACCAGGAGGAGGGGGCGGCCCTCGCGGGGTCGTACCGCGAGGCGCTCGAGGCCGGGTCGTGGTCGGTCGCCGACGCCGCACTCGTCGACGAGCTCGTCGCCCGGCTCGGGCCGGTGCAGGTCGCCGAGCGCGAGGACGTCGGCTTCTACGACATCGAGGAGCTCGACGACCTCTCGGCCTACGGCGTGCAGGACGTGCGGGCCGGCGACCGTCGCGTCGTCGACGACCCGCAGGTCGGCATCGTCACACCGGCCGACGCCCGCGACCGGCTCATGATGGGTCGCATCGACCGCGCGTCGGGGTACGCGCACGTGCTCGTCGACGAGGCCCAGGACCTCTCGCCGATGCAGTGGCGGATGCTCGCTCGCCGGGGTCGCACCGCGTCGTGGACCGTCGTCGGGGATGCCGCTCAGGCCTCGTGGTCCGACCTCGCCGAGGCGCGCCGCGCCCGCGACGAGGCGTTCGCCGGGCAGGAGCGCCGGGCCTTCCACATGGACACGAACTACCGCAACGCCCGCGAGATCTTCGACCTCGCGCGCGACGTCATCCTTCCCCTCGTCCCCGACGCCGACATCCCGGATGCCGTGCGCGAGACGGGAGTCGACCCGGTCACGCGCGCCGTGACGGGCTCGCTGGCCACGGCCGCGGCGGATGCCGTGGAGCAGCTGCTCGGCGAGGTCGAGGGGTCGCTCGCCGTCATCACCCCCCGGCGCTGGCAGGACCGGCTCGCCGGGCTCGACGGCGCAGGCGACGGGCGGGTCCAGGTCATCGACCCGCTGTCGACGAAGGGCCTGGAGTGGGACGCCACCGTCGTCGTCGACCCCGACGCGATCGCCGAGGAGTCGCCCGGCGGGGTTCGGGTGCTCTACGTCGTGCTCACCCGCGCCGCCCACCGGATGCACGTGCTGCGCCCGGCCTGAGCCGACGGCGTCAGGCGGCCCTCCTCACCCCGTCCGGCTCGGTCGCCTCGTCGGCTCGCCGGAAGAGCCACGCCGCCAGGACGAACAGCCCCGAGAGCATCGCGGTCAGCCCCACGACGTCGACGACGGAGGCGCCCGCGGTGCCCTCGAGGCCCGCGGCGAAGGCCACGACGGGAGCCAGGACCTGCGTCGCCGCAGTCGCGAGGAGGGCCACCGCCATCCCCCGCGGACGGAAGCGGGCGAGGAGCGAGCCGACGACGAGCACGACGGGCACGGCGAGGAAGACCCGGTCCGCGGGCCCCCCGGCACCGATGACACCGAGCGCGCCCGCTCCCAGGACGAGGAGCAGGACGGTGCCGACGGCGAGCACGACGGCGAGCCAGTAGCGGGTGGATGCGTTCATGGGTGGTCCCTCCTGCGGGGTCGGTCATCGGGTGGCATCGGAGCGAACGAGGCGTGCACCGCCGACGAGGAGGGCCCCGGCGGCCCACGCCGCGAGCACGAGCCGCGACGACGCCGGCGACAGGCCCTCCCTCGGTCCCTCGCCGAAGACGAGGTGGAGGACGCTCGAGCCGGGCAGGATCGCGGTGAGGGTGGCCGACCAGTCGTAGGGCAGCTGCGCGAGCAGCGGGGGCAGCACGAGCACGAGCGCGAGGACGGTGACGAGCCCGCCGGCGGTGCTGCGCAGGGCCAGCCCGAGCCCGACCCCGAGCAGGGCACAGGACCCGTAGACCGCGCTGAGCCCGGCGAGGAGGTCGCGCCCCTGCGCCACGGGCAGGCCGACCTCCGGCACCAGGGCCCAGACCACGACACAGGCCGCCGTGACGAGGAGCAGGCCGACGAGCGTCGCCGTCGCGGTGATGACGAATGCCCTGGCGGCGAGCAGCACGCCACGGCGCGGCGTCCACTGCAGGGTCGGCACGATGGCGCCGGTGGTGTGGTCGGCGGTGGCCGTGACGAGGACGAGCACCCTGCTCGACCGCACGCTCCAGATGCGCGACCACTCGGCCCGGCCGGTGCGCGTGGAGAGCGCGACGGCACTCACCGGGCCGACCCCGACGCAGCGGCCCGCTCGGGCCCGACGGGGTCGAGCGACCCCGGCGCCCGGTCGCGGTGGTCCCCCGCCCCGTCGGTCAGCGAGAGGTAGGCCTGCTCGAGCGACTGCTCGACCTCGGCGAGGTGGTGCAGCGGGACACCGATGTCGTGGGCCAGGTCGCCGATGTCGGCAGACGCGACCCCGGTCACCTCGAGCTCCCCCGGGGCGGGCACCGTCACCTCGGCGCGCCCCGCGAGCGCGCGGCGGAGCGTGGCGGAGGCCGGGGTGCGCACCCGGACCCTCACCTCGTCGAGCCCGCCCAGCACCTCGTCGACCGCCGCGTCCGCGATGAGCCGGCCCCGCCCGATGACGACGACCCGGTCCGCGACGAGCTGCACCTCGCTCAGGAGGTGGCTCGACACGAACACCGTGCGACCCTCGTCCGCGAACCCCCTGAACAGGGCGCGGATCCAGCGCACCCCGTCGAGGTCGAGGCCGTTGACCGGCTCGTCGAAGACGAGCACGGGCGGGTCACCGAGCAGCGCCGCTGCGATCCCGAGGCGCTGCCGCATCCCCAGGGAGTAGCCGCTGATCCTGCGCCGGGCCGCCGCGGCCAGGCCGACCTGCTCGAGGACCTCGTCGACGCGCGACAGCGGGATGCCGTTGGTGTGCGCCGCGATCCGCAGGTGCGCCCGACCGGAACGTGCGGGGTGCACGGCGTCGGCGTCGAGCAGGGCACCCACCTCCCGCAGGGGAGCCGCGAGCCCTGCGCAGCGCCGCCCGTTGACGGTCGCGCTCCCGGCGGTGGGCCGGTCCAGGCCGAGCACCATGCGCAGCGTCGTCGACTTGCCGGCCCCGTTCGGGCCGAGGAAGCCGGTGACCTTGCCCGCCGCCACCTCGAAGGTCAGGTCGTCGACGGCCGTCACGTCACCGTACGTCTTGGTCAGTCCTCGAACGCTGATCATGGCCCGACGCTAGGGCCGGTCGGCCACCCGCCGTGGGGGGGACCTGTGAAGGTTCCGTGCAGATCCGGTCGGTCACCCGAACCGCCGGCGGTGGACCGCCACGGCGGCGAGGTTCGCGACGGCGAGGATGCCGAGGCACCAGGCGAGGGCGACCCAGAGGTCGGCACCCACCGGCTGCTGCGTGTACAGGGCACGGATGGCGTCGACGATCGGCGTCACCGGCTGGTGCTCCGCGAAGGCCCGCACCGGCCCGGGCATCGTCGCGGTGGCCACGAACGCCGAGCTGACGAACGGCAGGAGGATGAGCGGGTACGAGAACGCGCTCGCGCCGTCGACGCTCGACGCCGACAGCCCGGCGACGACGGCCAGCCAGGTGAGCGCGAGCGTGAAGAGCGCGAGGATGCCGGCGACCCCGAGCCAGGCGAGCGGACCGGCGCCCGAGCGGAACCCCATGACGAGCGCCACGCCCACGACGACGACGACGGAGACCGTCGTGGCCACGAGGGAGGTCAGCACGTGGGCCCACAGCACCGCCGAGCGGGCGATCGGCAGTGAGCGGAAGCGCTCGAAGAGCCCACCCTGAAGGTCGAGGAAGAGCCGGTAGGCCGTGTAGGAGACGCTCGACGCGACGGTGATGAGGAGGATGCCGGGGAGCAGGTAGTCGACGTACGCGCCGGTGCTCGTGCGGATCGCCCCCCCGAGGACGTAGACGAAGAGCAGCATGAACATGACCGGCATGACGGTCGTCGTGATGATCGTGTCGGGGCTGCGCAGGACGTGCCGCAGCGACCTGCCGGTGAGGACGGCGGTGTCGCCGACGACGTGGCTGAGGCTCATGGCTGCTCCCGCGTGGTCGTCTCGGATGCCGGGGAGGTGGGCGTGCGGTGCCCGTCGCCGACGACGGCGAGGAAGACCTCCTCGAGGGTCGGCTGCTTCTCGACGTACTCGACCCGCGCCGGGGGCAGCAGGCGCTTGAGCTCGGCGAGGGTGCCGTTCGCGATGATCCGCCCCTCGTGGAGGATGACGATGCGATCGGCGAGCTGCTCGGCCTCGGCGAGGTCCTGCGTCGTGAGCAGGACGGTCGTGCCGCGACCGGTGAGCTCGGTGACGCAGCTCCACACCTCGAGGCGGCCCTGGGGGTCCAGGCCCGTGGTCGGCTCGTCGAGGAGGACGACGGGGGGATCACCGATGAGGCTCATCGCGATGTCGAGCCGTCGGCGCATCCCGCCCGAGTACGTCGCGACCCGCCGGTCGCCGGCCTCGGTGAGCCCGAACCGGGCCAGCAGCGCGCCGGCGACGCCCGCGGCATCCGGGAGGTGGCGCAGCCGCGCGACGAGGACGAGGTTCTCCCGCCCGGTGAGCACGTCGTCGACGGCCGCGAACTGCCCGGTGAGGCTGAACGCCTCGCGCACCGTGGCCGGCCGCTCGGCGACGTCGACGCCGGCGACCGTGGCCGTGCCGGCGTCGGCGCGCAGCAACGTCGCGAGGATGCGCACGAGGGTCGTCTTGCCCGCGCCGTTCGACCCGAGGAGGGCGACGACGCTGCCGCGGTGCACGTCGAAGTCGACGCCGCGGAGCACGGCGAGGTCGCCGAAGGACTTCTCGATGCCGCGCACCCGGATGGCCGGTGCGGGGGCGGTGGGGGCCGTCATCGCGGGACCTCGCCGTCTCCGGCGGCCTCGCGCTCGGCCTGCTCGATGGTGCGGGCCAGCCGGTCCCGCTCGCGGGTGATCCAGCTGCCGGCGGGGTAGTTGAGGAGGAACGCCTCCGCGAACTCGACGGGGTCGGACCCGACGACGTCCCGCACGGGCGTGCCATCGGCGGCGGCTCGCTCGAAGAGGTCGGCGAGGTCGTCGAGGAGCGTGAGGATGCTCGTGGCGTCGCCGATGCCGCCGAGGTGGTAGGTGTAGCGCTCCATCCCGGCGACCGCGGTGCGGTAGCTCGGGGGCAGCTTCTCGATCCGCGCCTTGTACCGGCGGTAGTGCCGCTTCTGCTCGATCCACCTGATGAGCATTGCTACCTGCCTTCCTCGCGGAGCTCGTCGATCCGTCCCGACAGGAAGCTCCACGTCTCCCAGAACTCGTCGAGGTGCGCCCGGCCGCGGTCGTTGAGGGAGTACACCTTGCGCGGTGGCCCCTTCTCCGACGGCACCTTCTCGACGTCGACGAGGCCGCGGTGCTCGATCCTGATGAGGAGGGCGTAGACGGTGCCCTCGGCGATCTCGGCGAAGCCCCTGTCCCGCAGCCAGGCGGTGATCTCGTAGCCGTAGGCCGACCGGCCGGACAGGAGCGCGAGCACGATGCCCTCGAGGATGCCCTTGAGCATCTCCGTCGCCTGCCTGCCCATGGCCGCACCTCCGTCCGGCTGCTCACCGATCCTGCTCCTCAGGCCGCCGGCTACTCAGCGACACTGACTACTGGTACATAGTAACGCTGAATAGCGGAACCGCAAGAGGCCCGGGCGAGCCGCGCCCCGGCATCCCCGGGACGCGCGTCAGTCGAGGAGGGGGTGGCGCTGGATGATCTCGTGGCGGCCCGGGCCGACGCCGATCGCCGAGACGCGTGCCCCGATGAGCTCCTCGACGCGCAGCACGTAGGACTGCGCCGCGGCGGGCAGCTCGTCGAAGGTGCGGCACCCGGAGATGTCCTCCGACCAGCCGTCGAGCTGCTCGTAGACCGGCCTCGCGTGGTGGAAGTCGGTCTGGTTGACCGGCATCTCGTCGTGCCGGACGCCGTCGACCTCGTAGGCCACGCACACGGGCACCTTCTCGAACCCGGTGAGCACGTCGAGCTTGGTGATGACGAAGTCGGTGACCCCGTTGACCCGGTTCGCGTAGCGCCCGATGACGGTGTCCATCCAGCCACAACGGCGCGGGCGCCCCGTCGTCGTGCCGTACTCGGCGCCGACCGAACGCAGCGTCTCGCCGTCGTCGTCGAACAGCTCGGTGGGGAACGGGCCCTCGCCGACACGCGTCGTGTACGCCTTGAGGATGGCGATGACCCGCGACACCCGGGTCGGCGGGATCCCGGACCCGGTGCAGGCGCCACCGGCCGTCGCGGACGACGACGTCACGAACGGGTAGGTGCCGTGGTCGACGTCGAGCAGGGTCGCCTGGCCCGCCTCGAGGAGGACGTTCGCCCCGGCATCCAGCGCCTGCTCCAGCACGAGTGAGGTGTCGGCGACCATCGGGCGCAGCCGCTCCGCGTACCCGAGCAGCTCGTCGACGACCCGGTCCGCCTCTGCCGCACGGGTGTTGTAGATCTTGACGAGCACCTGGTTCTTGAGCGCGAGTGCGGCCTCGACCTTCTGCCGCAGGATGCCCTCGTCGAAGAGATCCTGGATGCGTATGCCGACCCGGTTCATCTTGTCGGCGTACGTGGGGCCGATGCCGCGCCCGGTCGTGCCGATCCGGCGGGCGCCGAGGAAGCGCTCGGTGACCTTGTCGAGGGTGCGGTTGTAGGGCGCGATGACGTGCGCGTTCGCGGACACGACGAGGCGCGAGGTGTCGACCCCCCGGGCCTGCAGCCCGTCGAGCTCCTCGAAGAGCACCTCGAGGTCGACGACGACGCCGTTGCCGATGACCGGGGTCACGGTGGGCGTCAGGATGCCGGACGGCAGCAGGTGCAGCGCGTACTTCTCGCGGGTGCCGTCCTCACCCTCGATGACGACGGTGTGGCCCGCGTTGTTGCCCCCGTTGAACTTGACGACGTAGTCGACGTCACCGCCCATGAGGTCGGTCGCCTTGCCCTTGCCCTCGTCGCCCCACTGGGCCCCGACCAGCACGATCGCCGGCATCCCGGCTCCTTCCGCACGTGCGCCGGGGCCAGGTGCCCCGACGCGCCGAAGGCCCCTCGCGGGTACGCCGGGGCCTCGTACACCCCACCATAGCGCGGGATGCCGTGCGCCTTCCGGTGCGCTCGGCGCCGGCGACGCGCCCAGCTCGGCGCCGGCGACGCGCCCAGCTCAGCGCCCACGAGGGGCCCCGCTCAGCGCCGGCGACGCGCCCAGCTCAGCGCCCGCGAGGGGCCACGCTCAGCGCCGGCGCCGGGCCAGGGCCCACCCGAGCTGGAAGCGGGTGTCGACGCCGTTGACGGCCATGAGGTGGGCCACCCGGCGCCGCACCGTGCGCAGGCTGACCCCGAGGTGGCGGGCGATGGCCTCGTCCTTGAGCCCGAGCTCGAGCAGCTCGACGAGCCTGGGGTCGCCGCTGCCGTCGCGCCCGCCCACGACCGGCGCCGGCACGGCGTGCTTCCACGCGAGGTCGAAGTAGGCCGTGTAGAGCCGCACGACGAGCGGGTCACGGATGACGACGTACCCTTCCGACGCGTCGTGCCAAGCGGCGAGCGCGACGACGGCGGCCTCGCCGAAGACGGCGAACTCGGTCTCGGTCGTCGGCAGGACGCGCTGGTCCTCCCCCACCTCCGACCACCCCGCCAGCCACCGCTGGCCCTGCGGGGAGGACAGCGCGCTCGCGGGGTAGACGGCTCGCTGGCGCTCACCGCGCCGGATCCGCTCCTCGTTGGCGCGCATCGTGCTCTCGTCGAGGGCCGGACCCTCGGAGACGGTGAGCACGAAGTTGCGCAGCAGGCCCGTCGTCTCGGTGAGCAGCCGGTTGACGACCGACGGCGCGATGGCGTCCGAGATGGGCTCGGTGATCGGCTCGTGCGCGCCGAGGGCCAGGCTCGTGACCCGCGACAGCAGCTCGCGCGAGGCCTCGAGGTCGCGGCGCCGCTCCTCGATGCGGCCCAGCTCACGTCGCAGCTGCTCCTCGAGCACGAGGAGCACCCCGCCGTCGTACGTCGACGGGTCGTCCATGCGGCCCACCTCCTGCCCGGGGTGCGGGTGGCCGATCGCTGCCAGTGGCACCCTAGTGTCGCACCGGGTGCGGTCGGCGGAGGCACGATGGACGGGCACAGCCCCGGTGCCGGGTCGCCGGCGGGCGCTTCTTGGCGAGAGGGAAGCGCAGCGCCACACGGCGGTCACGACCGGGCTGTCGGCGAAGGGTCCAGGCGGCTGCGCCCGGGCCCTTCGTCCCGCCCTCTCCTCGCCCGACGGGCCGGTCGCGTCGGACCCAGCTCGAGGGCCCCTCGGGCTCTAAGACCCAGCTCGCGGCCCCTCGGGTCAGAGGCCCAGCTCGCGGGCCCCGGTCGCGCTCGAGGCGCGCAGGAACTCGGCACAGCGGTGCCGTTCCTCCTCCTCGCCGATGGCGCCCGCGGCCCGCGACAGGGCCGCCAGGGCGCGCAGGAAGCCACGGTTCGGCTCGTGCTCCCACGGTACCGGGCCCTGGCCGCGCCACCCGTTGCGCCGGAGCGCATCGAGGCCCCGGTGGTAGCCGGTGCGGGCGTACGCGTACGCCTCGACCGGCCGGTCGTCGGCGAGCGCGTCCTCCGCGAGCACGGCCCAGGCGAGCGACGAGGTGGGGTGGGCGGCGGCGACGGAGTCGGCGGCCCTCCCGCTCTCGAGCAGCGGGGATGCCGGGTCGTCGGGCAGGTGCGTCGGGGGGATGCCGAGCAGGTCCGAGCTCACGGGCGTGCCTCTCAGGTGGTGGTCCGGCGGGACGGTCGTCCCCGTCGAGAGTAGAGAACACGCCGCGCGAGGCGAACCTCGCACGGCGTGTTCTCTACTCTCGACCGGTGGGTCGACGGGTGGCTCAGCCCTGGTGGGTGCCCGCCGAGCGCAGGTTCTCGCAGGCCTCGACGACGCGCGCCGCCATGCCGCCCTCGGCCTCCTTGCCCCACGCGCGCGGGTCGTACTGCTTCTTGTTCCCGACCTCGCCGTCGACCTTGAGGACGCCGGTGTAGTTCTTGAGCATCCAGTCGGCGACCGGGCGGGTGAAGGCGTACTGGGTGTCGGTGTCGACGTTCATCTTGACGACGCCGTAGTCGACGGCCGCGGCGATCTCTTCGGGCAGCGAGCCGGAGCCACCGTGGAAGACGAGGTCGAGCGGCTTGGCACCGGCGGCGTCGCCGTGGGCGGAGACGATCGCGTCCTGGCACTCCTTGAGGATCTCGGGCCGCAGCTTGACGTTGCCCGGCTTGTAGACACCGTGCACGTTGCCGAAGGTCAGGGCGGCCATGTAGCGGCCCTTCTCGCCGAGGCCGAGCGCCTCGACGGTCTTCAGGGCGTCCTCGGGCGTCGTGTACAGCTGCTCGTTGATCTCGTTGGCGACCCCGTCCTCCTCGCCACCGACGACGCCGATCTCGACCTCGAGGATGATGTGCGCCGCCGCCGCGAGGGCGAGGAGCTCCTGGGCGATCTGGAGGTTCTCCTCGAGCGGCACGGCGGAGCCGTCCCACATGTGGCTCTGGAAGATCGGCAGGCCGCCGGCCTTGACCCGCTCGGTCGACGCCGCGATGAGCGGGCGGACGAAGCCGTCGAGCTTGTCCTTGGGGCAGTGGTCGGTGTGCAGGGCGATGTTGACCGGGTAGTGCTTAGCGACCTCCTCGGCGTACGCCGCGAGGGCGAGGGACCCGGTGACCATGTTCTTGACCGTCGACCCGGAGGCGTACTCCGCACCGCCCGTGGAGACCTGGATGATGCCGTCGGACCCGGCCTCCGCGAAGCCGCGGATGGCCGCGGTCACCGTCTGGCTCGACGTGATGTTGATGGCGGGGTACGCGAACGAGCCGTTCTTGGCTCGGTCGAGCATGTCCGCGTAGACCTCGGGGGTTGCGATGGGCACGGCGATCTCCTCGTGAGGTTGTGGGTGCCGGTACACCGCGATCCTTCCACGGATGGCCGCGGCCCACACCGTGATGTCCGTACCCGGCAGTAGTCACCCCGACTAGCCCTGGCCCGTCGGGTCGAGGACGTAGGGGCGCGTGTCCGCGACCGGGTGCAGGCCGAGCCGGACGAGGATGGGCCGCGAGTCCGGCGAGGTGTCGACGCGGGCGTAGGGGTGACCGCGCTCGATCGCGGTTCGGGCCCGGTGGCTGACGAGCGCGCGGTAGAGGCCCCGCCGGCGCCAGCTCGGCAGGGTCGAGCCACCCCACAACCCGCAGAAGGGCGTTCCCTCGGTGAGGCGCAGCACGGCATACGACACGGCCGCGCCGGTCGCGACCTCCTCGACGACGGTCGTCGTCATGAGGTCGGGGCGAGTCTGTTGCTCGGACCGCAGGCTGTCACCGATGTGCACCCCGCTCGCGCCCCAGACCTGCGTGAGCAGCTCGCGCACCCGGTGCCAGTCCTCGTCCCCTCTCGGCTCGTGGAGGCGCACCTCGCCGGGGAGTGGGACGTCGTGGACCAGGTCGGCGCACCGGCCGAGCAGCACCATCTCGGGGTCCTCGGCCACGAAGCCGAAGCGCTCGAGCCGCACGGGCAGGTCCGCCGGCTCGTCGTAGCCGTACGTCTTCCACTCGACCCGCTGACCGCGCCCCGCGAAGAACTCGGCCTGGCGGGCGACCCATCGGTCGGGGTCGTCGCCGAGCCCTTCCGGGCACTCGACCATCGCGCCGAGCGCGGCGGGGTCGGGTGGGTAGCTGCGGTGGACCGGGCCGTCCCGCTCGACGACGAAGCCCGGGGCGGCATCGCGGTCGGCCAGGCGCACCTCGGAGTGGAACAACGCGAGCAGCTCGTCCGGGGTCATGACCCCATTCCACTGCATCCGTCCGCGTGCCGCCGGCAGGTCGGGGGTGCCAGCCTCCATCGGGCGGACCGTCCTGCACTGGTGCGCGGTACTCAGGCGCGACCGGCCGCCGACGCGGCACGCTGTCGCCATGGACCTGTCCACCGTCCGCGAGCTCGCCGCGTCCACGCCGGCCACCCGCAACCGGGTCGTCGACCTGCTGCGCGCCGCCGCGATCGTCGTCGTCGTGCTCGGGCACTGGCTCATGGCCGCCGTGACGGTGCGCGACGGCGAGCTCGTCATCGGCCACCTGCTCGCCCTCGCGTCGTGGACCCACCCACTCACCTGGGTCTTCCAGGTCATGCCCGTGTTCTTCCTCGTCGGCGGCTTCGCCAACGGCCTGTCGTGGCGCTCGGCGCGGGTCCGGAACCTCCCGTACGCGGCGTGGTTGCGGTCGCGCCTGCGTCGCCTCCTGGTCCCCGTCGTGCCGCTGCTCCTCGCCTGGCTGCTCGCGACGACCATCGCGTCGGCGGCGGGCGTGCCGGCCGTGACGCTGCGCACGGCATCCCAGGTCGCGCTCGTGCCGACGTGGTTCCTCGCCGCCTACGTCGTCGTGTGTGCGCTCGCCCCCGCCACCCTGTGGCTGTGGGAGCGGTTCGGCTGGGCGTCGGTCGTCGCCGGGGCCGCGCTCGGGTGCCTCGTCGACCTCGTGAGCATCGGCGCCGACACCCTCGTCGTCGGGTTCGCCAACTACGTCGTCGTGTGGGCCACGGTGTCGCAGCTCGGCTACGCCTGGCTCGACGGGCGGCTCGCCGGCACCGGGCGGCGGCTGCTCCTCGCGGCCGTCGGTGCCGTGGGGGTCGTGGGGCTCGTGTGGGCCGGGCCGTACCCGGTGTCGATGGTCGGCCTCGACGGAGCCGCGGTCAACAACTCGTACCCGACCCGGGTGACGATGCTCTTCCTCGGGATGCTGCAGGCCGGCCTCGTGCTCGCGCTCGAACCGCTGCTCGCCCGGTGGATGCGCCGCCCCCGTGCCTGGACCGTGACCGTGCTGCTCAACACCCGCATCATGACCCTGTACCTGTGGCACCTCACCGCGATGGTGCTCGTCATCGGGGTCTCGCTCCTGCTCGGCGGGCCGGGCCTCGGCGTCGAGCCGATGACGCCGCTGTGGTGGGCGACCCGGGTCGTGTGGTGGGCGGTGCTCGCGGCCGTCACGCTCGGGTTCGTCGCCGGGCTCGGGAGGTTCGAGACACCCCGGCGCGACGACTCCCCCGCCCCGCCGACGTGGATGCCGGTGCTCGTCACGGTGCTCGCGTGCGGCGGGCTGGGCTTCATGGCCGGGCAGGGCATCGTCGCGGCCGACGGCGTCCACTGGTGGTGGCCGGTGCTCACCGTGGCGGCCGTGTCCCTCCTCCGGGTCCACCGCTCCGCCACCACCACCCCCTCCCCCGACTGATGGCACCTCCCCCACGCGTGTGGACCGGAAGCGGCCCCGCGGGCGTGGGTGACGTGCCATCAGTGGGGGCGCTGGCCGAACACGTGCCGGCGCACCCAGGCGTGCATCGCGATCGCCGCGGCCGCGCCGGCGTTGATCGACCGGGTCGACCCGAACTGCTCGACGTGGAGCACGACGTCGCACGCCTCCTGCAGCTGCGGTGTCAGGCCGGGTCCCTCCTGGCCGAAGGCGAGCACGCACTCACGTGGCAGGTCGTACGTCTCGAGCGGCACCGACCCGGGCACGTTGTCGATGCCGACGAGGGGGATGCCGGCGCCACCCGTTCCCGCCGACCCCGCCCACGCGAGGAGGTCGGCGACGCTCGGGTGGTGGTGCTCGTGCTGGTAGCGGTCGGTGACCATCGCTCCCCGCCGGTTCCAGCGCCGGCGCCCGACGACGTGGAACGCGGCCGCGTTGAACGCGTTCGCCGTGCGCACGACCGAGCCGATGTTGAGGTCGTGGGCCCAGTTCTCGATGGCGACGTGGAACGGGTGGCGACGTGCGTCGAGGTCGGCGACGACGGCATCCATGCGCCAGTAGCGGTAGCGGTCGACGACGTTGCGGCGGTCGCCCTCGCGCAGCAGGTCCGGATCGTACTCGTCACCGGGCGGCCAGGGCCCCTGCCACGGCCCGACCCCCACCTGCTCCGGCCGCTCGTCCACGCGCCGAGGGTAAGCCCACGGCCCCCGCGCCGGTGACGCTGGTCGGGAGCCCGCGCCGCCCGGCATACCCTTGACCCCGTGATGCCCTCCCTCGGCCCCGACTGGATGGACCCCCAGTGGCTCCTCGACAACTTCGGGGAGCAGTTCTTCTGGGTCAGCGTGGCCATCGTGTTCATCGAGTGCGGACTGCTGTTCCCGATCCTGCCGGGTGACTCGCTGCTCTTCTCGGTCGGCCTGTTCATCGCCCGTGGCGACATCGACGTCAACATCGTCGTGGCGTGCGTCATCCTCAGCGCGGCGGCGTTCCTCGGCAACGTCACCGGCTACGAGATCGGCCGGGCGATCGGGGCGCCGCTCTACGAGCGCGACGGGCGCTTCATCAAGAAGAAGTACTTCGACCAGACCCACGAGTTCTTCGAGAAGCACGGCGCCAAGGCCCTCGTCATCGGCCGGTTCGTGCCGATCGTGCGCACGTTCATCACGGTCGTCGCCGGGGTGAGCCGGATGGACCGCCGGCACTTCTTCGTGTGGAGCGGCGTCGGCGCGGTGCTGTGGGCCACCGGCATCACCCTGCTCGGCTACTTCCTGGGCGGCATCGACGTCGTCCACGACAACCTCGAGGCGGCGATCCTGCTCATCGTCGCCGTCTCGGTGCTGCCGATGGTCTACGAGTTCGTCAAGCACCGCTCGGCGACGAAGACCGCCATCGAGGAGATCGACGAGGTCGTCGACGACCTGCGCGACGGCACCCTCTGACCTCCCCACGCCCCGCCCCCGCGGTGCGTGCCGGTCAGGGGCGCGGCAGGTCGATGAGCCCCAGGCCGTAGGCCGCGGTCACCGCCGCCGTGCGGTCGGTCACCCCGAGCTTGGCGAAGGCGCGGATGAGGTGGGTCTTGACCGTCGCCTCGCCGATGAACAGCTCGCGCCCGATGTCGGCGTTCGACCGGCCCGTCGCGACGAGCCGCAGCACCTCGAGCTCGCGCGCGGTGAGCTCGGGACGGGCCGGGGCCCGCAGCCGGTCCGCGAGCCGGGCCGCCACCGGCGGCGCGAGCACCGTCTCACCGCGCGCGGCCCGGCGGATCGCGTCGGCGAGCACCGCCGTCGGGGCGTCCTTGAGCAGGTAGCCGCGCGCGCCCGCCTCGACGGCCCGCACGATGTCGGCGTCCGTGTCGTACGTCGTGAGGACGAGCACGTGCGGCGCACCGGGCTGCGCGACGATGCGGGCGGTCGCCTCCGCGCCGTCCATGACCGGCATCCGCAGGTCCATGAGCACGACGTCCGGGCCGAGCCGGGGCACGAGCGCGAGCGCCTCGGCGCCGTTCGCGGCCTCGCCGACGACCTCGAAGTCGCCCTCCTCCCCGAGCACCGCGACCATCCCCGCGCGCACGACCGGGTGGTCGTCGACGACGAGCAGGCGGATCACCGCGGTACCTCCAGGCGCAGGGTCGTCCCGGCCCCGGGCTCGCTCGTCACGCGCACCGATCCGCCGACCTCCGCCGCGCGGGCGAGGACCCCGTCGAGCCCGAAACCGGTGCGCTCGGCCGTGGGGTCGAACCCGCAGCCGTCGTCACGCACCTCGAGGACGACCCGCTCGGGGTCCTCGTAGGTCAGTGTGAGGTCGGCGCGACCCGCCCCGGCGTGACGCCGCACGTTCGACAGCGCCTCCTGGGCGGTGCGCAGGATGACGACCTCGGCCGAGCCGCCCAGCGGCGCCGGCTCGCCGGCGACCCGCACGTCGGCGCGCAGCCCGTTCTCGCTGCTCACCGCCTCGCCGAGGCGTTCGAGCGCCTGGCCGAGGGTGCGCGACTGCAGGTGCCCCGGCGTCAGCTCGGCGACGATGAGCCGGGCCTCGTCGAGGTTGTCGGATGCCGTGCGCTCGATGAGCGCGAGGCGGTCCCGGGCCGCGCTGACGTCACCCCGGGCGAGCGCGGCCTCGGCCGCCCGGGACAGGGCGACGACCGAGGTGAACCCTTGGGCGAGGGTGTCGTGGATCTCGCGCGAGAGCCGCTCGCGCTCCTCGTGGATGCCGCGGTCGCGCTCGGCGGCGGCGAGCCTGCGCTGGGCCGCGCGCAGCTCGTCGATGGTCTCGGCCCGGCTCTCCGCCTCGCCGACGATCCGGTTGATGAAGAGGCCGAGCGCAAGCGAGAGGCCCATCGAGATCGTGCCCGAGATGACGATGTCGCTCAGGCTGTCGGCGGCGAACTCGAGGGTGGCCCACCGCACGAACGAGAACGCCCCCACGACGACGACCGTCGCCACGGCCGCCCAGCGCGAGGGGAGCATCGCCCACAGCTGCGGGAAGAGCGCGAAGAAGAGCAGCCACGACTGCGTTCCCGGGTCGAGCCACTGCACGACGAGCAGCGCCGACCACGACACGAGGTGGTACGCGACGGCCCACCGCAGGTCGGCGTGGGTCATCGCCCGCCGGCCGAGCACGGCGTACGCCAGGGCCATGACGCCGAGGAGCACGAGCGACGGCGCGCGGCCCGAGCGTCCCGGTTCGTCGACGAGGGTGACGACGACCGCGGCGAGCCAGACGACCGCGTACACCGCGTGCCAGAACGGCTGCTGGCGTCGCCACATCGCGGAGAACTCCTCCTGCGAGGAGCCCCCGGGCGGCGACGGGTCGTGGGTCACGCCGGACATCATCGCGGGTCCCGGGCCGGAGGTCGCGGGTTCCACGGCTCAGGTCGTGCCACGCTTGAACCAGCGGAACGTCGTGACGCACAGGACGAGCCCGCCGATCCCCCACGCGAGCAGGACGGCCACGGTGCGACCGGTCTCCCACGAGCCGGCCATCTCCGCCGCGGCCATCTCCGCCGGGTAGAACACCGAGCGCATGCCCTGGGCGATCCACTTGAGCGGGAACAGCGCCGCGACCTGCTGCAGCCACCCCGGGATCTGGTCGAAGGCGATGTAGACGCCCGAGATGAACTGCAGGACGATCATCGGCCCGATGACGACGGCACCGATCGACCGGGCCGTCGCGAGCGACGAGTAGGCGATGCCGAGCACGGTGCCCGAGAACACGCCGAGCACGAAGACGACGACGAACACCACCCACCGCTCGGGGTCGGTCGGCAGGTCGACCCCGAACGCGAACCGAGCCACGAGGAGCAGGAGCACCGTCTGGAGCACCGACGTCACGCCCACGAGGCCGACCTTGCCGAGGAAGTACGCGACCGACGGCATCGGCGTGGCGCGCAGCCGCTTCAGCGAGCCGTCGTCGCGCTCGGTCGCGACCGACAGCGCCATCGTCTGGAAGCTCGTGAGCAGCACGCCGGCCGAGAGCATGCCCGGCAGGAAGAACTGCCCGGCGGTCATGCCGCCCCGGGCCGCGGACTCCTCGAACTGGCCGGAGAAGATGACGGAGAACAGGGCGAGGAGCAGGATCGGGAAGAGGAACGAGAAGAAGACGGCCTCCTTCTCCCGCGAGTACATCCGCAGCTCGAGGGCGGTGCGGTCGAGGCCGAGGGCGACGGCAGTCATGCGGGGACCTCCGAGCGGTCGTCGACGAGGTGGGGGGCGATGAGCCCGAGGTAGGTGTCCTCGAGCGAGGGCCGGCTCACCGTGAGGCCGGGGACCTCGCCCCCGGCGAACCTCGCGGACAGCCGCGAGATGTCGGCGGTCGGCGAGGCCGTGCGCAGGCTGCGCCGGATGCCGTCCTCCTCCCATGCGAGCGTGGCCTCCTGCGCGCTGCGGCCACCGAGCGCGTCCGGGGTGTCGAGGGCGAGCAGCCGACCGGCGGCGATGACGCCGACCCGGTCGGCCAGGGCCTCGGCCTCGTCGAGGTAGTGGGTCGTGAGCAGGATCGTCGTGCCCTGCGCCGCGAGCGTGCGGATGAGCTCCCAGAAGTCGCGACGCGCCTGCGGGTCGAATCCGGTCGTCGGCTCGTCGAGGAAGAGCAGCTCGGGGCGGCCGATGATGCCGAGCGCCACGTCGAGGCGCCGGCGCTGACCGCCGCTCAGCCCCACGACGCGGGTGTCCGCGCGGTCGTCGAGCCCGACCTCAGCGAGCACCTCCTCGACCGGGCGCGGGCGGGTGAAGACCTTCGCGGTGCTCGCCAGCACCTCCCGGGGGGTGAGCAGGTCCAGCCCTCCGGACGACTGGAGGACGATGCCGATCCGGTTGCGCCAGGCGAGCCCTGCCCCCTGCGGGTCGGTGCCGAGCACCCGCACCTCGCCGGCGTCCCGGTGCCGGAACCCCTCGGCGATCTCGACGGTCGTCGTCTTGCCGGCGCCGTTGGGCCCGAGGAGGGCGAACACCTCCCCGGTGCGGATGTCGAGGTCGAGTCCGTCGACGGCGGGCCGGGGTCCGTAGGCCTTCGTCAGGCCCCTGATCGTGATCGCGTCCATGCGTCCAGCGTGGCCCGTGGGCTGCACCCCGCGGGACGTCCGCGCGGTGGACGCTGCGTCCACCGGGCGGTGGACCCGCCGCTCGTGGCGGTGTCCGCGCCCGGGCCGGCACCCGGCATCCGACCGGCTGGTGGCGCGCTCAGGCGGCCGGCGGCGCGGGGGGTGGCGGCGGGGTGCCGCCCGTGCCCTCGGGGGACGCCGTGGATGCCGGCGGCGCCGTGGATGCCGGCGGCGCGGTGGATGCCGGCGGCGCCGAGCGGGCAGCGGGCGCCCCAGCGGCATACCCGCTCGGCGGCGGGATGACGGCGTCGCGCTGGCCGAAGTCGACCCGCGGGGCCTCGCGCTGCTCCCCGACGGCCTCGAAGTACTCGGCCCGCGAGATGGAGAAGAGCCCGGCCACGATGTTGCTCGGCACCGTCTCGACCTTGGTGTTGAGGTGGCGGACCGTCGCGTTGTGGTAGCGGCGGGCCGAGGCGATGCGGTCCTCGGTCGAGGTGAGCTCGCCCTGCAGCGCCAGGAAGTTCTCGTTGGCCTTCAGGTCGGGGTACGCCTCGACGATCGCGAGGAGCCGGCCGAGGGCCTGGCTGAGCATGTTCTCGCTCTCGGCCTGCTGGGCGGGTGACTGCCCGGGGGCCATCGCCGCCGAGCGTGCCCTGACGACGTCCTCGAGGGTGCCCCGCTCGTGCGCGGCATACCCCTTGACGGTCTCGACGAGGTTGCCGATGAGGTCGTGCCGACGGGTCAGCTCGACGTCGATCTGCCGCCACGCCTCCTGAACGAGGTTGCGCAGCTTGATGAGCCCGTTGTACGTCGCGACGGCCCAGCCGACGACGGCGACGAGCAGCACGACGATGACGACGACGATGACGGTGGTGGTCACGCGACCTCCTCGGGGACGCAGGCGTTGTCGAATCCTAGGGTCTCTTCGAGTGTGGTCCAGGTCACTTCGCCACTAGGGTGCTGTGCCCATCAGCACGCTCCCCGACAGATCGAGGCCCCCATGGACACCATCGTCGTCGGCGTCGACAACAGCGCAGCCTCCACCCGTGCGGTGGAGTTCGCGGTCGACCGCGCTCAGCGGAACCACTGGAAGATCGTCCTCGTCCACGTCATCCCCTGGTCGCCGTTCTCCTTCCAGACACCGTCGGAGAACGAGCACCGGCACCGCGAGAAGCAACGGGAGATCAAGGCGGCCACCGAGCAGGTGCTGGCGCCGATGGCCGAGATCGCCGAGCGGGGTGGAGTGCCGCACACCGAGGTCGTCCGCCACGGCAAGCCGTCGGACACCGTGCTCGACATCTGCGCCGAGGTGGGGGCCGTGCACGTCATCGTCGGCCGCACGGGTGACTCCGGTCTGCGCGAGGCCGTGTTCGGCAGCGTCGCGAACCGGCTCGCCCAGCACGCCGACGTCCCGGTGACGGTGGTGCCCTGATGGACGTCGTCGACTGGTTCACCGCGGCCTCCGACTGGATCACCTCGAAGGTCTTCTACGCCGTTCCCATCTTCGGCACCGAGGTGCCACTCATCGTCGCCTGGCTCGTCGTCGCGGGGGCGTTCTTCACGGTCTGGCTCGGGTTCATGCAGGTGCGCGGCCCGAAGCTGTCGCTCGACCTCGTGCGCGGCCGCTACTCCGACCCCGACGACGCCGGCGAGGTGTCGCACTTCCAGGCCCTGGCCACAGCGGTCTCCGGCACGGTCGGCCTCGGCAACATCGCGGGCGTCGCCGTGGCCATCTCCCTCGGCGGCCCGGGGGCGACCTTCTGGATGATCGTCGCGGGCCTGCTCGGCATGGCGACCAAGATGGCCGAGTGCACCCTCGGGGTGAAGTACCGCCGGGAGCACGCCGACGGCTCGGTGTCCGGCGGACCGATGTACTACCTGCGCGACGGCCTCGCCGAGCAGGGCAGGGCCGGGCTCGGCAAGGTCCTCGCGGTGCTCTTCGCCATCTGCATGGTCGGGGGTGCGCTCGGCGGCGGCAACATGTTCCAGTCCAACCAGGCGACCGCCCAGATCGTCGCCGTCACCGGTGGCGAGGACAGCTTCTTCGCCGACCGGCCGTGGATCATCGGGCTCGTCTTCGCGGCCGTCGCGGGCGCGGTCATCATCGGCGGCATCAAGAGCATCGCGAGGGTCACCGAGAAGGTCGTGCCCTTCATGGCCGTGCTCTACCTGTCGGCCTGCGTCATCGTCATCCTGGCCAACCTCGGGTCGGTGCCCGGTGCGTTCGGCGACATCCTCACCGGCGCGTTCAGCCCCGAGGGCGTCGCGGGTGGCGCCATCGGTGCCCTCATCGTCGGCTTCCAGCGCGCGGCGTTCTCGAACGAGGCGGGTCTCGGCTCGGCCTCGGTCGCGCACTCGGCCGTCAAGACGAAGGAGCCCGCCACCGAGGGCTTCGTCGCGATGCTCGAGCCGTTCATCGACACCGTCGTCATCTGCACGATGACCGCCCTCACGATCGTCATCACCGGCACCTGGAACGACCCCGACGCCTCCGAGCTCGGGGGCGTCGACCTGACGTCGCGCTCGTTCGAGACGGTGCTCCCGTGGTTCCCCGTCGTGCTCGCCGTGGCCGTCGTGCTCTTCGCCTTCTCGACGATGATCAGCTGGTCGTACTACGGGATGAAGGCGACCGGCTACCTCTTCGGCGACAGCGTCCTCGCCGAGAACGTGTTCAAGGGGCTGTTCCTCGTCTTCACCGTCATCGGGTCGGCTGCCGCCCTCGGGCCGGTCATCAACTTCTCCGACTCGATGATCTTCCTCATGGGCATCTGGAACATCATCGGCCTGTACCTGCTGGCCAAGGTGATCCGCTCGACGGTCCTCGGCTACTACGAGCGGGTCGAGAGCGGCGAGGTCAAGCAGGTGGCGCACCGCTGAGACGGGCCGGGGCTCGCCGTGGCGACGGTGTCAGGCGAGCCCCAGCTCCTCGAGCCCGAACACGGAGCGGTACTCGAACCCGGCATCCGCGAAGCGCTCCGCCGCGCCGGTGGCGCGGTCGGCGATGGTCGCCACGGCGACGACGCTGGCCCCGGCCTCCTGCGCCGCGCGGGCCGCCTCGAGCGGGGAGGAGCCGGTCGTCGAGGTGTCCTCGACGACGAGCACGCGGCGCCCGGCGACCGACGGCCCCTCGATGCGCTGCTGCAGCCCGTGCGCCTTGCCGGCCTTGCGCACGACGAACGCGTCGAGCCGCCCGCCCTGCGCAGCACTCGCGTGGAGCATCGCGGTCGCGACCGGGTCGGCGCCGAGGGTCAGCCCGCCGACGGCGTCGAACTCGAGGTCGCGGGTCAGGTCGAGCATGACCCGGCCGACGAGCGGGGCCGCCTCACCGTCGAGCGTGATGCGGCGCAGGTCGACGTAGTAGTCGGCCTCGCGCCCCGAGGACAGGGTGACCCTGCCGTGGACGATCGCCTTGTCGCGGACGATCTCGAGGAGCCGGGCCCGGTCGGCGGCGATGTCGGTCACGGGTCCACCGTATGCCGTGCGCCGGGCAGGTGCCGCAGCCGTTCAGCGGTGCGGCGGCCGCGGGGGCGGGTGCGGCTGCGGCTGCGCGAGCACCGACAGCTCGCCGGCCTCCCCGGGGGTGGCCCGCTGCTCGTGCCAGCGCTGGTGGTGGTCGGGCTCCGGCGGCGGCTCGGGCCGGGTCGGGGGGTCGGTGCCGTCCCAGACGTCGAGTCCGGCCGCGAGCATCCGGCCGGTCGGGCTGGTGACGACCGCGGTGGCCAGGTCGTCGCGCAGGTCCGCCGGCAACCCGTCGAGGAGCAGGCGTGGGCGGCGCCGCTCCGCGAGGACGACGAGGCGGGCCACGGCGTGGACGTCGTCGGGCCCGAGCCGGGTGCCGGCGAGGAGCAGGCGCTGGAGCTCGGTGAGCAGGCGCCCCCTCGCCCGCGGGCCGAGCCTCCACAGGGCGTGCCGGTGCGCCGTCTCCTGCCAGTCGGCGGAGGCGGTGCGCAGAAGGTGCCGGTACTCGCGAAGCACCTGCGGCTCGGCGCCCTGGGCCATCCCACGATGGTAGGCCCGCGGACCCCCGTGGAGGAGCCCCCGGCCCCGGTCGAGACGACCATGCCGCCCCGCGGGCCGCCGGCTCAGGACCGCCGGCGGAAGCGGTCGAGCGTACGCATCGCCCCGCCGCGCACGAGCGGGCGGGGCAGCACGCGCACCATCGCCGTGAGCACCTTCCACTGCGCCCCGGGCACGGAGACGACCTTGCCGCCCGCGGCGTCCGCGAGGGCCTGCTGCACGACCGTGTCCGCGTCGAGCCACAGGGCGTCCGGCAGAGCCGACACCCGCATCCGGGCCCGGTCGTGGAACTCGGTGCGGGTGAACCCCGGGCACAGCGCCGTCACCGTGACCCCGGTGCCGGCGAGCTCGCTCGCGAGGCCCTCGGAGAAGACCGTCACGAAGGCCTTCTCGGCCGAGTAGGTGCCGTTGGCGATGAACGACGCCACCGACGAGACGTTGACGATGGTGCCGTGGCCCCGCGCCCGCATCGCCCGCCCCGCGGCGTGGCAGGTCAGCATGACGGCGCGGACCATGACGTCGAGGCCGGCCTCCTCGGCGGCCAGGTCGTTGTCGAGGAAGCGGGCGCGCAGCCCGAACCCGGCGTTGTTCACGAGGAGGTCGACCGGCCGTGCCGGGTCGGCGAGCCGGGAGCACACCTCGCCCGTCGCGGCGCGGTCGGACAGGTCGGCGACGAGCACCTCGACCTCGACCCCGTGGGCCGTCCGGAGGTCGCGGGCGATCCGCTCGAGCCGGGCCCGGTCACGGGCGACGAGCACGAGGTCGCTCCCCTCGCGCGCAAGGCGTTCGGCGAAGGCCAGGCCGATGCCGGCCGAGGCGCCGGTGACGAGTGCGGTGGTCATGCGGGGACTGTATGCCGCAGTCGCTCCCCCGCGGCCGCACCGCAGGACAGGCAGTACCCGCCGCGGGCTGCTCGTGCCGTGCTCAGCCGCTGGCTCTGCCCCGCCTACTGCCTGTTGGTGGACGCAGCCGTCGCCGGCCCCCGGGGTGTGACGCGGGCCGAGTCCCCGGCCTACCCGTGGGTAGGGTGATCGACGTGCGCATCGCCACCTGGAACGTCAACTCGATCCGCTCCCGCATCGACCGCGTCGAGGCCTGGCTCGCCCGCTCCGACGTCGACGTCCTCGCCATGCAGGAGACCAAGGCCCGGGACGCGCAGTTCCCCTATGCCCGCCTCCACGACCTGGGCTACGAGGTGGCCCACCACGGCCTCAACCAGTGGAACGGGGTCGCGATCCTCTCTCGGGTCGGCCTCGACGACGTCCGGGTGGGGTTCGACGGCGACCCGGGGTGGGGCGAGCCGCTGGCCGCGGAGGCGAGGTCCATCGGGGCCACGTGCGGCGGCATCCGGATGTGGTCGGTCTACGTGCCCAACGGCAGGGCGATCGGAGACCCGCACATGGCCTACAAGCTCGACTGGCTCGCCCGGTTGCGTGAGCAGGCGAGCGCCTGGGCGGCCGACGGCACGCCGGTCGCCCTGTGCGGCGACTGGAACATCGCGCCCCAGGACGACGACGTCTGGTCGATGGAGTACTACCTCGACAAGAGCCACGTGTCACCTCCCGAGCGGGCCGCCTTCAACGCCTTCCTGGATGCCGGGTTCGTCGACGTCGTGCGGCCGCACGCTCCGGGCCCGGGCGTCTACACCTACTGGGACTACCAGCGCCTCGCCTTCCAGAAGCGCCGGGGCATGCGGATCGACTTCGTGCTCGGCTCCCCGTCGTTCGCGGCCCGCGTCGCCGGGGCCGCCATCGACCGCGAGGAGCGCAAGGGGGCGGGTGCCAGCGACCACGCGCCCGTCGTCGTCGAGCTCACGGACTGACGGGTGCTGCGGCCGCGCCCTGGCGGACCGCGTCACGAACGGCTGAGGATGCCGCTCGCGTAGGCGGCCTGGCCGACGTGCTGGGTGCAGTCGTCGAGGACGCTCACGAGCCGGACGGCCGCGGTGACCGGGGGGTCCCAGCGCTCGTCGACGACCCGGTCGAGGTCGGCGTCGGTGACCGTGCGCAGGGCCTTCTCGGCGGCGTCCGCCGCGGCGTCGAGGTAGCCGCGCAGGTCGGCCCCCGGCGCCCGGACGAGCAACATGTCCTCGACGCTCATGCCGTAGCCGTGGGCGTCCGGTGGCAGCGGGAGGGCCAGCCGCTCGCGCCATCCCTCGGCCTCCCACACGGCCGGGTAGCCGAACACCTCCGCGACCTGCTCGTCGAGCACGCGGGCGAGGTGCCACACGAGCCAGGCGACCGTGTTCGTGCCCGGCGCCGGGGGTTCGGCGAGGCGGTCGTCGGGGGTCGAGTCGAGCACCGCGTGGACGCCCTCGCGCACCCGGGAGAGGGTGTCAAGGAGGAGGTCGGAGGTCGTCGCCATGGTGCGGACGGTACTCCGGGGACGGCCGCGCCGACAGGCCCTGCGCGCCGCCGTCCCGAACCGCGCTCTGGCCGGAAGGTGCTCCGGGGACGGCCGCGCCGACAGGCCCTGCGCACCGCCGTCCCGGACCGCGCTCGGGCTTCCCAGGAACCCGCCTCAGAGGCCGAAGGTCGTGGCCGGGTGCGCGACCCCCGGGCGGCGCCGCACCCCGAGCGCCAGCGACGCGAGCGCCCCGAGCCCGGCGGCGACGGCGGCACCCCGGAACACCCACGCGACCTGGAGCACGGCGGCATCCTGCAGGGCCTCGACGTCGGTGGGGTCCGGCAGCGCGGCGACGGCAATGTAGTACTGGTGCAGCCCGATCGCCGTGAGGAGGGCGACCCCGACGACCATCCCCACCATCCGGGACACGACGACGAGCGCGGACGCCGTGCCGTGCGCGTCGTGCGCGGCGCCGGCCAGGGCGGCGTCGTTGACGGGGGCCAGCGCCAGCCCGATGCCGAGGCCGGTGAGGGCGAGGACGGCGGTCGACGACGCCTCGTCGAGGGAACCGCGCCCCCACGTCGACATCACCGCGAGGCCGACGGCGGTCGCCGCCAGCCCGGTGGCCGCGACCACCCCGTTGCCGAGCAGCCGCAGGGCCCAGCCCCCGGCGAGCGCGCCGATCGGGACGGCGACGAGGAACCGGACGAGGACGAGCGCCGCCTCGGTCTGGTCCGAGGTGTGCACGAGCCGGGCGAGGAGGGGGACGTCGACGACGACGGCGACGAGCGCGACCCCGACGAGGAGCGAGACGACGAGCGCCCACACAAGCCGGCCGCGGACGAGCCCACGGGGCACGAGCGGGGCGGCGGCGCGGCGGTGGTGCACGGCGTACGCGACGGCGAGCAGGACCGCGAGCGGGAGGAGCGCCAGGCCGAGCGGGCCGACGATTTCGGTCTCCGGCTCGGCCGCGGCGAAGGTGAGCACGACGCAGCCGAGCGCCCCGCCGAGCAGCAGCGCCCCGAGGAGGTCGGCGCGGCGCAGCAGGTCCCAGGCGCCGCGCCCGCCGACGGCGAGGGCGGCGAACAGCAGGACGGCGCCGGCGACGCCGATGGGGGTGGCCAGGCGCGACGACGTGTCGCCGAGGGGAACGAAGGGCAGTCCGAGCGAGACGCTCGTGACGAGGGCGGCGGGGGCGGCGAGGGCGAGGACCCCTGTCGCGGCGGCCGCGGCCGACAGCGCGGCCACGGCCGGACGGGGCCGCGGCACGGCACCGCCCCCGGTCACGACCACCGCCCCGGCGAGGACGGCGCCGAGCGCGGCGTTGACCCAGAAGATCGCCCGCCAGTCGGCCACGACGAGGACGAGCGCCCCGAGCACCGGACCGAGCACGGAGCCGAGCTCCTGCACGGCGCCGACGACCCCGAGTGGCACGCCGCGCCGGTCGGCGGGCCACAGCTCGGCGACGATCGCGAGGGTCGCCGGCACGAGGCCGCCGCCGCCGGCTCCCTGCACGACCCTCCCCGCGACGAGCACGGGCAGCTCGGCGGCCAGTGCCGTGACCGCCGAGCCGACGACGAAGACGACGAGGCAGGCGAGCAGCACCCGCTGCCGGTCGACGAGGTCGGCGACCCGTCCGACGAGGGGGAGCACGGCGACGTAGCCGAGGAGGAACCCCGAGATGATCGGGGTGGCCCGCTGCAGGGAGTCGATGCCGACACCGACGCCGCGCATCATGTCGGTGAGCGCGAGCACGACGACGTAGGTGTCGGCGGCGGCGAGGGAGACGGCGACCGCGGCCGTCGTGAGCAGTGCCCTAGGGGCGGGTGATCTCAACGGGCGCCCCGTAGTCCGTGAGCTCCAGGACGTAGGTGGCCTCGACCCCCGGGAAGAACGGGCCGGTGAGGGTGGCGGTGCGCAGCTCGTCGTCGTCGGTGAGGCCGTAGCTCACGTCGTAGGTGCCGGTGCCGTCGCCGAGGTGGAACAGCTCGTCGATGCGCTGCCCGGGCAGCGTGCCGTCGATCCGGTCGAGCACCTCGTCTCCCGACCGGGTGCGGCCGTTGGCCCGCGGGTCACCGGTCTGGGTGAGCAGCGAGGAGATGCCGACGGCGGGGTCGAAGAAGAACGCCGGGTTGGGGGCGTTGATCGTGGAGAGGTCGGTCTCCTCGTACTCCGGGGTGAAGAGCTTGAGGTAGGCGGTGTCACCGATCGCGATGGTGTCGATCGTCCCCGCGACGCCACCGACGGTGCCGGTGATGGTGCCCTGGAACTTCGGCTCGCTCGCGCTGATGACCCCGTTGCCCTCCGCCGCGGTCACCCCGTTCTCGACACTCGGGACGTCGCGGCTCGACAGGTCGAGGGCGACCGTCTCCGCGGCGTCGAACTCGGCCTTGGCGGCGGTGAGCCGCTCGGCGGGCGCCACCTCGGCGACGGCCTCCTCCTCGCCCGAGCAACCGGCGAGCGCGACGACGAGGCCGGCGGTGGCGAGGGCAGCGGCGAGGGTGCCCGGGAGGCGGCGCATGGCCGCAACAGTAGCCCGCAGGTCCGGCACTCCTTGCACATCACCCACCTCACGGCCCGCGGACCGGGCTTCCGCGGGTGGGTGATGTGCAAGGAGTCGGGGTCGTCCTCGGGGCGGCGGGTGCCGGCCGGCGGCGGGTGCGGGCCGGCGGCGGGTGCCGGCACGCACCCGATCCCGTCAGCGGAGGGTGAGGCCGTCCTCGCCGCGGTCGACGGTGACGGTGTCGCCGTCGCGCACGTCCCCCGCGAGCAGCGCCGTCGCGAGCCGGTCGCCGATCTCGCGCTGGACGAGGCGACGCAGCGGCCGGGCGCCGTACGCCGGGTCGTAACCCTGCTCGGCCAGCCACGTCGTCGCGGCCTCGGTGACGTCGAGGGTGATCCGCCGCTCGCGCAGCCGGGTCGCGAGCGCGCGCACCTGGAGGTGCACGATCCGGGCGAGCTCGTCGCGCGAGAGGGCGTCGAACACGACGACCTCGTCGAGCCGGTTGAGGAACTCGGGCTTGAACGCCTGGCGCACGGCTGCCATGACGGCCTCGCGCTTCTCGCCCGGGTCGAGCAGGGGGTCGACGAGGTACTGCGACCCGAGGTTGGAGGTCATGACGAGGATGACGTTGCGGAAGTCGACCGTGCGCCCCTGGCCGTCGGTCAGCCGGCCGTCGTCGAGCACCTGGAGGAGGATGTCGAAGGTCTCCGGGTGCGCCTTCTCGACCTCGTCGAGGAGGACGACGGAGTAGGGCCGGCGCCGCACCGCCTCGGTGAGCTGGCCGCCCTCCTCGTAGCCGACGTACCCCGGGGGCGCGCCGATGAGGCGGGCCACCGCGTGC
Source organism: Fodinibacter luteus (assembly GCF_039541575.1). Taxonomy (NCBI): domain Bacteria; kingdom Bacillati; phylum Actinomycetota; class Actinomycetes; order Micrococcales; family Intrasporangiaceae; genus Fodinibacter (ex Wang et al. 2009); species Fodinibacter luteus. The sequence goes on along the minus strand of NZ_BAABGM010000003.1, from coordinate 261,405 downwards.
CGCTCGGAGTACTCCGACATGTCGATGCGGACCATCGCCCGCTCGTCGTCGAAGAGGAAGTCGGCGAGCGACTTCGCGAGCTCGGTCTTGCCGACACCGGTGGGGCCGAGGAACAGGAACGACCCGGTCGGCCGGTCGGGGTCGGCGAGGCCGGCGCGCGAGCGACGCACGGCATCCGACACCGCGCGCACCGCCTCGGCCTGCCCGATGAGGCGCGAGCCGATGATCGACTCCATGCTGAGCAGCTTCTCGGTCTCGCCCTGCAGCAGGCGACCGGCCGGGATGCCGGTCCACGCCGAGATGACCTCGGCGATGTCGTCGGCGCCCACCCGCTCCTTGACCATGAGGTCGGATGCCGTGGCCGTCTCGGCCTGCTGGGCCTCGTCGAGCTGCTTCTCCAGTGCGGGGATCTCACCGTAGAGCACGCGGGACGCGCCCTCGTAGTCGCCATCGCGCTGCATCCGGTCGGCCTGGGTGCGCAGGTCGTCGAGCCGCGCCTTGAGGTCGCCGAGCCGGTTGAGGCCGGACTTCTCCGACTCCCAGCGGGCGGTGAGGGTCGACAGCTCCTCGGTCTTCTCGGCGAGGTCGGCGCGCAGCCGCTCGAGCCGCTCGGCCGACGCCTCGTCGGTCTCCTTCGCGAGGTGCAGCTCCTCCATCCGCAGCCGGTCGACGGCACGGCGCAGGACGTCGATCTCGACCGGGCTGGAGTCGATCTCCATCCGCAGGCGCGAGGCCGCCTCGTCGACGAGGTCGATGGCCTTGTCGGGCAGCTGGCGCCCCGAGATGTAGCGGTCGGACAGGGATGCCGCGGCGACGAGGGCACTGTCCTCGATCTCGACCTTGTGGTGGGCCTCGTAGCGCTCCTTGAGCCCGCGCAGGATCGCGATGGTGTCCTCGACGCTCGGCTCCCCGACGAAGACCTGCTGGAAGCGGCGCTCGAGCGCAGGATCCTTCTCGACGTGCTCGCGGAACTCGTCGAGCGTCGTCGCACCGACGAGGCGCAGCTCGCCCCGGGCGAGCATCGGCTTGAGCATGTTGCTCGCGTCCATGGCCGACTCGCCGGTGGCACCGGCCCCGACGACCGTGTGCAGCTCGTCGATGAAGGTGACGACCTGCCCGTCGGAGGACTTGATCTCCTCGAGGACGGCCTTGAGCCGCTCCTCGAACTCACCGCGGTACTTGGCCCCGGCGACCATGGCGCCGAGGTCGAGGGCGATGAGGCGCTTGTCCCGCAGCGACTCCGGGACGTCGCCGTCGACGATCCGCTGGGCGAGACCCTCGACGACGGCGGTCTTCCCGACGCCGGGCTCACCGATGAGCACGGGGTTGTTCTTCGTGCGCCGGCTCAACACCTGGACGACGCGTCGGATCTCGTCGTCGCGGCCGATGACCGGGTCGAGCCGGCCCTCGCGCGCGGCCTCGGTGAGGTCGGTGCCGTACTGCGCGAGCGCCTCGCCCGCCTCGGTGGGGGTCTCGGAGGTGACCTGGCGGCCCCCGCGCAGCTCGGCGATCCTCTGCTCCATGTCGGCGGCGCCGCGCTTCTCGACGGCGGCGAGGTGGCCGGTCTCGGCGAGGGCGAGGAGGAGCAGGTCGAGGGCGAGGAACGCGTCGCCCTTGGCGCGCATCAGGGTGTCGGCCTGCTGGAGCACCGCCAGCGCCTCCCGGCCGAGGGCCGGCGGCTGGGCGGTCGGACCGCTCGTCGTCGGCAGCGCGCGCAGGCGGGCGTCGGCCTGGCCGAGGACGTGCCCGGCCCCCGTGCCGGCCGCGCCGAGGAGGGCGTCGGCGAGTGCGGTGTCGAGCTGGACGGCGGCGCTCGCCAGGTGGTCGGGCGTGATCTCGGCGTGGCCGGCGGCCTGGGCCGCCCGCTGGGCGAGGGCGAGCGCCTCGGCCACCTTGGCGGTGGGCTTGAGCTCCATGGGACTACTCCTGGACGCGGTGGGACGTGGTGGGGGATCGCCTCGTGCAACCTCGCGAAAGTTGAGTCTATTCCGCTCAAGTCCGTGCTGGGAGCGAGGTGCGACCCGTCCGACGGCCGTTGCGTCTCACCGGTGGGCGAGCCACTCCACCGCCTGCTCCACGAGGGTCTGCGGGTCGTGCCGCAGGTCGAGCACGACGCCGTCCTCGTCCGCCCCGAGTGGCTCGAGGGTCCGCACCTGCGACGCGAGGAGCGAGGCCGGCATGAAGTGGTCGGGCCGGGCCGACATCCGGGCGGCGATGAGCTCGACCGGCCCGTCGAGGTGGACGAACTGCACCTCCGGGGGGCCGGACCGCAGCACGTCGCGGTAGGCGCGGCGCAGCGCCGAGCAGGCCATGACCGTCGACTGCCCCTCTCTCGCCTGGGTCGCCATCCACGCGGCGAGGTCGGACAGCCAGGGCCACCGGTCGGCATCCGTGAGCGGGATGCCGGCGCTCATCTTCGCGATGTTGGCCTCCGGGTGGAACCGGTCGGCCTCGGCGAACGGCAGCCCCATGGCCGTCGAGATGCCCTCGGCCACGGTGGACTTGCCGCTGCCCGAGACACCCATGACGACGATGTGCCGCGTGCGGCCGTGCCCTCGGGCGCCAGGTGCCGCTCCCCCGGTCACAGGGCGAGGCTCACGCCGAGGGCGAACACGAACCCGACCGTGCCGATGAGCGTCTCCATGACCGTCCAGGTCTTCAGGGTCGTCTTCTCGTCCATGCCGAAGAACCTGCCGACGAGCCAGAACCCGGAGTCGTTGACGTGGGAGAGCACGGTCGAGCCGCAGGCGATGGCGATGACGATGCACACGAGGTCGATGCTCGTCAGGCCGGAGGTCGCCGCGACCGTCGGGGCCAGCAGGCCGGCGGTCGTCGTCAGGGCGACGGTCGCCGAGCCCTGGGCGACGCGCAGCGCGGTCGCGACGACGAAGGCCGCCACGATGACCGGCAGCCCGGTCGACTCCAGCGAGTCGGCGAGCGCCTCGCCGATGCCGCTCGCACGCAGGACCCCACCGAACATGCCACCGGCACCGGTGATGAGGATGATCGCGCAGACCGGCCCGAGCGCGCTGTTGACGATCTGCTCGACGTCGGCCTTCGAGCGCCCCCCGCTCAGGACGACGGTGGCGACGATGACGGTGATGAGCAGCGCGATCGGCGTCTGCCCGATCATCCGCAGCAGCCCGACCCACGTGGCGTCCGGGTCGACGACGCCGGCCGCGCCCAGGGTGTTGAGCCCGGTGTTGAGGAAGATGAGCAGCAGCGGCAGGAGGAGGACGAACAGCACGGTGCCGAAGGCGGGCGGGGGGCGGTCCTCGGAGCCCTCCGGCTCGCTCACGCCCCCGACGAGCAGCTCCGGCACGGGGATGTACATCCGCCGGCCGGTCCACGTGCCGAAGAGGTACGACGCGAGGTACCACGTCGGGAGGCCGATGAGCAGGCCGAAGACGACGAGGAGGCCGATGTCGGCGCCGAGCAGCTCACCCGCGGCGACCGGGCCGGGGTGCGGCGGCACGAACGCGTGCATGACGGCGAACGCGCCCGCGGCGGGCAGCCCGTAGGTGAGCACCGAGCCGCCGAAGCGCCGGGCCACGCTGAAGATGATGGGCAGCATGACGACGAGCCCGGCGTCGAAGAAGATCGGGAACCCGAAGAGGAGCGAGGCGACACCGAGTGCCAGGGGGGCGCGGTGCTCGCCGAAGCGGTTGATGAGGGTGTCGGCGAGCACCTGGGCGCCGCCGGTGACCTCGAGCAGGCGGCCGATCATGGCACCCAGACCGACGAGCAGGGCGACGGTGGCCAGCGTGGCCCCGAAGCCCGAGAGCATCGTGGGCACGACGTCGGGGAAGGGGATCTTCGTGACGATCGCGGTGAGGAAGCTGACGAGCACGAGCGCCACGAAGGCGTGCATCTTCAGCGTCATGATGAGGAAGAGCAGGAGCACGACGGCGGCCACGGCGATGAGGAGCAGGACGCCGGCGGAGTAGGCCGGCTCCACTGCCTCGACCGTCGCGAACTGGGTGTGCACCGTCGTCGTCATGTCCTGCCCCCTCGTGTGTCGGCTCCACGCAGCGGGCCCACCCTAGCGACGGGCGCACCCCCAGTGGGGCACAGCAGCAGGCGAACTCGCAGCCGCCCGGCATCCCGAGCGGTGTCAACCTCGACCCGGGGCACCGGAGGGGTGGCGACGCGGGCGCTCAGCCGCGAGCGGTCCCCCCGGCGCCAGAACCGGGGCCGGGGTGCGGGTCGTACCAGCCGCCGCGCTCCTGCACGAGGGCCTCGAACCGGTCGCGCAGCCCGTGCTCCACCGGGCGCGACTCGTCGACGACCATGTCCTCACGGACGTAGACGGCCCACTCGTGGTCCTCGGCGTCGTCCTCGCCCGCGAGGGACTCCCGGACCACCCGGACCTCGGTGAAGCCCTCGTCGGACAGCTCCGCCGCGACCTCGTCGGCGGTGGCGCGGTCGGGGAAGACCAGGAGGTGCTCGCTCACCCGCCCGAGTATGCCGGTCAGCAGGTGGCGGAGAGGTCCGCCGCGTCGGCGTCGTCCGGGGTGACCGTCGGGCTCGGCGGCGCCGTCGGCGAGGTGGAGCCGCTCGGCGTGGTGGAGCCGCTCGGCGCGGGCGAGCCGGTCGTCGAGGGGGAGGCGGTCGAGGTGGCCGCCGGCGGCTCGATGGCCTTGTCGACGAGGCGGCGGATCTTGGCGAAGTCGGGGTAGCCCGGCTCGACGACCTTGCTCGTCAGCGGCAGCGAGCGGATCGAGCCGCCCTCCTGGATGCGGAGCACGAGGTCGACCCAGGCGGACAGCTCGCCCGCCGGGATGTCGGCGCTGACGTTGCTCTTGAGCACCTTGGCGAGCTGGGGGTAGCTGCGCAGGAGCGAGACCGGGTCGGCCTGGTCGAGCAGGGCTCCGGCGACGCACCGCTGACGGCGCATCCGGCTGAAGTCGTCGCTGCCCGCCCGCGACCGCGAGTACCAGAGGGCGAGCCGGCCGTCGAGGTGCTGCAGGCCCGGCTCGATCCACTCCTCCTTCTCGCCGGTGAACTCGATGCGCCCGCTCGGGGTCTGGTGGCACTCGACGCACACCCGCTCCCGGACGTTGACGTCCACCCCGCCCATGGCGTCGACGAGAGCCCGGAAGCCGCGCAGGTTGACGACGACGGACTGGTCGACCTCCAGGCCGGTGATCTCGCCGACGACGTCGACCGTGGACTGGCGGCCCGGCTCGTCGACCCCCTCGAAGAGGTCGGGGCGGCTCTCGGCGAGGGTCCAGATGCCGTTCATGAGGCACTCGTCGCCGCAGTCGTAGCCGTTCGGGTAGACCGCCGAGAGGGGGTTGTCGTCGGGGAAGGGCACCCGCTCCAGGTTGCGCGGGATGCCGATGAGCAGGGTGTCGCCGGTCTTCGTGTCCGTGCTCACGAGCATGAGCGAGTCGGTGCGCACCCCCCACCGGTCCTTGCCGGCGTCCGACCCGATGAGGAGGGTGTTGACCCGGGGCACGTCGGCCCACGGGTCGGCCGCAGCCACGTCGGCGAGGGCGACGTCGCGCCCCTCGCCGAAGCCGTCGGCGACGAACACCTCGTCGATGAGGGTGGACTGCACGTCGAGGTAGCGCACGGCCATGGCTGCCGGTGCGGCGATGACGAGGCACGCGCCGGCCGCGAACGCCACCCGCCACCAGCGCCCGGCGCGCCGCCGCCGGGGCCACGACTGCTCGGCGGTGAGGACGATCGAGCCGATCCACACGACGGCGGCGACCATGACTGCGACACCGATCCACTGGAGCACCTCGGGCCGCACGGCGACGTCGAGCACCGAGCGGACGAGGCCGCCGCGCCAGGCCCGGGCGAGGAGGAGCAGACCCGTGACGAGCGCGAGGACGACGAGCACCCAGCCGAGGACCCGCCAGCGGGTGCCGATGAGGCCGGCCCCCGGGAGGATCGTCCCGAGAGCGACCCGGCGGTAGTAGGTGCCCGGGGGGCTGCGCAGCTCGGCACGGCTCGCCGGCGGCGGGGGCGTCCCCGGCCGCCCGGACGAGCGCAGCGGCTCCTCGTCGGACATCCTCACGTCTCTTTCTCGGCAGGTCACGGCTCGGGTCCGTCCCTCGGGACGCACACCGTGACCCCGGCACGATAACCCCAGAACCTGTACCCCGTGTGCTAGGCCCGCCGCGCGCCGGTTGCTCGACGGCACGAAACGGCCCCGGCCGGATCCGTCCGCCGCGTGGTCCAATGGCGGCATGAGCACGCTGACGAGGCCGGCCGTGCAGCCCTCGGACCGGTTGCGGCAGGTCGGCGTGACCCTCGCCGAGCTCCTCTGCGTCGTCGGCACGCTCGTCGGTGTCGGGGTGATCGGTACCCGGGTCGAGGAGTCCTCGGGAGGGGCCCTCGCCGCGGACGCGACGCTCCTCGCCCCCGCCGGACCGGCCTTCACGATCTGGACCCCGATCTACCTCGGCCTCGCCGCGTACACGGTGTGGCAGTGGCTCCCCGAGCAGGCCACGGACCGGCGGCACCGGGCGATCGGGTGGCTCGTCGCGGCATCCATGGTGCTCAACGCCGCATGGCTGCTCGTGACGCAGCAGGGCTGGATCTGGGTCAGCGTGCTCGTCATGGCGGGGCTCGTCGCGACCCTCGGGGTGCTCGTGCGCCGGCTCGAGGAGGTGCCGTCCTACGGGCACGTCGAGACCGTCGTCGTCGACGGCACGTTCGGGCTCTACCTCGGGTGGGTCGCCGTCGCCGCCTGCGCCAACGTCACCGCGGCGTTCGTCTCGAGCGGGGTCGACCCCGGCGGGTACGCCGCGCAGCTCGTGGCGGTCGCCGTCGTCGCCGTCGCGGCCGGGGTCGGCGTGCTCCTCGCGCGCCGACTCGGCGGTCGGTGGGCCGTCGCCGGCGCGATGGCCTGGGGACTGGGCTGGATCGCCTGGGGCCGGGTCACCGACGAGCCACGCTCGCTGCTCGTCGGGGTCGCCGCGGTCGCCGCCGCCGTCGTCGTGCTCGGCGCCGCGGGGCGCACCCACGCCCGCCTCCCCGACTGATGGCACTCCACCCACGCGCGGGGGCGGTCCCGCGCGTGGGTCGTGTGGGTGATGTGCAACGGGTCGGTGCCTCCGCCGGATGCCGTCGCCCTCCCACGGTGCGCGCCGGCGGTTCCGGTGGCGCGGCCCGATGCCGATGCGTCGACCGCGCGGTGAGCGTGAACGGCATCCGGTTCAGGCCCGGCCGGACGGGGCTCAGTCCCGGCGGCCCGGGCTCCAGATGACGAGGGCCTGCGAGCGCCCGTGCCGCGGGCGCTCACCGAGCCGCGCGGCGTAGACGTCACCGCTCGGGGAGACCGAGAACACGCGGGCCGTGCGGCCCGAGGACGCGCGCAGGGCCTCGAGCTCGGCGGTGAGCTCGGACACCCGCGAACGCAGCGCCGAGACCTCGTTCTCGAGGTCGAGGATGCGCGCGATGCCCGGCAGCGAGATGCCCTCCTCCTGCGAGAGCCGCTGCACCTCGCGGAGGAGGGCGACGTCGCGCTGGGAGTACCGCCGCCCCCCGCCGCGGGTGCGTGACGGGGTGACGAGGCCGAGCCGGTCGTACTGCCGCAGCGTCTGCGCGTGCATGCCGGCGAGCTCGGCGGCGACGGAGATGACGAACACCGGGGTGTCGTCGTCGGGGCTGAAGGCCGCGTAGTGGATCGACGTCATGGCCGATGGCCTCAGCTCGTGGCCTGCTCGAACAGCCCGGCCCGCGGGTCGACGCCTGCTTCCTCCGCCTGGAGGACCTCGACGGCCTCGCGGCCGGCGTCGGTGAGGCGCTGCGGCACGATGACGGTGACCTTCGCGAGGAGGTCACCCGCGCCGTGGCGTCCTGCGACCCCCCGGCCCTTGACCCGCAGCACCCGCCCGCTCGGAGTGCCCGGGGCCACCTTGACGCGCACCGGGGTGCCGTCGAGCGTCGGGACCGACACCGTCGCCCCGAGGACGGCCTCGGCGAAGGTGACGGGCAGGTCGACGGTGAGGTTGTCGCCGTCGCGGCCGAAGACCGGGTGCTTGTCGACGGTGACCGTGAGGATGAGGTCGCCCTTGGGCGCCCCGGGATCTCCCTCAGCGCCCTTGCCGCGCAGCCGGATCCGCTGCCCGTCCTTGACCCCGGCCGGGATCTTAGTCGTGATCCGGCGCCCCTCGGCCGTCGTCAGGGTGACCGTCGCCCCCTCGACGGCGTCGCGGAAGCTCAGGGTCGTGCGGGCCTGGACGTCGGCTCCGGGTCGCGGGCCGCGGGGGGCCCCGAACCCGGAGAAGGGGTCGCCGCCGCGGGCCGCACGGGGCCCTCCGGTCGCGCCCGCGCCACCGCCGAACATCTGGGCGAGCAGGTCGTCGAGGTCGGGCTGGCCGGCGCCCGCACCACCCGGGCCACCGGTCGAGAAGCGCACCCGCTGGCCGCCGCCTCCCCCGAACGCGGAGAAGACGTCCTCGAAGCCACCGGCGCCGGGACCGCCCGCCCGGAAGCGGGCGCCGCCGTGCGCCATCTGCCGGATCGCGTCGTACTCCTCGCGCTGCTTCGGGTCGGACAGCACCGCGTGGGCCTCACCGACGTCCTTGAAGCGCTGCTCGGCCGCGGTGTCGCCGGCGTTCTGGTCGGGGTGGTGCTTGCGGGCGAGGCGCCGGTAGGCCTTCTTGATCGCGGCCTGGTCGGCGTCCTGGGGGACCCCGAGGATCGCGTAGAAGTCCTTCTCGAACCAGTCCTGGCTGGCCATCGGGCCCCTCCTCTCGGTGCCTCGGTGCGGGTCGTCGTGCGGTCGTGCGGTGCGGGTCGTCGTGCGGTCGTGCGGTGCTGGTCGCCCGTCTCAGGCCGGGTCGGCGACCGCGACGCGGGCGGGGCGCAGCACCTGCTCCCCCGCACGGTAGCCGGGCTGGAGCACCGTGACGATGGTCGTGGATGCCGCGTCGGTCGGGAGGTCGTCGTCGCCCTCCGGCCACGGCGTGTGCATGAGGGCCTCGTGCTGCATGGGGTCGAACGCCTCGCCCCGGCCGCCGAAGCGCTCGAGGCCGTACTTGCCGAGGGTCGCCTCGAGCTTGTCGGCGATGGCCGCGAACGGCCCGTCGACGAGGTCGCCGTGATCTCGGGCGGCCTGGATGTCGTCGAGCACCGGCAGCACCGACTCGAGGACGTCGCGCACGGCCCGCTCCTGCATGAGCGCGCGGTCGCGGTCGACCCGCCGCTTGTAGTTGACGTACTCGGCCTGGAGCCGCTGGAGGTCACCGAGCCGCTCGGCCGCGAGCACCGAGTCCGGGTGGGGCGCACCGGCATCCGCTGCGATGTGCTCGGATGCCGTGTCGGCGCCCGGGCTCTCGTCGCCGGCCGCCCCGGCGGGGGCGGCCCCGGCGGGGGCGGCCCCGGCGGGGGTGGCCCCGGACTGGGCCGGAGCCACCTCCTCGCCGTCGTTGACCGACTCGGTGTTGATCGCGTCGTCGGGGGTCGGGTCCGGGACGACGGGGTCCTCGGACCCGGTGCCGCCGCGCGGCATCCCGGGGTCGTGGGGCTCGGTCACTTCTTGTCCTCGTCGTCCTCGACCACCTCGGCGTCGACGACGTCGTCGTCACCCGCGTCGGGCGCCGGCTGGGAGTCGGTCGACTCGGCGCCGGGGACGTCGCCGGACTCGCCCTGCTCGGCCGCCGCGGCGTACATCGCCGCACCCATGTCCTGGGACTTCGCGTTGAGCGTGTCGATCTTGGCCTGGATGTCGTCCTTGGAGGCGCCCGAGTCCGGCTTGACCGCGTCCTTGAGGGCCGTCAGGGCCTCGTCGACGGGCGTGCGCAGCTCGGGGCTCACCTTGTCGCCCGACTCGGCGAGGAACTTCTCCGTGGAGAAGACGAGCGACTCGCCCATGTTGCGGGTCTCGGTCTCCTCGCGGCGGACGCGGTCCTCCTCGGCGTGCGCCTCGGCGTCCTTGACCATCCGCTCGATCTCCTCCTTCGACAGGGCCGACCCGCCGGAGATGGTGATCTTCTGCTCCTTGCCGGTGCCCCGGTCCTTCGCCGTGACGTGGACGATGCCGTTCGCGTCGATGTCGAAGGTCACCTCGATCTGCGGCACGCCGCGGGGTGCCGGGGCGATGCCCGAGAGCTCGAAGGTGCCGAGCGGCTTGTTCTGCTGCGCGATCTCGCGCTCGCCCTGGAAGACCTGGATGAGCACCGAGGGCTGGTTGTCCTCGGCCGTCGAGAAGACCTCGCTGCGCTTGGTCGGGATGGCCGTGTTGCGCTCGATGAGCTTGGTGAACAGGCCGCCCTTGGTCTCGATGCCGAGCGAGAGCGGGGTGACGTCGATGAGCAGGACGTCCTTGCGCTCGCCCTTGAGGACACCGGCCTGCAGCGACGCGCCGAGCGCGACGACCTCGTCGGGGTTGACGCCCTTGTTCGGCTCCTTGCCGCCGGTGAGCTCCTTGACGACGGCGCTCACGGCCGGCATCCGGGTGGAGCCGCCGACGAGCACGACGTGGTCGATGTCGGACAGCGAGATGCCGGCGTCCTTGATGACGTTCTGGAAGGGCTGCTTCGTGCGGTCGAGGAGGTCCTTGGTCATCTGCTCGAACTGGGCGCGGGTGAGCGTCTCGTCGAGGTGGATCGGGCCGTTCTCGGACATCGAGAGGTACTGGAGGGAGATGTTCGTGCTCGAGGCCGACGACAGCTCCTTCTTCGCCTGCTCGGCGGCGTCGCGCAGGCGCTGCATCGCGATCTTGTCCTTGGCGAGGTCGACGCCCGAGGAGTTCTTCACCACGGTGAGCAGGTGGCCGACGACCCGCTCGTCCCAGTCGTCGCCGCCGAGCTTGTTGTCGCCCGAGGTCGCCTTGACCTGGATCGTCGAGAAGCCGTCCTCCGGGTCCTTGCCGACCTCGAGGAGCGAGACGTCGAAGGTGCCACCGCCGAGGTCGAAGACGAGGATGAGCTCGTCCTCCCTGCCCTTGTCCAGGCCGTAGGCGAGCGCGGCCGCGGTGGGCTCGTTGACGATGCGCAGGACGTTGAGCCCCGCGATCTCGCCGGCCTCCTTCGTGGCCTGGCGCTCGTGGTCGTCGAAGTAGGCGGGGACGGTGATGACGGCGTCGGTCACGGTCTCGCCGAGGTAGGACTCCGCGTCGCGCTTGAGCTTCTGGAGGATCCGCGCGCTGATCTCCTGGGCGTTGTACTTCTTGCCGTCGATGTCGTCGGAGCGCCAGTCGGTGCCCATGTGGCGCTTGACCGAGCGCAGCGTGCGCTCGGCGTTCGTCACGGCCTGGCGCTTCGCGATCTCCCCGACGAGCACCTCGCCGCCCTTGGAGAAGGCGACGACCGACGGGGTGGTCCGCCCGCCCTCGGCGTTCGCGATGATGGTGGGCTCGCCGCCCTCGAGGACGGCGACGGCGCTGTTGGTGGTGCCGAGGTCGATGCCGACTGCACGGGCCATGGGGGTTGCTCCTTGGGTTCTCGTCCTGTGGTTGAGTGCTCGGGACTCACGGTAGGCCGGGCGAGGTGTCCTGAGCAAACCGGCCGCCCGAAACTTGCGTTCACCTGACTCAACTTAGGCGGCGGCCCTGGTGTTCCCGGCATCCGCGGTCGGAACCGTCCCGTGCGGTCGTGCGTTCCCCCCCGACCATCCCCGACCCGAGAGAGCCATGGACCCCGACGGCCATCCCGTGCACCTCCTCACCCACCGACGCCCGACGGGCGGCGACCCGACGACGACCTCGTCGCCCGAAGAGCAGGGGCGCACGCGTCCCCTCGTCGCAGCCTGACGACGGGGAGGGGCCGTGGACGGTTACTGGACGAACCTCGCGCTCGTCGGCCTGCTCGTGCTTCTCAACGCGGCCTTCGCCGGCAGCGAGATGGCCCTCGTCTCGCTCCGGGAGGGGCAGCTGGCGCAGCTCGAGCGCGAGGGGACGCCCCGGACCCTGCGCCTGGTGCGCCTCGCGCGCGACCCCAACCGCTTCCTCGCGACGATCCAGATCGGGATCACGCTCGCCGGCTTCCTCGCCTCGGCGGCGGCCGCCGTCTCGCTCGCCGAACCCCTCGTGCCGTACCTGTCCCCCCTCGGGGGGGCCGCGGAGGCGGTCGCGGTCGCGGGCGTGACCCTCGTGCTCACCTTCGTCACGCTCGTCCTCGGTGAGCTCGCCCCGAAGCGGGTCGCGATGCAGCGCGCCCTGCCGTGGGCACTCGTGGCGGCCGGCCCGATCGACCTCGTCTCGCGCCTGTCACGACCGGTCGTCGCGCTCCTCGGCGCGGCGAGCAACGCCGTCGTGCGCCTCTTCGGGATCACCCCGGGCGCGTCGGGGCCGGCGATGACCCGCGAGGAGCTGCGCGACCTCGTCGTGAGCCACGGCATGCTCCACGCCGAGCAGCGCGAGATCCTCACCGGGGCGCTCGAGATCGACACCCGGCTGCTGCGGCAGGTCATGGTGCCCCGCGGCTCGGTCTTCACCCTCGACGCCGACCTGTCGGCCTCCCAGGCGCTCGAGGCGCTCGCCGAGGCCGGGTACTCGAGGGCCCCGGTCACCCGGCGCCACCACCTCGACCACGTCGTCGGGGTGGTCCACTGGTCGAACGTCCACCGCGGTGGCGACGAGCCCGTCTCCTCGGTCGCGACCCCGGCGCTCTACGTCCCCGACACGATGCGGGTCGCCGACGCCCTCCACCGCTTCAAGACCGAGCGCCAGCAGCTCGCGGTCGTCCTCGACGAGTACGGCGAGGCCGACGGGATCGTCACCCTCGAGGACCTCCTGGAGGAGGTCGTCGGCGAGATCTACGACGAGACCGACCGCGACCTGGCCACCGTGGCCCCCCTCGACGGCGGCGGCGTCGTCGTGCCCGGCACCTTCCCGCTCCACGACCTGCCGGACCTCGGCATCGAGCTCCCGGAGCGGGTCGGGGGGGACTACACGACCGTCTCCGGCCTCGTCATGGCCGAGCTCGGCCGGGTGCCCCGGGGCCCGGGCGAGGTCGTGCACCTCGAGGGGTGGACGGTCGAGGTCCTCGCCGTCGCCCGCCACGCCCCGACGCGCGTCGCGTTCCGCCCCACGCCGGATGCCGGTCACCCGCCCACCGCGCCGGGCGGGTGACTGGGGGCGCCACGGGACGACGCGGGGCTCCCCCGCACGCCGCACGGCCCGCGTGGGACCCGATCGTGCGCGTCCTGCCGCACCCCGGCGGCGCCGCTCAGCGCGTGATGACGGTCGGCAGGGGCGAGAACCCGTTGAAGCCCACCGTCGAGTAGCACGCGGAGTACGCCCCGGCCGCGTGGATGCGCAGCTCGTCGCCCTCGGCGAGCGCGAGCGGGAGCGAGACCGGCGTCGTCTCGTACAGCACGTCCGCGCTGTCGCACGTCGGGCCGGCGAGCACGCACGGTCCGGTCGGGCCGTGGACGCCAGGGGTCTCCAGGCGGTAGCGGATCGCCTCGTCGAGGGTCTCGACGAGGCCGGTGAAGACCCCGGCGTCGACGAAGACCCACCGCACACCACCGCGGTCGACGACGCCGACGACGCTCGTCACGACCGTGCCGGCATCCCCGACGACCCCACGGCCGGGCTCGACGAGCGTCTGCGGCCGGTCGTCCCCGAAGGCCGCACGAAGGTGCCCGTCGATGGCCCGCCCGTAGTCGCGGACCGGCGGCACGTCGCCGCCCTCGAGCACCGCCGGGAACCCGCCGCCGAGGTCGAGCAGCCACGGCCCGAAGCCGCGCGCCCGCACGGCCTCGAAGACGCGCGCCGCCGAGCGGATCGGCGGCCCCCACGCCTGCGGGTCGCGCTGCTGTGAGCCGACGTGGAACGACACGCCGGCGGGGTCGAGCCCGAGGCGCCCGGCATCCACGAGCAGGCCCACGGCGTCGTCGACCGGGCAGCCGTACTTGCGCGACAGCGGCCAGTCCGAGCCCGACCCGGACGTGACGATCCGCACGAGCACCGACGACCCGGGCGCGGCGTCGGCGACCTTGGCCACCTCACCCGCCGAGTCGACGACGAAGAGCCGCACACCGAGGGCGTACGCCTGCGCCAGGTGGTCGCGGCGCGCGACCGGGTTGGAGTGCACGAGGTGGGATGCCGGTGCGCCGGCTGCCAGCGCGGCCCGCACCTCCCCGGGGCTCGCGACGTCGAACCGGCACCCCGCCTGGGCGAGGGCGCGCAGCAGCACGGGGTGGGGGTTGGCCTTGACGGCGTAGTGGACCGCCGTGCCGGGCAGCGCCGACGCGAGGCGGAGGAAGCGCGAGACCGCGGTGCCGATGCTCAGCTCGAGCCGCGGCGTGACGTCCGGCCCGGCGGGTGCGGCCTCCGCATGGACCGCGGCCAGCGCCCGGACGGGGGCCGGGGCGGCGGCCGTCGCGAGCCGTGGCGCCCGGACCGCGGCGACCGGCGCCGGTGGCGCGGCGTCGACGGCCTCGCGGGTCCTCTCGTAGGTCACCGTCATGGCGTTCCTCCTCGGGTGGTGGTCCTGAGGGAGAGGAGCGGGCGACGGCCTTCCAGATACGCGACGCCCCGCGCGACGCCCCCGCACGACGCCCCCGCACGACGCCCCCGCGCGACGCCCCCGCGCGACGCCCCCGCGCGACGCCCCCGCACGCGACGCCCCCGCGCGACCGGCCGGCGCGGTCAGTCCGCGCCGAGGCCGCCCTCCCTCGCCCGCACGATGGCGGCCGAGCGGTCGGGGACCCCGAGCTTGGTGAGCACGTTGGACACGTGGTTGCGCACCGTCTTGGGGCTGAGCACCATCCGGCGGGCGATCGTGAGGTTGTCGAAGCCGCGGGCGACGAGGTCGAGCACCTCCCGCTCGCGGTCGGTGAGCTCGGGGAAGGGCACCCGCGCCGCGGTGCGCCCGGACGTGAGGACGGCGACGGCTCGCGCCGCGACGGCCGGGCCGAGGATGACCTCGCCGTTGGCGACGGCGCGCACGGCGCGCTCCACCTCGTCGGGTGCGGCGCCCTTGAGCAGGTAGCCGCGCGCCCCGACCCGCATGCAGGCCACGACCGACTCGTCGTCCTCGCGCATCGTGACGACGAGCACGCGCGCACCCGGGTCACGGCGCAGCAGCTCCCTCGTCGTCTCGATGCCGGAGTCGTCGCCGAGGTGGAGGTCCATGAGCACGACGTCGACCGACCCCGGGTCGATGGCGAGGGCCTGCGCCGCGTCCGCGGCCTGCGCGACGACGGTGACGCCCTCGAGCGACCCGAGCAGGCCGGCCATCCCCAGCCGGAAGACGGGGTGGTCGTCGACGATGGCGACCCGGATCGGATCACGCACGGCTGGGCACCCCTACCGGGAGGACCGCCTCGACGACCGTGCCGGCGCCCGGTGCCGACCGGATGTCGAGCCGCCCGCCCTGCTCCTCGGCGCGCTCGCGCATCGCGCGACTGCCGACCCCGGCGCGGGCGTCCGCGCCGATGCCGCGACCGGGGTCCGACACCGTGACGACGAGCGAGCCCGACGAGGAGTCGGTGCGCACGGTGCACTCACTCGCCCCGCTGTGCCGGCTCACGTTGACGAGGGCCTCGCCGACGATGCCGTAGGCCGCGGCGGCGAGCATCGGGTCGGCCACCTCGCCGTGGTCGAGGTGCAGCCGCACCGTGAGGCCGTCCTCGGCGTGGCGGGCGGCGAGCTCCTCGAGCGCCGCGCCCAGGCCCAGCTCGTCGAGGACCGGGGGGAGGAGGCTGTGCGAGAGGGTGCGGACGTCGTCGACCCGCTGGTCGAGCTCGTCCTGGAGGGTGCCGAGCAGCTCGGCGGCCGCGGCCGGGTCGGTGTCGAGCAGGTTCCGCGCCCCGCGCAGCCCGAGCCGCAGGCCGGCGAGCGAGGGGCCGAGCCCGTCGTGGATCTCGCGGCGGATGACGCGGCGCTCCTCGAGTCGCGCGCGGGCGAGGCGCTGGCGCGCGTCCTCGACCTCGCGCGCCGCGCGGGTCACGGCCACCGCGGTGGCGACGACGTTGCCGAGGTCGGCGAGGGTGCGTTCACCGGTGGCACCGAGGGACTCCCCGCCGGGCAGGGTGACCTCCATCGTGCCGACCTCCTCGCCGCGGTGCCGCAGGGGCACGACGGTGGGGGCGCCGGACGGCATCCCCCACAGCACGTGGTCCACGCCGGGGGTGCGCAGGGTCACCGACTCGAGCCGCATCGCCGTGCCGACGTCGGCGGCGAGGCCGTTGAGCAGGCTGTCGGCGGAACCCTCGACGCTGAGGTGGCTGCCGAGCCGCCGGACGACGTGCTCAGGGGTGGCCGCGGCACCGTGGACGAGGCGGTGGACGCGGCGCTCGAGCGCGATCCGGGCCGGCTGGACGGCCACCGCGACGACGGCGGCGCCGACGAGCTGGCCGAACCCGGCCCCCGGGACGACGAGCGTGACCAGCCAGGTCACGACGACGTAGGTGGTCGTCAGGGCGACGGTCATGAGGCCCGCGAGCACGGTGCGGCTCACGGCGAGCTGGAGCCCCCACATCCGGCCGCGGAGCACGGCCACGAGGACCGCCGCCGGGTAGACGGCCTGGGACGCGAGGTGGAGGACGGGGGTGAACCAGACCGGGATCGCCACCAGCCCCCACGGGAGCGCGAGGGGCAGGAACGACAGGGCGAGCACGGCGGTGCCGAGCGCGAGCCACCCCAGCCCGTTGCGCTCGGCGACGGGGCCGCGACGGTGCCGCACCTCGACGGCGCCCGCGGTGACGAGCCCCAGCACGACGATCGCGGCGACGAGCGCCGAGAAGGCCCACTCGGCGACCATGACCTGGGCGAGGAGGAAGAGGGTGATGAGCGCGGACCCGGCGACGACGCCCCAGACCGCGCGGCCGAGCGGGTGGTCGCGCACGAGCCACGGCACGACGAGGAAGAGGGCGAGCGTGCCCGGCACCCACGCGAGGCCCTGCAGGGCCCCGAGCGCCTCGAGGGGCGGGAGCCCCGGACGGGCGGCGGCGAGGGCCCGGTAGCCGAACCCGAGCGCCGCGAGACCGCCCCCGACCGCCGCGAGCGCGAGCAGCCAGGGCACGGGGTGCCGCCGCCGGGAGAGGATGACCGCGGCCACCGTGCCGTAGACGCAGGCGACCGTGACGTCGACGAGGAGGAACCACAGGCCCTCGTCGAGCGGTGGGCGGGCCACGACGCTCAGGACGACCGCGAGCACGGCAGTGCCCCAGGCCACCACGGCGATGGCCGTGGCGGCCCGGGGCATCCCCTCCGTGCCCGGTGCGTCCCGATCGTCCATGGTCACGGGAGCATAGAGGTGCGTCACGACGGTCCGCCCGGGTGTCGTGGGCTCAGCGGCCGGGGTCAGCCGCGTCGCGCTCGGTCGCCGAGGGCGAGGCCCAGCGCGGTGACGAGCAGCCAGACCGGCCCGACCATGCCCGCCAGGTACTGCAGCGGCGAGATCCCGAGCACGAGCGTCAGGCCGCCGAGGACCGCCCCGACCACACCGACCCAGCGGGCGGCGGCACCGTGGCGCAGCGCGGCGACGGAGACGGCGACACCGGCGATCCCGGCCCCGACCCACAGCCACGGGATCGTGCCGACCCAGTGCCCGAAGAACACGGCGGCCTCGGGGACGAGGTCGGCCGCGTGGTCGGCGACCCCGAACACGAACTCCGTCGTCAGGCCCGAGCCGAGCAGCTGGGCCACGGTGACCAGGCCCAGGCCTGCCGCCGCGACGTCGGGGAGCAGGCTGCGCGAGGGCAGCTGGCCGGCGAGCCGTCGCCGCAGTCCCGCCGCGAAGACGACGAGGAGGGCCAGGCTCACGAGCGTCGCCGTGTGGAAGGTGAGGATCGCGGCGGTCTGCTCCGCGAGCCGGGCGACGACGGCATCCGGGTCCCCGGACACGTTCTCGGCATAGACCGCGTCGACGCGCATCGAGGCCGCGATCGACACGATGCCGGCGACCCCGGCGGCGACGCCCGACCAGGCCCAGCCGCGCCGGGTCGAGGTCGGGGTGTCGGCGGGGGGGATGCCGGCGCGGATGCCGGTGGGTGTGCCGGACGTCGAGGTCGTCGGCGTCGCGGCCGGCCGGGCCCCGTGACGGTCCTCGGTGAGGTCCTGGGTGGTGCTCGTGGTGCTCATGGCGGTGTGTCCTTGCGTCGGTGGGTGATGCCGCCAACGCTGTCGGGCACGGCGTCCCGGGCGACAGGGCCCGGTGTCCCGTCCTCCCGGGAGGTTCCGCCAGGACGGCCGGGCCCGTTCGTGGCCGGGAGGTCCGGAGCGGGCGGGCCGTGGGAGCCGGTCGCCCGGTGGGCTAACGCCCTGCCCCCGTGGTGCCGACCTCGACCTCCTCGCCGTACGTCGTGTCGACGACGACCCCGAACCCGGCGGGGAGCGCGTCGTCGAGGGCGACGAGGAGGCTCTGCGTCGGGGGGAGGTCGGCCGGCGTGCGCACGTCGATGCGGAAGGTGCCGGACCCGAAGCCCACGGAGGTGACCTCGCTGCCGGGTACCCCGGCCACCCAGTCCTCGGCGGCGGTGTGCACCTGGGCGGACCACGAGTGGAGGAGGATGACCCCGGCCGTGTTCGCCGCGAGCGGCACGAGGACGGCGACGAGCACCACCCCGATCGTCAGGGAGGTGCGGCGGGCGGCACCGACCCGCCGGCGTGCCCGGTCGGCCTCGGCGGAGTAGCCGAGCGCGGCGAACAGGACCGTCCCGGCGAGCACGAGCGCCACGAGGTTGGAGACGAAGAGCAGCAGGGCCCCGAGGGCCAAGCCCACCGCACCCTCGCCGAGGCAGACGCCGACGACCGCGAGCGGGGGCACGAGCGAGATCGCGATGGCGACCCCGGGCAGCACCGCCGCGACGTCACGGCGGGAGAGCGCGACGGCCCCGGCGAAGCCGGTCGCGATCGCGGCGACGAGGTCGAGGACCGTCGGCGACGTGCGCCCGGTGATCTGGGAGTTGGCCAGCAGGTCGATGCCGCCCGGCACGACGAGGGCGGCCAGGGCCCCGAGGAGCACGACGACGACGCCGCCCGCGACGACGAACCGCCCGGCGCGCATCCGTTCCCGCTTCACGATGCCGAGGGCGATCCCCATGATCGGCGTCGACAGGGGGGCGATGATCATCGCCCCGATGACGGTGGCCGTCGAGTCGGCGAGCACGCCGGCGGTGGCGATCGTGGCGGACAGCACGAGCATCGTCCAGAACGCCGACTGCTTCGCGCGGGCGTCGCCGTGTCGCAGGTCGAGGTCGTCGGTGAGCTCGTCGAGGGTGCGGCGCTGGTTCTCGGGCAGCACGGCGACCCGCAGCCGGTTGATCATGCCGTGAGTATCGCGACCGTTCCCCTCGGCCGGGGGCGGTTCCGGAGGACGACGCGCCGCGTCACGGTGACGCGTCGGGGTGCGTGTCACCGCCCGGGGGTACCGTCGACGCAGGAGGTCGTCATGGGGTGCAGTCGGCGAGTCGTGGCCGTGTCGCTCGGGGTGCTCGCCCTCGTCGGGTGCACGACCGACGGGCAGCGACCGACCCCCACCCCGTCCGCGTCGAGCGCGTCGGCGCCCCCGTCGAGCACGCCCGCCCCGAGCACCCCGCCGGCGACGGCCACCCCCGGCTCCCCGGCATCCGTTCCGGCCGGTTTCACGCTCGACGACGCCGCCTCGCCCACCTTCCCGGACCTCGGTGACGACCTCGGGGGCGTCGGGATCGTGCGGGTCGGTCGGCACTCCGGGTACGACCGTGTCGTGTGGGAGTTCGAGGGCGACGGCCGCCCGACCTACCGGGTGCGGTACGTCGACGAGCCGACCGCCGACGGCAGCGGCGACGTCGTCGCGGTGCGCGGTGACGCCTTCCTCGAGGTGCTCGTCACGACCGTCTCCATCCCCGACGCGGGTTCCAGCCGGCCGCCCGACGCGTCCGCGTCGACGCTCGCGGGCACGGTCGTCGCCGAGGCGAACGCGATCTACGGCGGGTTCGAGGGCTACGGGCAGTCGTTCATCGGGGTCCACGACCGCGAGCGGCCGTTCAGGGTCACGGTGCTCACCGACCCGACCCGGCTCGTCGTCGACATCGCCTCGGGCTGACCGTCACGCGCTGGGGCTCTCGCGCAGGTCGAGCTCCCGGTGCCACGACTGCGTCCGGTAGTCGGTGACCCAGCCCATCGCCGTGTAGAGGCCGTCGGCCCCGGTGGGGGAGTCGGCGTCGACCTCGAGACCCACCCGGCGTCGGCCACGGCGGGCGGCATCCGAGATCACCGTGTGCAACAGCGACTTCGCGACGCCACGCCCCCTGGCTCGCCGGTGCACGCCGATGTAGTCGACGTAGCTGCCCTCGACCCCGGACGCGTCGGGCCGCAGCACCGAGCAGACGAGTGCGCCGGCGGGCAGGACGCCCTCGTCGGTGTCGACCGAGGCGATCCACCAGTGGTCCCAGCGGTGGCCGGGGTCCTCGCGCAGCCGCATGACGAACTCGGGGAAGCTCTCGCGGTAGGCGCTGAAGTGGTCCTGGAACGACTCCTCGAGCACGCGGTGGACCTCCTGCAGGTCCCTGGCCACGGGCAGGCCGTCCGCGTGGCGCTCGACCGGCCGGACCGTGACACCCTCGCGCGGGCCGGGCAGCCCCGTCGCCTCGTCCGGGGTGACCGGCCTCGTCATCTGCAGCCACGTGCGGGTGTGCCCGAAGCCGGCCGCCGCGAGCCACGCCTGCTGGCGCGCGTCGCCCGCGTAGGCACCGGAGTCGATGAGCGTGGCCGGCAGGCCACGCATCCTCGTGATGTCGGCGGCATGGCGCTCGGCCGCGGCGAAGAGGGCCGCCGCGAGCTCGTCGGCCCGGTCGCGGGGCAGGTCGGGGCTGACCGTGACCTCGACGAGGGTGCGACCGGCGGCCCGGTCGTGCACGGACAGCCAGGCCACGAGGCGCCCGGCGGCGTCGTGCACGAGGGCCTGCCGTCGCGTCCAGGAGCCGACGCCGGCGACCTGGGCGAGCACGGCCTGCGGGTCGACCCCGGGCGAGCCCTTGGCCACGCGCTCGTGGGCCGCGAGCAGGGCCACGACCTCGGGGACGTCCGGGGCGAGGGGCGCCCGGGCGGTGAGCTCGGGCGGGAGCCCGTCGATCGTCAGGTGTGCGTCGGTCACTCGCCCACTCTTCCACTCCCCCGGTTCCTAGACTGCTCGCCGGAGAGCGGAGGACCGATGGCCACGAGTGACGACGGGCAGCAGCCCTCGCAGGCGACGCTGACCCGCAACTGGGACGAGCTGCTCCAGGAGATCAGGGTCACCCAGACGGGCGTGCAGATCCTCACCGGCTTCCTGCTCACCGTGCCCTTCTCGAGCCGGTTCGACGAGCTCACGACGTTCCAGCGCGCGGTCTACCTCGCCGTCCTCGCCGGGTCGGTGCTGACGACGGGGCTCGTCGTCGCCCCGGTCGCGTTCCACCGCATGCTGTTCCGGCAGCGGAGGCGCGAGCTGCTCGTCGAGTCGGCCAACCGGTTCGCGATGGCCGGGCTGGCCACCCTCGCGGGCACGCTCGCCGGCGTCGTGCTGCTCGTCGTCGACATCGTCGTGGGCCGCACCCAGGGCTGGGTGGCCGGGGGCGTCGCGCTGCTGGTGCTCACCGGCCTGTGGGGGGTGCTGCCGCTGGTCGCCGACCGCCTCGACGACGCGCCGCGCAACCCGCCGCCCTCCCCCGAGGACGAGCCCGACTGATTGCACGTCACCCACCTCGAGAGGGCTGTCAGGGGCACCCGGACGTGGGTGATGTGCCATCAGTGGCTCAGGCGCGCACCCGGTGGTGGACCTGCACGACCTCCCCGACGCGGTCGAGCGCGACGAGCTCGAGGTCGAGCCGGATGCCGTCCGGCAGGGCCCGCGTGCCCCCGCCGACGAGCACGGGGTGCACGAACAGGTACACGTCGTCGACGAGCCCGGCCCGGAAGGCCTCGGCGGCCAGGGTGGGCCCCCCGATGCCGAGGTCGAGCACGCTGGAGACCTTGAGCGCCTCGACCGCCACCGGGTCGAACTCGGGTTCGAGCCGGGTGCGCGCCGCCGTGACGTCCTCGAGGGTCCGCGAGTACACGACCTTGTCGCAGGCCCGCCAGATCCGCGCGAACTCCCCCATCGGTCCGGGCACGTCGCCGGGCGCGGTCTCCCAGTAGCGCATGACGTCGTAGGTGCGCCGCCCGAGGAGCTGCGTGCCCACCTCCCGCTCCTGCTCGTTGATGATGCCGTGCAGCTCGTCGGAGGGCGCGGCCCAGTCGAACCCCCCGTCGGCGTCGTTGACGTAGCCGTCGAGGGAGGTGATCGCGGTGTAGCGCAGGCGGGCCATCCCGGCATTGTGCCCACCCCGGCCGGTTCCGGCCACCGGCCGACACTCTGCTCACGGCGACCACGACCCACCACACCGTGCCGACGATCGGCAGCCGGGGCGTCGCGGGACCCGGTCAGTGCGCCCCGAGCCGGCGGGCCGCGACGAGTGCGAGCGCCCGGGCCACCTCGACGACCTCGGCGACGGGCACCGACTCCCGAGGCGCGTGGGCGAGGCGGACGTCGCCCGGGCCGTAGTGCAGCGTCGGGATGCCGCCGACCCCGGTGTAGAGCCGCAGGTCCGAGCCGTAGGGGGCGGCCGCCTCGGCCGGCCGGGTGCCGGTGACCGCCTCGACTGCCCCCGCCACCTCGCCGACGAGCGGGTGACCCTCCGCGAGCCGGCCGGAGGCGAACTGCCCGCCCGGCCAGGTGACCCGAGGCGGGTGGTCCCGCAGCCAGGGGTCGGCCGCCGCGGCATCCGCCACCGCCTCCTCGAGCGCGAGCCGCGCCCGGACGGGGTCCTCGCCGAGCCGGACGCCCATCCGCCCCTGCGCGACGAGGAGGTCGGGCACCGAGCTCGCCCAGTCGCCGGCCTGGACGGTGCCGACCGAGATGCCGTAGGGCAGCGGGTTGTCCCCGAAGAGCGGGTGAAGGTCGGTGTTGCGCCGGGCCTCGAGCGCGCGCAGCGCGAGGTGCACCGGCCAGAACGCCTCGACGGCCGACACCCCCTCGTGCCGGGTGCTGCCGTGCGCCGCCCGGCCGGGCACCTCGACCCGGAAGGTGAGCGCGCCGGCGTTGGCCGTGACGAGCCGGCTACTCGTGGGCTCGGTGATGACGGCGACCTCGCCCCGGTGGCCGCGCCGCAGGGTCGCGAACGCGCCGAGCCCGCCGTCCTCCTCGCTGACGACGCTGTGGAGCGCGAGCCGGCGCTCGGTGCGCACCCCCGAGCGGTGGAGGGCGCGCGCGACGGCGAGGTTGACGGCCAGGCCGGCCTTCATGTCGCACGCCCCGCGTCCGTGGAGCACCCCACCGTCGATGCGTGCCGAGAACGGGTCGCCACCGGGCCAGCGGGCGAGGTCGCCGACCGGCACGACGTCGACGTGCCCCTGGAGCACGAGACCCGGCTCGCCCGTACCGGGGGCGGTGCCGACGAGGCCGTGGCCCTCCAGCCTCGGAGCCTCGGTGCCCGGGAAGTCGGGGTCGGCCCGCAGGTCGTCGAGGTCGAGCTCCCACAGGTCGACCTCGAGCCCGGTCTCCTCGAACCACCGGGCCACGGTGTGCTGCAGGTCCGCCTCCGCGTCGGTCCCGGTGACGCTCGGGACCCGGACGAGCTCGACGAGGGTGTCGACGAGCTGTGCCTCGTCGAGCGCGTCGAGCACCCGGCGTTCGGCGGTCGTCGTCGTGCCGGACATGCCCGGCACTGTATGCCGTGAGCCCGCCGTGGCGGCTGCCGGCCACGGGACGGCACCGGGACGCGAGCCGGCACGGCATCCGGTGTCCCCACCCCCCGGCGGAATGCCACGTCACCCGGCCCGGTTGGCCCGACCGTGACCGCCCCGCCCGACGCGCCCGTGAGCCGTGCCGGCGTCGGGCTGCGCAGCGAGCGGGGGCCCGTGCTGCTCGCGGTCATGGTGAGCACGGGGCTCGTCGCCATCGACGCCACGATCCTCGCCGCGGCCGTCCCCGCCATCGTGCGCGACGTCGGTGGGCTGAGCCAGTTCCCGTGGCTGTTCTCGGTCTACCTCCTGGCCCAGGCCGTCTCGGTGCCGATCTACGGCAAGGTCGCCGACCTCGTCGGCCGCAAGCCGGTCATGCTCCTCGGCGTGGGGCTGTTCGTGCTCGGCTCCCTGCTGTGCGGCCTCGCCTGGTCGATGGGGAGCCTCGTGGCGTTCCGGCTCGTGCAGGGTCTCGGCGCCGGCGCCGTGCAACCGATCGGGATGACGATCGTCGGCGACATCTACTCGGTCGCCGAGCGCGCCACGGTGCAGGGGTACCTCGCCGCCGTGTGGGCCGTCTCCGCGCTCGTGGGTCCGACGCTCGGCGGCATCTTCGCCGACCACCTCACGTGGCGCTGGATCTTCTTCGTCAACCTGCCGCTCGGTGCGGTCGCGGCGTGGATGCTGTGGCGCCGGTTCGACGAGACGCGCACCGAACGCGACCCGGCCGCCCCCCGGGCCCGGCTCGACGTGCTCGGCACCCTCCTGCTCCTCGTCGGCACGGTCGCCCTGCTCGTGGCCCTGCTCGAGGGTGGGGTGCTGTGGGCGTGGTCCTCGCCGGTCAGCGTGGCGCTGCTCGTCGGGTCGGGCGTCGTGCTCGCGGCCTTCGTGCTCGTCGAGCGCCGGGCCGCCGAGCCGGTGCTGCCGCTGTGGGTGTTCCGGCACCGGGTCGTCGGCGCCGCGATGGCCACCTCCCTCGTCGTCGGCGTGCTGCTGCTCGGCCTCACGTCGTACGTGCCCCTCTTCGCCCAGGGTGTGCTCGGCACCGGCGCGATCGCCGCCGGGTTCGCGCTCGCGGCCATGACCATCGGGTGGCCCCTCGCGGCCGCGACCTCGGGCCGGCTCTACCTTCGCTTCGGGTTCCGTGCGACGACCCTCCTCGGGTCGGTCATCGCGCTCGCGGGGGCGGCCCTGCTGCTCACCGTCGACGGCTCGAGCTCGGTGCTGCACCTCGCGGCTCCCAACTTCGTCATGGGCCTGGGGTTCGGGTACGCCGCGAGCCCGTCGATCGTCGCGGCCCAGTCGTCCGTCGGCTGGCAGCGACGCGGGGTCGCCACGAGCGCCACCCTCTTCGCGCGCTCGGTCGGCAGCGCGGTCGGGGTGGCGGCCTTCGGGGCGGTCGCCAACGCCGTCGTGCGCTCCCGGCTCGGGTCGCAGCCGACCGACCTCGACTCGCTCCCGCCCGGGGTGCTCGAGCCCGCGATCCACGCCGTCTTCGTCGTGTCCGTCGGGGTCGCGGTGCTGCTCGTCGTGGCCGCGGCCCTCATGCCGGCGCGGGTCGACGAGGTCGCCGACCCCCCCTGACCGACCTCGTGCGACCTTTGCGCGGTTCTCGGCGACCAGGGCGCTGGAAACCGCGCGAAGGTCGCACGAGGTCGCTGTGACGGTGCGGACAAGCCCCCGCCGGCCGCTGCCGCCCGGCGCTACCGTGGACGTGACGACGGCGCTGCCGTCCGGCGGTGCTGCGCTCGTCCCGAGGAGCACGATGGCGGCCGACCGACCTCACACCACCCCCCTCCTGCGCGCCGGGCCGCGGCTGCGCGCCGCGTGGGTGCTGTCGGGGGCGGTGCTGGCGGTCATGGTCGTCGCCTCGGCCCTGGGGCTCGTCGTCGACGACCTCTACCCGGAGCAACCGTGGGCGGTCGCGGCCCTGCGCGGCAACGACCTCGTGACCCTCGTCGTCGTCGCGCCCGTGCTCGCCGTCGCCCTCGCGACGAGCCGTCGGAGGCCGACGAGCGCGTCGGTGCTCCTCTGGCTCGGCATGCTCTTCTACGGCACGTACAACTACGCGTACTACGCCTTCGGCACGACGTTCAACGACGTCTTCCTCCTCCACGTGCTCGCGTTCTCCGCGTCGGCGGCCGGGCTCGTCCTCCTCGGCTCGAGCATCGACCCCGTCGAGGCGGCGCGCGGCGTCGTCGGGGGCACCCGGGCGCGCGTCGTCGCCGTCTTCACGACCCTCGTCGGGCTGGCCCTGCTCGGGGCGTGGGGCACCCTGTCGGTGCGCTTCGCGCTGAAAGGCGCGCTGCCCGAGGACGTCATGCCGCCGTCGGCGGTCCACCTCGTCTACGCCCTCGACCTGGGAGTGCTCGCCCCCGCCTTCATCCTGTCCGGCGTCCTGCTGTGGCGCCGGACGCCGTGGGGAGCGGTGCTCGCCGTCGCGGTCAACGCGAGCGGCGCGGCCTACCTCGCCGTGCTGTGGGCGGTCGGCGGGTTCCAGGCGGATGCCGGCATCCCCGGCAAGACGTGGCTGTCGCCCGTCGCGGTCGGCTCCGTGCTCGCCTGCCTCCTCGCCACCCTGGCGCTGCTCGTGCACCCCCACGCGGACCCGGCCGTCGCGCCGAGGCACCCGACACCCGCCCGGGCCTGAGCCCCGCACCGGACCCCGGGCGCCGGATCAGCGGGTGGACGCCCCCAGGCGCCCACCCGCTGAGGCGACGCCGAGCCAGTCGTGCGGGTTGCCGTCCCAGCACCACCCGAGCTTCGGCGCCCGCTCGGAGATCCACAGGGCCGGCACTCGCCGGTCGCCGCGTCGAGACCCCGCGAGCATGAAGCAGCGGTTGCGCTCGAGCAGGTGGGGTGCGTGCGTCACGACGGCGACGCCCTCCTCGATCGTCAGCGGGGTGCGACCGCGCTCGAGGATGGCCGGGAGGGCCGCCTCGGGCGCGACGCCGCGGAACTCCTCGCCCCGGTCGACGTCGAGGAGGAGGTAGGCCCCGGCGTCGGGCAGCCGCACGTGCTCGGTCGGACGGTACGGCGCGAGGCCCTCGTCGCCGTGGTTGCGGTCGACGATGCCGGGGCGCGTGCCGCGAGGGGCGAGGCGCAGGAGCGGGACGGTGCGCTCGGGGTCGACGAGGTCACGGGTGACGACGAGGACGAGGCTGGCCCGGCCGGGCGGGTCGGTCTCCGGCACGTCGGGCAACGTGGCGGCGACCGCGCGCAATGGCGCCAGCCGCTCGGCGAGCTCCGCGGGAGCCACGCCGGCCAGGGCCGGGTAGCCGAGGTCGAGGAGGGTGTCGACCTGGCGGTCGAGGACGGTGGTGGCGGCGACGATGGCGGTGGCTGGGGTGATGACGACCTCCGGCTGGGGTGCTCGCCGACCGGCGTGGTCGGCCCATGGGCAACGCGGCCCGGCCCTCAGGGGTTCCCCGCCTGCGGTTCCGCGGGGTCGAGGTGACACCGCACGCGTTTCCGAGCGACAGCACCTCGACCGCCGGTCGGTGGAGCCCGGCAAGGGCTCAGGCCTCCCGGGTGCCCTCGGCCACGGTGCTCTCGGACTCCGTCGGGTCTGCCGGGCGCTTCGCCGCGTCGAACCGGGCGCCGTGCCGCACGTCGTGGGTCTCGCGGGCCCGCAGCCACGGGATGACCGCGAGGAGGGTGATGAGGCCGGTCACGCCGAAGGCCAGCGGGTAGCTGCCGTTGTCGATGAGCAGGCCGGCGAGCACCGGGCCGATGATCGCGCCGGTGTCGGACGACATCTGGAACGCCGCGAGCGCCGGCCCGCCATTGCGGTCGCGGCCGACGACGTCGGCCAGGGACGCCTGCTGGGCGGGGTTGAGCGTGCCGGCCCCGACCCCGGCGACGACCGAGAGCACGACGAGCGTCGTGAGGTCCGTCGCGAACCCGGTGACGGCGGTCGCCACCCCGCTGACGAGCAGGCCGCCGATGATGAACGGGCGCCGGCCCACCCGGTCGGACATCCGCCCGGCGACGGTGAGCCCCACCGCGTTGCCCGCCGCGAAGACCGCGAGGGCCGTTCCGGCGACCCACGGCTGCTTGCCGATGACGACGGCGGCGAACAGGGGCAGGATCGCGTTGCGCACCCCGAAGTTGGCCCACCCGTTCGCGAACGCCGACCCGATGGAGGCCCGGTACGCGCTGTCCCGCCAGCCCTCGCGCACCGTCATGACCGGCATCTCCCGATGGCCCTCGGCGGGGCGCAGCGAGGCGCCGCTGAGGAAGACCCCGACGAGTGCGGCCGCGAGGACGAGGGCGACGGCATACACGAGGAAGGGCACTCGCAGCCCGAGGTTCCCGAGCAGGCCACCGACGACCGGGCCGAGGATGCCTCCGAACAGGAAGGCCGAGGCGTAGACCGACGAGACGCGCGCGCGGATCGTCGGCGGCGCGAGGCGCACGATGAGGGCGACCGCCGACACCGTGAACATGACCGAACCGATCCCGCCGAGCCCCCGGAAGACGAGGAGCTGCCAGTACGTCTGGGCGAAGGCGGTGGCTCCGGTCGACACCGCGACGATGAGCAGGCCCGCGAGGTAGATCGGCCGTTCTCCCATCCGCGCGATGAGCCGCCCACCCACCGGGGCGAAGAGGAGCCGGAAGAACGCGAACGCGCTGACGACGATCGAGCTCGCGGTCG
The DNA here is from genome assembly GCF_039541575.1 of Fodinibacter luteus. NCBI lineage: Bacteria > Bacillati > Actinomycetota > Actinomycetes > Micrococcales > Intrasporangiaceae > Fodinibacter (ex Wang et al. 2009) > Fodinibacter luteus. The sequence continues at coordinate 233,155 of NZ_BAABGM010000003.1, read as the reverse complement.
CCCCCACCCCGAAGCTCTGCGCGAACTGGGGGAGCACGGGCAGGATGAGGCCGAACCCGAGCGCGATGACGAACGCCGAGGCGATGAGGACCCAGATCTCGCGGGGGATCCGGGCCGTCGTCGTCGGCTCGCTCAGGGGGGAGGCGGACACGATCCACCAGTATGCCGCGCGCCCGGGACGCCCCCGCGCCACCGGCCCGTCGAGGGCGCGCGACGCGCTGACGTCCGTCGTGGCAGAACAGCGTGTCGCGGGCTCTGGTCCGGCGGGAGGGGCGGGTCAGCGGGCGAGGACCGCCACGACGAGCGGGAGGCTCGCGAGCAGGACGAGAGCGGTGTCCCGGCGCAGCCAGGGAGCCGGCATCCACCACGAGCGGGACTGGGCGGTCGCGAAGCCACGGGCGTCCATCGCGACGGCGAGGTCGGCCGCGGCCCGCAGGGTGCGCACGAGCAGACCCATCGTCAGGGCGCCGAGGTGCGCGACGAGGGTCCGTGGCCGACGCCACGACACACCGAGCCCCCGGACCCGCCGCGCCCGGGAGAGCTCGGACCAGATGGCGCCGAACGAGTGCACCCGCTGGAGCGCCGCCGCCGTGGCGACGACCGGGCGGTCCGGGAGGCGCAGCCGCTGGGCGAGGTGGTCGCCGAGCGCGTCGGGGTCGATCCACGGCACCAGCACCGCGGACGGCACGACAATGACGAGCACCCGCAGGGCCACCGTCAGGGCGGCATCCAGGTCGTGACCGGCGAGGAACCACGTCGACCAGCCCACCGACAGCGCGGCGACGAGGCCGGGCACGACCCGCAGCCCGACCCGGCCGGCGCGGTCCCGGGCCGCGCGCGTGCCGCCGGGAGCCCAGAGGCCGACGACGGCCAGCACGAGCTGGGTCGCGAGGACGGCGAGGCTCGTCGACCAGTGCGGCGACAGGACCCCGGCCGGGATGGCGAGCAGGGCCCCCACGAGGAGGGCGAGCGGCCCGCAGCGGGCGACGAGGGGGATGCCGGTCACGGGCACCTCGGGCGGTGCCGCCGGCGCGGCGAGCCGGTGCACCGTCGTGGCGCGGTCGACGACGGCCACGTCGTGGGTCGCGGCGACGACGGCTCCCCCGGCGCGCCGGTAGGCGGCGACGAGTCCGACGAGGGCCGCCCAGGTGCGACGGTCCTGCCCGACCGTCGGCTCGTCGGCGAGCAGCACCGGCGGCCCGTGGTGCAGGGCGGCCGCGACGGCGAGCCGCCGCTGCTCGCCACCGGAGAGCTCTCGCGGGTCGGCGGCCTCGAGGTGGCCGAGGCCGAGGGCCGAGAGGAGGGCGCGACCCCGGTCGGTCGTCGCCGGCCCGTCCTCGCCGAGGGCGTGCGCCGTGGCGAGGACCTCGTCGAGCACCGTGGGGGCGACGATGGTCGAGCTCGACCACTGGGGCACCCAGGCGAGGGTGCGCGCGAGGTCAGGAGCACTGAGTGACCCCGGGGCCACGGATCCGCGCCGCTGCCCGGCGGGTGCGTCCGGCGCGGCGATGAGCGGGGTGGGGGCAGGCCCGCCATCCGGGTCGGTCGGGAGTGGCACGCCCTCGGCATGGGGCGCGGCGCGCGGGGCACGGACCGCCACGGCGTGCTCGTCGGTCGGGGTGAGGAAGCCGGCGAGGGCGTGCAGGATGGTCGACTTGCCGGAACCGCTCGGGCCGACGAGAGCGGTGAGCGATCCGGGCGTCGCCACGAGGGGGTCGGCGAGCTCGGCGGCCCGCCGCGTGCGTCGGCGGCCGTCCACGAGCCGCGTCGTGCGCTCGACGGCGAACGGGGAGGCGCTCAGGACGGTGGCGAACGGCGAGGCGCTCAGGACGGTGGCGAACGGCGAGGCGCTCACGACGGTACTGTCCGCGGACTCGACACTGCTGCGCTCCGGCGCAGCACTGTCACTTCCCCCGACACTGCTGCCCTCCGCCGCAGCACTGTCCCTCCCCTCGACAGTGCTGCCCTCCGCTGCAGCAGCACTGCCACTGCCCCCGACACCGCTGCGCTCTGCCGCAGCACTGTCCCTCCCCTCGACAGTGCTGAGCCGATCCGCAGCAGTGTCGAGGCGCGGCGACGACGCATGGCCTTCGACAGTGCTGAGCCGGGGCGCAGCAGTGTCGAGGCGCGGCGACGGGGTCCCGTGGGCGTGACGCGGCGCGACGAGCTCCGGGTCGACGGGCACGGGAGACGGGGGGTCCGCGCCCGGCACCCAGATGCCCATCCCGAGGAGCCGTTCGCGCTCGGCGGCCAGCGTCTCGCGCACCGGGCCGTCGGCCACGACCCGGCCGTCGTCGGACAGCACGACGAGACGCTCGACGAGGTCGACCCACGGGCCGAGCACGTGCTCGACGACGACGACCGTCGGCGGTCGGCGAGTCGGGCACCCATCCGGCCACCCGTCCGGCGACCCGAGCGCGGCCACGGCATCGCGCACCTCACCCGCCGAGGCGGGGTCGAGCATGGCGGTCGGCTCGTCGAGCAGGACGACCGACGGGTCGAGGGCGAGCGCCCCGGCGAGGGCGAGGCGCTGGGTCTGCCCACCCGAGAGCGCCGAGGTCGGCGTGTCGAGCCGGACGTCGCCGAGCCCGACGGCCGCCAAGGCGGAGGCGACGACGCCCGCGACGGCCGCGCGCGGCATCCCGACGTTCTCTGGCCCGAACGCGACGTCGCGCCCGACGGAGGCCGCGACCACCCCCGACCCCGGCTCCTGGAGCACGAGCCCGACCGCCCCGGGCCGCGAACCCGGCGAGGCACCGTCGACGGCGACCGACCCGGCGAGGTCGCCGGCGTCCACGGTCTCGAGCAGGCCGGCGAGGGCCCGCAGGAGCGTCGACTTGCCCGACCCCGACGGGCCCACGAGCAGCACCCGCTCGCCGGCCCGCAGGGTGAGGGTGACGTCGCGCAGCACGGGGTCGCGCCGGCCGTAGGGCCTCCACGTCAGGCCCTCGACCTCGACCCGTCCGCGGGCGGACACCACCGGGAGCGCCTCAGACGGCGCGCGACTCACGGCGCTCCTGGCCCGCCGGGAACGCCGACAACGCCCCGGCGCGGGCCAGCGCCCGCACGAGCAGCCAGCCGACGACCCCCGCGAGCAGGGCCCCCGACACGGCCATCGCACCGAGGTAGACGAGCTTGTCGCGCAGCACCCACTCCGCGTACCACCCGCCCCCGTTCGCAAGGACCGAGAGCACGGGCACTTCGGCCCAGGACGCCGGGAAGCTCACGACCTCGAAGGCCCACTCGAGCGGTGCCGACAGCACCCCGGCGAGCACGGCGACCCCGGCCCCGAACGCCTTGTAGCCGAAGATCGCGAAGGCGAGCTCGGCGCCCAGGCCCTGCAGGATGCCGGACACGAGCACCGTCGCGCCCCACTCGGTGCCGGGCAGCATCGACACGAGTGCGGCGACGACCTCGCAGAACAGGGCCGCCCCCGGCCGCCGCACGACGAGCCCGCCGACGACCCCCGCGAGGAACCACGGGCCGGCGAACAGGCCCATGAGCGGTGCGTAGCCGATCTTGAGGGCCGTGAGCGGCCCGTTGTAGAACACGCCCCAGCCCCAGAACGCGACACCGAGGGCGGCGCCGAGGAAGGCGATCGTGATGATGTCGACGGTGCGCCAGCCGAGGAGCGGGCGGGTCGCGGTGATCGACCCGTTGCGGCCGACGTGCGGTGCGCGAGGTGCGGTGGTCGGTGTGGTCATCGTCGTTCTCCCGTGGTTCCCGGACGGATACCTCGAGGGGGTGTGGCGCCGCCACCTCGCGAGCCCGTGCCGCGGGTGTGCCGGAGACGCACCTGAGATTCCCGACTCCCTTCGCCGGTGCTAACCGGATCAGGTTCGAGGGTCTGCGGCGGACCGCACTCTCAGCGCCGGAGCGCTCCCCTGTCGTTGGACGTCCTCCACGATAGCCCACCGGGACTACGCTGGCCGCACCGCCGCCGGACCACCTGCGGCTCCACGAACCACAGGAGGTACGACATGGGATCTCTCGCCTGGAAGCTCCTCGGCACCGGGGGCGCCATCCTCGCGGGGGTCATCGCGACGAAGATCATCGACGCCATCTGGGCCCGCGCCTCGGACGACGAGATCAACCCCAAGAGCCCCAACGCACCCCTTGCCAAGGCCGTGGCCTACGCCGCGATCACCGGCCTCGCGGTCGGTACCGCGAAGACCCTCACGACCCGCAAGGCCGCCAAGTTCTACGAGAAGTCCGCGGGCCACCTGCCGAAGGACATCAGCGAGGAGCCCGTCTGACCGCTACTCCCGACCGCCCGGGGGTTGCGGCCGCCACCGTCGCCGCGAGGGTCTGGGCTGCCGTGTGGCGGGGCGTCCAGCCCAACAGCTCGTGGGCCTTCGTCGCGTCCACGACCATCGGGACCCGCAGCGTGTGCAGCCACTCCGCCCACGCCGGGGTCGCGGACGTCGCCGCGAGCAGCCCGGAGGCCAGACCCAGCACGCCGTGCGGAACCGGCACGGGGACCGCGCCGACGCCCCGCACGTAGTCGCCGAACGTGATCGTCCCGCGTCCGGCAAGGTTGTAGGCCCCCGGGGGGCCCGCGCCGAGCACGGCGGCGACCACGGCGTCGGCCACGTCGTCGTGGTGAACGAGCTGGAGGGTCACGCCGGGATCGGGCAGGAGCGGCCGGAGCGCCCCGAGCGCCCCGCGTGCCCCGAGCGCCCCGCGTGCCCCGAGCACCTCGAGCGACCGGAGCACCCTGAGCGCCCCGAGCGGCCCGAACCTGCCGGATGCCGGCACGGCCCGGGCGAGTCGGCCCACCGCCGACCGTCCCGCCGCCAACGGTCCGTCGAGGCGGGCCGCCGCGAGCCGCCAGGGCAGGAGGCGCACGATCTGGGTGGCCTGCGGCCCGGCGACGATGCACGGTCGCAGGACGTAGACGTCGAGCCCGGTGCCGGCCGTGACCTCGGTCAGCACCTGCTCGCACGCCGCCTTCTGCGCCGAGTAGTAGTGCTCGGTGGAGCCGCGTACCGGGGTGGTCTCGACGATCGGCACGGGTGTGTCGGCGTGGTAGCCGTAGGCCGCCACCGACGAGGTGAACACGAGCCGGCGCGGGCCGGTGGCCGCGGCGGTCGCCTCGAAGACGGTGCGGCACCCCTCGAGGTTGACCCGGGCACTCTCGGAGTGCGACCCGAACACGACGTAGGCGAGGTGCACGACGACGTCGGCCTCGGCGACGAGAGCGTCCACCGCGGCCCGATCGAGCACGTCGCCGCGCCGGTAGGCTGTCTTGACCCAGCCGCGGGAGCCCGGGTCGAAGGGCCGGCGCGCCATGCCGAGCACGGCATCCACCCGCGGCTCCCGCTCGAGGGCGGCGACCACGGAGGTGCCCAGCTCACCGGTCGGACCGGTCACGGCCACGGTGAGGCCCACTCGTCCTCCTTTCCAGGCGCCCGGACTCGCGCACGAGCTCGGCGAGCGAGCCCTCGATCGCGGCGCACAGGACGTCGAGGTCGGGCACCGCCGTGTAGTCACCGGTCGCGCCGACGGTGAGGTGACCGTCGTAGGACACGATGCCGATGCTGATCCGCACCGCCTCCGCCACCGGGATGTAGGGGAACAGCTCGAGCATCCGCCGGCCGAGGAGCTGGAGCGGGTACTGCGGCCCCGGGATGTTCGTCGTGACGGTGTTGACGACGCGTTGCCCGGTGAACGCGTAGACGTGGGCACCGAGCGTCATGAGGGAGGCGGGTACGAAGTTCGCGGCGTGCAGCGCCGCCTCCACGCCGGCGGCCTCACCGCTGCTCTTGAGGCGGTTCATCTGCCGGGTCGTCGAGGCGAGCCGTTCGAGGGGGTCGGCGACGTCGACCGGGAGCTCGGCGAACATCGCGGTCACCTCGTTGCCGAGCCGGCCGCGGTGCCGCGCCGTGCGGACCGAGACGGGGACGAGCGAACGGATCCTCGTGTCGGACACGTCCTCCCCCCGGGCGAGCAGATACTCCCGGAAGCCCCCGGCGACGCCGGCGAGGACGACGTCGTTGACCGAGCACCCCGCTGCGGCCTTGACCCCCCTGATGTCGCGCAGCTCGGCCCGCGCCCACCCCCACCGCCGGTGGGGTCCCAGCGGGCCGTTGAGCGAGCTCGTGGGCGCAGCGGCAGTGCGTCCGGCGGTGAGCAGGCCGGACGCGCGGACGGCGCCGGCCCGCACCAGCCCACCGGGCGAGCGGATGCCGGCCACCCCCCGGAGCGCGGCGCGCGCCGCGTCGACGGGCAGGCGGAGGAGGTCCGCGGACGCGGCCGCGAGCAGCTCGAGGCGGGAGGGGGGCGGCTCCGGGCGCCAGGCCGGTGGCGACACGGGTGGGGCCCGGGGGACCGGGGAGTCGCGCGGATCGTCGAGGTTCCGCGGGTCCTCGGGTCGCTGGTCCAGCAGCCGCTCCATGACCTCCCCACCCGCGAGGCCGTCGATCATCGCGTGGTGGGTCTTCGTGATGACCGCCCAGCGCTCCTCGCTCACCCCCTCGACGAGCCACAGCTCCCACAGGGGGCGGTGACGGTCGAGCCGCTGCGACATGACCTGGGCCATGAAGGCGCGGAGCTCGTCACCGCCCCCGGGTGACGGGACCGCCGCGTGCCGCAGGTGGTGGGCGAGCAGGAAGTGCGGGTCGTCCACCCACACCGGTCGCGCGAGGGCGAGCGGCATCCGCTGGACCCGCTGGCGATATCGCGGGATCGAGCCGAGGCGGGACTCCACGTGGGCCGAGAAGTCCTCGAACGACGGCACCGGCCCCTCGAACAGGAGCAGCGACCCGACGTGCAGCTGCTGCCGGTCGTTCTCCAGGTCGAGGAACGCGGCGTCGAGCGCGCTCAGCCGCTCCCCGGCCACCACCGCCTCACCTCCGGAAACGCACCGACGGCCGAGCCTGTGCGGCCACGTCGGCCGCGTCCGGGTGGGCGGCGAGCCAGCCCAGGATCTTCTCGATCGTCCACTCCGGGTCCTCGAGCTGGGGGACGTGCCCGACGCCCTCGGCGACCTCGAACTGCCAGTGCGGGTTGGCCCGGGCCGCTGCGCGCGCGGCCCCGATGTTGATGAGGCGGTCCCGGTCCCCGTGGAGGAGCAGCACCGGAACGTCGATCGCCCGCTGCATCGCGGCGAACCGGCGACGGTCGGCGAGCACCCAGAACAGCGACTGTGCCGCCGTGAGCAGCTCGGAGTCGACGTCCGGGTAGTCCAGCCGCTGGCCGGCGAGCTCGCGATGGAGCTCGACGACCTCGTCCGGCACCCGGGCCGGGTCGGCGCAACACAGCCGCATGAGGTCGTGCGCGGCCTTCTCGGCCGAGGCCTCGTCGCGCGGACGGCTGACCAGCCGACGCCCCACGACGGGCACCATGAACGCGGCGAACACGGTCATGACGCGGGGGTCGGGCAGGGCCCGAGGCTCCGGCGGCAGGGCCGGGTCGACGAGCACGAGACCCGCCGTCGTGTCGTGCCGCTGCGCGGCCTGGCGGATCGAGATGAGGCCGCCCATCGAGTTCCCGACGAGGATCGCCGGCGTGCCGGCAACCTCGACGAGGAAGCGGTGCAGCAGTCGTTGGTTGGCCTGCACCGTCGTGGACCTCGACCCGCCGCCGACGGTGTGCCCGAAGCCGGCGAGGTCGGGCGCCACGACCCGACAGGTCTGCGCCAGGGTCGGGCCGACCGCCGCCCAGTTGAGCGCCGAGCCTCCCAGCCCGTGGACGCACACGAGGAGCGGGCCGTCGGCGGGGCCCCCGAAGTCGAGGTAGTGCACCGGTCCGTCGAGGTCGGTCCACCGTGACTCGGGGAGGAGGGGTTGCTCCGGCACGGCAGCTGCCATACCCCGAATGTAGGTCCGCGACGGCCGGGCGACGGGCAGGTGTGGCCGACCCCGCAGGGAGACGCGCGCCACGGTCCGGTGGCCCGGGTGTTCCCCCGTTCGCGGCCGACCGGACTCAGGTGCGCTCGACGAAGGCCAGCACGGCCGGGGGGACCCGGCGCGTCGAGGCGACCCACATGTGGCCCCGGCCCTCGTAGCGCACCACCTCGCAGGACGGCACGAGCGACGCGGCCTCCTCGACCGCCGGCCACGGGAAGAACCGGTCCCGGTCGCCGCACAGGAAGACGACGGGCACCCGGATGCCGGGCAGCGCCGGCCGGGCGTCGACGAACAGCTCCGCCTCGGCCTCGACGAGGACGTCGGATGCCGGGTAGCTCGCGCCCGAGATCATCGTGCGCCCGACGAGCGGTCCGAGGAGGCGGCGGGCCCAGGCCGCCCGGTGGCCCGGCACCGCGTACTCGGCGAAGGCGGCGCCGGCAGCCGAGGGCTCACCGCGCGCCACGGCATCCGCGAGCCGGGCGTCGACCTCCCGGCCCCACGGGCTGACCCGGGCCGCCGCGGCGACGACGGCGACGTGCCCGACCCGCTCGCCGTGCCGGGCCGCGAGCAGCTGGGCCACCATCCCGCCGAACGACACGCCGATGACGAGGTCCGCCCGCCCGCCGAGCTCGTCGGCCACCACCTGCTCGTAGTCGTCGGCGATGTCGGCGACGGTGTGCCCCCGTGGCATGCCGCGCCGGCGGGTCACGTACCAGACCGTGTAGCCCGCCGCGGTGAACGGCTCGAACCACCGCCGCGACATCCGCAGCGCCACCCCGCTCGGGACGCTGCTGCCCGGGCCACCCCCGATGAAGAGCAGGGTCCGCGGCCCGCCGCCCCAGCAGGCGTGCTCCATCCCGGAACCGACCGTGCCCGTGCGGACCTCCACGCCACCCACCTCACCTCGAGGCCTCCCACGATGGCCCATCCGCGGCCGCCCCGGGAAGCCCCGGGAAGCCCGGGAGGCCCGGGCCGGCATCCGACGCCGCCGTCACCCCGCCGTCACCCCGCCGTCACCAGCGGTTGTGGACGTCCTCAGCCCAGCCGAGCACGCCGTCGACGCACACCCGCTCCCCCGAGTCGTCGCACATCCAGCCGCTCCAGTGGCCGAAGCACTGGTCAGCGCGCTGGGCGAGCACCCCGAGGTTCGTCGACGACGCGTGGTCCCAGAACGGCGTGAACGTCAGGTCCGCCAGCTCGCCGCGGACCCGCCACGGCGCGAGCCAGTCGCCGGGGTCGTAGTCCCAGGAGAGCTCCTCGCTGACCTTGTGCACCCGGCCGTCGACGACGAGCGCGTTCTCGGTCGAGCCGGTGCCGTCGGTCCAGCGCCCCCCGACCTGGACCCCGACGACGTGCCCGTCGACGACGCCGGACCCGGCGCCCCAGTTCCACCGCACCCGGTAGGGCCAGCGGCCCCGGCCGTGGTCGAGCACGGCCCAGCACTCCCCTGCGGCCACGGCATGCTCGGTGCCGTCGACCCACAGCGTGCCGACGGCCGGGCGGGCGACGTCCTTGACGGTGTACTGGAACAGCCGCGGCGACCAGGGCACGACGACGCCCATCGCCTCGTGCCCGGGGGGTCGCTCCGCGAGCACGTCGAGCCGCACCCGCGGGGCGGCGACACCCAGCCGGGTGCCGCCTGGGACCTCCTCGACGTCGATGGACAGCGCGCCCGACCTCGCCCGCGCCGGCCCCGCCCCGAGGCGGGCCGGGAGGGTGGCACCCCGGGCCAGGGGGTCGACGGCGTCGTGGCTGACCGTCTCACCGCTGCGCCGGTCGTGCACCCAGGCGGCGTACACGCCGGCGTAGTCGAGCGAGGAGACGGTGACGCCGAGCAGGTGGGTCGGGGTCGTGACGGCCCAGTACTCCCACCGCTTGGTGCGCCCCCAGCCGTACCGGCCGGTGCCGAGCCGGCTCGTGTCGTGCAGCGGATGCCGGGTCCAGCCCACCGCGGCCGGGTCGAGCCGTCCGTCGGGCCGGCACAGGGGGACCTCGGAGGTGATCTCCCGCTCCGGGACCCTCATCGCACCCCCCGTTCCGCGTGAGGGCCGGGACCAGCGTCGGGGCCGGGACCAGCGTCGGGGCCGGGACCGGCGTCGGGGACGGAACCCGCCCCGGAGCCGAGGTCGAGGGCGTGCGCGAGCGGCATCCCCGGCCGGTAGGCGAGGTGCTCGTACGACGGCGCGTCGAGCACGGCGAGGTCGGCCCGGGCCCCCACCGCCACCCGGCCGACGTCCGGGCGCCGCAGCGCCCGGGCGCCGCCGACGGTCGCCGCGACGAGCGCCTCGGCCGCCGTCATCCGCATCTCGCGCACCGCGAGCGCGACGACGAACGGCATCGACGAGGTGTTGCACGTCCCGGGGTTGCAGTCGGTCGCGAGCGCGACGTCGACCCCGGCGTCGACGAGGGCCCGGGCGTCGGGGTAGGGCGAGCGGGTCGAGAACTCGACACCCGGCAGCAGCGTCGCCACGGTCGTCCCGGCCGCCGAGACGAGCGCCTCGACGTCGGCGTCGGTGAGGAAGGTGCAGTGGTCGACGCTCGCCGCACCGAGCTCGACGGCGAGGCGGACTCCCGGCCCGGCCGAGAGCTGGTTGCCGTGCACGCGCAGGCCGAGCCCGGCATCCCGCCCGGCCTCGAGCACCCGTCGCGCCTCGTCGCCGGTGAAGGCGTGCGGCGACGCCGGCTCGCAGAAGACGTCGACCCAGCGGGCGTGCGGAGCGCAGGCCCGCAGCATCGGCCCGCACACGAGGTCGAGGTAGGCGGCCCGGTCGCCGCGGGCCTCCGGTGGCACGACGTGCGCGCCGAGGAAGGTCGTCTCGTCGGTGACCTCGCGGGCCAGGCGCAGCGACCGCTGCTCGTCGGCGACGCTCAGGCCGTAGCCGCTCTTGACCTCGACCGTCGTCGTGCCGAGCGCACGCATCTGCGCGACGCGGGCGCGCAGCAGGCCACGCAGCTCGTCGTCGGAGGCGGCTCGGGTGGCAGCCACCGAGACCCCGATGCCGCCACCGTCGTAGGGCCTGCCGGCCATCCGTGCGCTGAACTCGGCGGCGCGGTCCCCGGCGTAGACGAGGTGGCTGTGGCTGTCGACGAAACCGGGCACCACCGCGCGCCCGCCGAGGTCCACCCGCCGGTCGGCCCCGGGCGCCGACGCCGCCGGGCCCACCCAGGCGACGACCCCGTCCTCGACGACGACCGCGGCATCCGGCACGACCCCGAGGCGCTCGTCGGCGGGCACGACCGGGCCGAGCACCGGCATCCGCCCGTCGGCCCCGGCACACGTCACGAGCTCGCGGATGCCGGTGACGAGGACCGAGCCGGATGCCGTGCCGCTCGGTTCGCCGCGCTGGGGCACCGCTCGAGAGTGGACAACACGCGGCGTGGTCAGGGGTGGGGGCGGCGAGTTCTCTCCTCTCGACCGGTCGGGGGCTGTGGCAGTCATCGCCGCACCGCCGCGATGGTGTCACCGAGCAGGGCCCCGACGTCGCCGACGCGGTGTCGCCCCCCGGTGACGACCGGCTCACCGCCGACGACGACGTCCGTGACGTCGGCCGACGTCGCGGCGTACAGCACCTGGTCGGCCCCGCACCCGGCGGTGCGCGGGCTGTCGAGCCGCACGGCGACAAGGTCGGCGAGGTGACCGGTCGCGATGAGCCCGCCGTCGTCCCAGCCGAGCGAGCGGTAGCCGTAGAGGGTGGCCATGCCGAGCAGGTCCGACGGGCTGAACCGGCCCCGCTCGAGGGTCTCGAGGCGCTCGTGCATCTCGACGCCACGGGCCTCCTCGAAGGGGTCGATGACGGCGTGCTGGTCGGACCCGAGCGACAGGGGGACGCCGCTGTCGTGGAGCCGCCGGGCCGGGCCGATGCCGTCGGCGAGGTCACGCTCGGTCGTCGGGCAGAAGCACGCGGTGGAGCGGGCGGCGGCGAGCAGGGCGATGTCGTCGTCGGACAGGTGCGTCGCGTGGACGACCGTCGTCGACGGGGTGAGCAGCCCCTCGCCCGCGAGCAGCGCCGTCGGCGTGCACCCGTGGAAGCTTTCGCAGGCGAGGTTCTCGCCGGGCTGCTCCGACAGGTGCACGTGGAGGGGCCGGTCACCGTCGGAAGCGAACCGGCCGACGTCGGCGAGGTCCTCGCGGCGCACCGCCCGCACCGAGTGCACCGCCGTGCCGATCCGCGAGGTGTCGTCGTCGGCGAGGAGCGCGACCCGCTCCGCCCACGCCTGCACGCTGCCGTCGGAGAAGCGCTGCTGGACGTCGTCGAGGGGCAGGTGCCCCGAGGCCGTCAGGCCGCCCTCGAGGTAGCACGTGTCGAGCAGCGTGATCCGGATGCCGGCCTCGCGCGCGGCTGCGAGGACGGCCCGGGCCATCGCGTTGGGGTCGTCGTACCGGCGGCCCCCCGCGGCGTGGTGGACGTAGTGGAACTCGCCGACCGCCGTGTAGCCGGCGAGGACCATCTCGGCGAAGACGGCCGTCGCGAGCTGGTGGTAGCTGTCCGGGTCGAGGCGGTGGGTCACGCCGTACATCGCCTCGCGCCACGTCCAGAAGTTGCCACCGTCGTCGTGGGTGCGCCCGCGCAGCGCCCGGTGGAAGGCGTGGCTGTGGCCGTTCGCGAAGCCGGGGAGGACGACCCCGGCCAGGACGTGGTCGTCGGGCTGCGCCGGCTCGTCGGGCAGCACCTCACGGATCCGGCCACCGTCGACGCCGAGCCGCACCGCGTGCCGCAGCCCGCCGGGAAGCACCGCGTGCTCGCACCAGTAGGTCGTCATGCACCGGCCCCGGCGAGGTCGGTGACGACGTCGGCGAGCGCCGTGATGCCGGCGACGCAGTCGTCGGCCGCGGCCCACTCGTCGGGCGAGTGGGACACCCCGGTGGGGTTGCGCACGAAGAGCATGGCCGTGCGGATGCCGTCGTTCGCGAGGATGCCGGCGTCGTGGCCGGCGCCGGTCCCGATGACGGGCAGACCGCCGAGCCGGGTGGCCATCCGGCGCACGAGCGCGGCGTCGAAGTCGGTCGTCGGCGTCCAGGACTCCTGGGTGACGAGGCCGTCGAACTCGTCGACGACGGTCCGGACGTCGGAGACGACGCGGAGCACGGCCTCCGCGTCCCGACCGCGGGCGTCGAGCCAGCCGGTGGCGCAGCTCGCGATGGCGTTGACCCCGCCGGGCTCGACGTGCACCTTGCCGACCGTCGCGACGCACCCGTGCGCCTGCGCGGCGCGGCGGGCAGCGATGACGGCGGCGGCGAGTCCGAGCATCGCGTCCTCGCGGTCCTCGAGGCGGGTCGTGCCCGCGTGGTTGGCCTGGCCGGGCACGTCGAAGCGCCAGCGGCCGTGCGGCCAGATGTCGCTGCCGACCCCGACGGCGTGGCCGAGGTCGACGAGGGCACGGCCCTGCTCGACGTGCAGCTCGACGAAGGTGCCGACCCGGGCGAGCGCCTCGTCGTCGCGCCCGATCCGGTCCGGGTCGCGGCCGGCCCGGCGCATGGCCTCGGCCATCGACACGCCGTCGCGGTCGGTGAGGCCCCGGGCCCGGTCGGGGCCCAGGGCTCCGGTGATGACCCGGGAACCGGCGCAGGCGACCCCGAACCGGGCGCCCTCCTCGTCGGCGAAGTTCACGACGCCGATGGGTCGCGCCGGCGCGAAGCCCCGCGCGCGCAGCACGTCGACCGCGGCGAGCGACCCGACCACCCCGAGCGGCCCGTCGAAGGCTCCCCCGTTCGGCACCGAGTCCAGGTGCGAGCCGATGACGACCCCCGGGTCCCCGGCGGCGACGGCGGCGTCGGGGTCGCCCCACCACGCCCACTGGTTGCCCATCCGGTCGGTCGTGAGGTCGAGGCCGCGCTCGGCGCACTGGCCGGCGAACCACTCGCGCAGGTCGCTGTCCTCGCGGGTCCACGCCAGGCGCTTGTAGCCACCCGTGCCGGGGTCGAGGCCGATCGCCTCGAGGTCGTGCCACATCCGTCGGAAGCCGCTGGCAGCGGGGTTGGCGGCGTCTGCTGCCCCGCCTCGGCTCGACGTCGTGGACATGGGTCCATTGGACCAACCGCAGGGGCCCGCCGGGGGAGAACGGACCGGCAGATTGTCTCGGGTGCCAGACCTTGGACACCGGCCCCTACGCTGGCGGCATGACGACGGGCGGAACAGCGGGCGACGGGGCGGGGGGAGCTGGCGGCGGCGCCAGCGGAACCGGCGGGACCGGCTCGACCAGCGGCGCCGGCGGAACCGGCGGGACCGGCTCGACCAGCGGAGCCGGCGGGACCGGCTCGACCGGCGGAGCCAGCGGAGGTGGCGGCGGCACCGGGGGTGAGGCGCGGGCGCTCGGCGCGCTGACGGCATCCGGGCTGGCCTTCACGGTGACCCGGCACGGTCGGGTCGGGTCGCTCGCCGAGGCGGCGGCGGCGCGCGGGGTCGAGCCGCGCGACATCGTCAAGACGCTCGTCGTGCGGCTCGGTGAGGGGAGCTTCCTCTTCGTGCTCGTACCCGGCGACCGCGAGATCTCGTGGCCGAAGCTGCGGGCGTACCTGGGAGTCAACCGCGTGTCGATGCCGGACGCCGCCACCGCGCTCGAGGTGACCGGGTACGAGCGGGGCACGATCACGCCGTTCGGGTCGAGCACGGCGTGGCCGGTGCTCGCCGACGCCACGCTGGCGGCCCGGGGATCCGTGTCGATCGGCGCGGGGGCGCACGGCGTGGCGGCGACGGTCGACGCGAACGAGGCGATGGACGCCCTCGGCGCCGACGTCGCGGACGTCACCGACCCCTCCTGACCCTCCCCGCTCACCGACCTCGTGCGACTTGGGCGCGGTTCCCGGCCTGGATCGCCGGGAGAACCGCACCCAAGTCGCACGAGGTCGGGGTGGGGTGTGGCGGGGCTTGGCTGCGGGGCGGTCAGGCCTCGCGCATCGGGATGCGGACGCCCTGCTCCTGCGCGGTGCGCTCGGCGACCTCGTACCCCGCGTCGACGTGCCGGATGACGCCCATCGCCGGGTCGTTCGTCAGCACCCGCTCGAGCTTCTGCGCCGCGAGGTCGGTGCCGTCGGCGAGCGAGACCTGCCCGGCGTGCAGCGAGCGCCCGATGCCGACCCCGCCGCCGTGGTGGATCGAGACCCAGCTCGCGCCGGATGCCGTGTTGACGAGTGCGTTGAGCAGCGGCCAGTCGGCGATCGCGTCGGAGCCGTCGAGCATCGACTCGGTCTCGCGGTAGGGGCTCGCGACCGAGCCCGTGTCGAGGTGGTCGCGGCCGATGACGATCGGCGCCTGCACCGCGCCGGTGCGCACGAGGTCGTTGAACGCCAGGCCGGCCTTGTCGCGCTCGCCCTGACCGAGCCAGCAGATCCGGGCCGGCAGGCCCTGGAAGGCGATGCGCTCCTGCGCCCCGCGGACCCACTTGTGGAGGCGGTCGTTGTCGGGGAAGAGGTCGAGCACGGCCCGGTCCGTGGCGGCGATGTCCCGGGGGTCGCCCGAGAGCGCGGCCCAGCGGAACGGGCCCTTGCCCTCGCAGAAGAGCGGCCGGATGTAGGCCGGCACGAAGCCCGGGAACTCGAACGCCCGGTCGTAGCCGCCCTGCCGGGCCTCGTCGCGGATCGAGTTGCCGTAGTCGAACACCTCGGCGCCGGCGTCCTGGAACTCGACCATGGCCTGAACGTGCCTGGCCATCGAGGCCCGGGCCCGGTCGGTGAACTCCTCGGGCTTGCGCTCGGCGTAGTCGGCCCACTCCTCGAGCGCGACGCCCTCGGGCAGGTAGCTCAGCGGGTCGTGTGCCGAGGTCTGGTCGGTGACGACGTCGATCGCCACCCCGCGGCGGAGCAGCTCGGGGAACACCTCGGCCGCATTGCCGACGACCCCGATCGACCAGGCCCGACGCTCCTCCTTGGCCCGTAGGGCCTTCTCGACGGCGTCGTCGAGACCGTCGGCGACCTCGTCGAGGTAGCGGTGCTCGACCCGGCGGTGCAGACGGGCCGGGTCGACGTCGACGATGAGGCAGACCCCGCCGTTGAGGGTGACCGCGAGCGGCTGTGCGCCACCCATCCCGCCGCACCCGCCGGTGAGGGTGAGCGTGCCGGCCAAGGTGCCGCCGAAACGCTTCTCGGCGACCGCCGCGAAGGTCTCGTAGGTGCCCTGGACGATGCCCTGGGTTCCGATGTAGATCCACGACCCGGCCGTCATCTGGCCGTACATCGTGAGCCCGAGGTGCTCGAGCCGGCGGAACTCGGGCCAGGTCGCCCAGTCGCCGACGAGGTTGGAGTTGGCGATGAGCACCCGAGGGGCCCACTCGTGGGTCTGCATGACCCCGACCGGTCGGCCCGACTGCACGAGCATCGTCTCGTCGGCCTTGAGCGTCGTCAGGGTGCGCACCATCGCGTCGAACGAGCGCCAGTCCCGAGCCGCCCGACCGGTGCCGCCGTAGACGACGAGGTCGTCCGGCCGTTCGGCGACCTCGGGGTCGAGGTTGTTCATGAGCATCCGCAGCGGGGCCTCGGTCGACCACTGGCGGGCGGTCAGGGTGGTGCCGCGGGGGCTGCGCACGGGGCGGGCGCCGTCCATGTCGGTTCTCCTTGTGGTTCTCTTCGCGGTGGGTGCTGAAACGGCTGCCCTGGCGACCACTTCAGCACCCAAGGCCGGGTGGGCGGGCGGGGCGGGGCGTCAGGTGAGGGGTCCGGCCTCGGACTCGGCGGCGCGGCGGATGCTGCCGTCGAGCACGAGCCGGTGGGCGGTCTCGATCTCGGGGGCGAGCCAGCGGTCCGGACCCGGCCGGCCGGCATCCGCGGCGGTGAGGACGGCGACGACGGCGGCGGTGGCGGGCGCGGGGGCCTCCGGCGCCCGCAGCTGGATGCCGCGCGCGGCGGTGAGCACCTCGACGGCCAGCACACGCGCGAGACCGTCGACGGCGCGCCGCAGCTTGCGGGCGGCGGACCAGCCCATCGACACGTGGTCCTCCTGCATGGCCGAGCTCGGGATCGAGTCGACGGATGCCGGGGCGGCCAGCCGCTTCATCTCCGAGACGATCGCGGCCTGGGTGTACTGCGCGATCATGTGGCCGCTGTCGACACCGGGGTCGTCGGCGAGGAAGGGCGGCAGTCCGTGGTTGCGCGCCGTGTCGAGGAACCGGTCGGTGCGCCGCTCGGACATCGAGGCCACGTCGGCCGCGACGATGGCGAGGAAGTCGAGCACGTAGGCGACCGGTGCGCCGTGGAAGTTGCCGTTGCTCTCGACCCGGCCGTCGAGCGTGACGACGGGGTTGTCGACGGCCGACGCGAGCTCCCAGCCGGCGACCCGCACGGCGTGGTCGAGGGTGTCGCGGGCCCCGCCGGCGACGACGGGGGCGCAGCGCAGCGAGTAGGCGTCCTGGACGCGGGTACACGCCTCGGTGCGGTGACTTTCGCGGATGCCGCTGTGCGCCATCACCTTTCGGATGTTGGCCGCCGAGACGGCCTGCCCCGGCTGGGGGCGCAGCGCGTGCAGGTCGGCGGCGAAGACGTCGTCGGTGCCGAGCAGTCCCTCGACGCTCATCGCGGCGGCGACGTCCGCGACGACGAGCAGCTCGCGCAGGTCGTGGATGGCCAGGCACAGCATCCCGAGCATGCCGTCGGTGCCGTTGATGAGGGCCAGGCCCTCCTTCTCCTCGAGCTCGACGGGCCGGATGCCGGCCGCGGCCAGGGCGTCGGCGGCCGGCATCCGCTCGCCGTTCGCGTCGCGCACGAGGCCCTCGCCCATGAGGGCGAGCGCGCAGTGCGAGAGGGGGGCGAGGTCACCGGAGCAGCCGAGCGAGCCGTACTCGTGGACGACCGGGGTGATGCCCGCGTCGAGCATGGCCACGTAGGTGGTCAGGGTCTCCTCCCGGATGCCGGTGCGCCCGGTTGCGAGGGTGGAGATGCGCAGCAGCATGAGGGCCCGCACGACCTCGCGCTCGACCTCGGGGCCGGAGCCGGCGGCGTGCGACCGGACGAGCGAGCGCTGCAGCTGGCGGCGCATGTCGACCGGGATGTGTCGGGTCGCGAGGGCTCCGAAGCCGGTCGAGACGCCGTAGTGGGGCTCGCTGTCGTCGGCGAGCCCGCGGATGACCTCGCGGGTGCGCCGGACCTCGGCGAGGGAGTCCTCGGCCAGGCGGACCGGTGCGCCGTGCCGGGCGACCCGGACGACGTCGTCGATCGTCAGGGGGCCGACGCCCACGGTGACCGGCTCGAGGCCCGGGACGGCATCCGGGGCGGGCTCGGAGCCGCGCGCGAGGTCGGCTCGCTGGGCACCGGCCGGGTCGGACCCGGCGTAGACCGGGGGCATGCCCCGCGACGGGCCCGGCGAGGAGCCGGGGGTGGTGGCTGCGCTGCTCATGTCGTCCATTGGAGCGCTCGCCGGACGCCGGCGGCAGGGGCGAGGACGGCATTCCGTCTCGGGTGCGAGACGGTGTGGCTCTCCCCCGTCCCGTGCGCCGGCATCCTGCGGTGCGTCGCCACGCGCGGTGGGGTGCCACGAGCGCACCCCGCCGCGCCCCCGGCATCCCCTCCGGCGTCACCCCACCGGCGCCTGCACGGGCTCCCCCACGGCGACGAGCTCCGCGTAGCGCCCGCCCGCGGAGACGAGCTCGTCGTGCGTGCCTGACTCGACGAGCCGGCCGCGCTCCAGCACCGCGATCCGGTCGGCGTCGCGCACGGTCGACAGCCGGTGGGCGATGGTGATCGTCGTCCTCCCCTGGGCCAGCTCGTCGAGCGCCCGTTGGAGGCTGCGCTCGGTACGGGTGTCGAGGGCGCTCGTCGCCTCGTCGAGCACGAGCACGGGCGGGTCGCGCAGGATGGTGCGCGCCACCGCGAGTCGCTGCTGCTCACCGCCGGAGAACCGGAAGCCCCGCGCGCCGACGACCGTGTCGAGGCCGTCGGGCAGCGACGCGACGAGGTCCGCCACCTGCGCGGCCGCCAACGCCCGCCAGAGCTCCGCCTCCGGCGCGTCGGGTCGGGCGAGCAACAGGTTCTCGCGCACCGTGGTGTGCACGAGGTAGCTCTCCTGGGACACGATGCCGACGACCGATGCGAGCACGGGCTGCTCCAGGTCACGCACGTCGATGCCGTCGATGGTCACCCGCCCCGCATCCGGGTCCTGGAGGCGGACGAGCATCGACGCGACGGTGGACTTTCCGGAGCCGGTCGGCCCGACGAGCGCGAGGGTGGACCCCGCCGGGACGTCGAGCGAGAGGTCGTGGACCGCGTCGTGGTCGGCGCCGGTGTAGCGCAGCGTGACGCCCTCGAGCCGGACGTCACCGCGGACCCGCGCGGGGTCGAGCGCCACCGGCCGGGTCGGCACCGGGAGGTCGGGCTCGAGGTCGAGGTACTCGAAGACCCGGGAGAACAGCGCCATCGACGCCACCCACTGGGCCCCCATGTTGAGCAGGCCGAGGAGCGGGCGGAAGATGCCGGCCTGCAGGGTCGTGAACGCGACGAGGGTACCGATCGTCATGCCGCCCGAGGTCGCCGGCAGCCCCGCGGCGAGGTAGATGAGGGCCGGGATGACGGCGAAGACGATCTGCATGGTCGCCATCCGCCACCGACCGGCCAGCTGGGAGCGCAGCTCGAGGTGGACGAGGTCGTGCGACGTCGCCTCGAAGTGCTCCGCCGTGCGCTCGCTCGTGCCGAGGGTCTTCGCGAGGCGCACGCCGCTCACGGAGAGCCCCTCCTGGATCTGGTGGTTGAGGTCCGCGAGGTGCCGTTGCTGTGCGGCCTTGATGGCCCGGCGGACGAGCGCCACCCTGCGGGTGAGCCACAAGGCCGGCGGGATGACGAGGAGCGAGAGCAGCGACAGCCGCCACGAGAGGGCGAGCATGGCCACGAAGGTCGCGACGGCGGTCGTCAGGTTGGCGGCGATGGTCGTGGCGGTCGACGTCACGACCCCCTGCATGCCGTTGACGTCGTTCGTGAGCCGGGACTGGACCTCGCCGGCCCGGGTGCGGGTGAAGAAGCCGAGCGACTGGCGCTGGAGGTGGGTGAAGACCGCGGTGCGCAGCTCGTGCATGACCCGTTGGCCGACCTCCGTGGACAGCCAGGTCTGCACCACCCCGAGCAGCTGGGTCACGGCGGCGACCGCGACCATCCCCCCGACGGTCAGGAGCAGGAGGCGCACGTCCTGCTCGGGGATCGCGACGTCGACCGCCTCGCGGACGAGGAACGGCTGGGCCAGCGCCACGATGCTCGAGGCGACGATGAGCGCCATCACGACGGCGACCCGCACCCGGTGGGGCCGGAAGAGGGCAAGCACCCGGGACAGCGGCACCGGGGCCTCGGCGAGCTGTACGCGGTCGCGGGGGTCGATCGTCATCGCACCACCACCCTTCCCACCGCGGCCGGTGAGAACCGGCTCGGTGGGCGGGGGCGCCGCGCCCGCCGGCGCAGCCGCATCCGGGTAGTCAGTGGGGCGTACCGTCACCGGCATCTCCTCGCGCCTCAGAAATCATGAGGTAACCTCACAATGAGCCCAACACAGGACGACGCCCTACCATTCCCTCATGCCTCTCTCCGGCCCCTCGGGTACCCGCGACAGCCCCGGCGAACCGGATCTCGGCGACCTCATTGTGCGGGTCGCCCGGGGGCTTCGCCAGCGCGGCGCGCAGGTCGTGGCTCCCTGGGACCTCGCACCCCACCAGGCGCGCGCGCTGCGCACCGTCGCCCGCCACGACGGGATCCGACCCGGCGAGCTCGCCGGCCACCTGCGGGTCGCACCCCGGTCGGTCACGGACGTGCTCGACGCCCTCGAGGACCGCGGACTCGTGCGCCGCCACCCCGACCCGGGCGACCGCCGCGCCATGGTGCTGACGCTCACGGCATCCGGTCGCCGCCTCGTCGCGGAGGTCGACGCGGCCCGGCGGGCCGACGCCGAGGCGCTCTTCGGCCGGCTGACCGCTCGCGACCGGGCGACCCTGCGCCGCATCCTGCTCGTCCTCGACGCCGAGGAGGGCTGATGTCGAACGCCCCGGCGGCCGGGCACGCCCTCGACGTGCTGTCGCTCATCGCCCGGCGCGGGGAGCCGGTGCCCGCGGCGGCCATCGCCCGCGACCTCGGCCTCCCGCGCTCCAGCGTCTACCACCTGCTCGCAGTGCTCGTCGAGCGCGGCTTCGTGCGCCACCTGCCCGAGGAGCGCCGCTACGGCCTCGGACTCGCGTCGTACGAGCTGGGCTCGGCCTACCAGCGCCAGGCCCCGCTCGAGCGGATGGCCCGCTCGGTCATGGACCGACTCGTCGACCAGACCGGCCACAACGCCCACCTCGCCGTGCTCCACGGGCGCGACGTCCTCTACGTCATCGAGCAGCGCGCCCCCGGGCGGCCGCTCCTCGTCACCGACGTCGGGGTCCGCCTGCCGGCCGTGCTCACGGCATCCGGGCTCGCGATGCTCGCCGCACTGCCTCCCGCGCAGGTCCGCGCGCTGTACCCCGACCGCACCGCCCTCGTGCAGCGCGACGGGCGCGGGCCGGCATCCACGACCCGGCTCCGTTCGCAGCTGCAGGCGGTTCGCCAGCGCGGCCACGCCGTCGAGGACGGGCTCGTCACGCCCGGCCTCGGCTCGGTGGCCGTCGCCGTGCTCGACCACAACGACTACCCGGTCGCGGGGGTCGCCGTGACGTACCCGAAGGACGACGTGGATGCCGTCACGGCCGCCGCGCTCGTCGCTGCGGTCGGGCGCGCGGCGAACAGCCTCAGCGCCCGGCTGGGTCGAGCGGCTCGCTGACCCACGAACTGCTCACAGCACGCCGCTCCGCCGCACACCCCCTCGCTAGGCTGCGAGCACTGCACGGCTGAGCGGAGCGCACCATGGACGTGACGCAGGAGTACGACGTCATCGTCGTCGGTTCGGGCATCGGCGGCCTCGCGGCGGCCGGCATCCTGGCGAGGCTCGAGGGCAAGCGGGTCCTCGTGCTGGAGTCCCACTTCAAGCTCGGCGGCTTCACGCACACCTTCCAGCGCAAGGGCTTCCACTGGGACGTCGGCATCCACTACCTCGGGGGCCTGCGACAGGGCAGCACCCTGCGCGGGCTGTTCGACCTCGTCACCGGGGGCGGGGTGAAGTGGCAGCAGATGCCCCACGTGCTCGAGGTGTTCCACTACCCGGACCTGACCTTCGAGGTGCCGAGCGACCCCCGCGAGTACGCCGCTGCCCTCGTCGCGGCGTTCCCGGACGAGGCCGAGGGGATCGCCCGGTACTTCTCCGACGTGCGCCGGGCCTCCGACTGGTACGGGCGGGAGACCTACCGCTGGTCCGCCCCCGGCGTGCTGCGGGCGGGCATGGGGCTGGCCGGGCTCAGGGACCGCGGCCTGGCACTCATGACGACGCAGGACTACCTCGAGCAGCACCTCACCGACCCCCGCCTGCGGGCCGTCCTCGCGTCGCAGTGGGGCGACTACGGGCTGCCCCCGTCGCGCAGCGCCTTCTCGGTGCACGCCCTCGTCGTGCAGCACTACCTCCACGGTGGCTGGTACCCCGTGGGCACCTCGCGGACGATCGCCGACGGCGCCAAGGAGGTCATCGAGTCGCGCGGTGGGGCGTGCCTCGTCGACCACACGGTCGAGGAGATCCTCGTCGAGCGCGGCCGGGTCACCGGGGTGTCGGTGAGCTACAAGAAGGGACGCGGTCCCCGGCACACGACGTTCCACGCCCCGGTCGTGATCTCGGATGCCGGGGCGCACACGACGGCGACCCGCCTGCTGCCTGCCGGGAGGGCACCGCGGCTCACCGCGGCGGTCGCCGCGGCGGAGCCGTCGGCCTCCACCGTCACCCTGTACCTCGGCCTGCGTGACTCACCGGCCACGCTCGGCTTCACCGGGGCCAACCACTGGTACTTCGACTCCTTCGACCACGACGACGTCCGCGCCCGGTGGGGCGACGTCCTCGAGGGTCGGCCACCCGGCGCGTACCTGTCGTTCCCGTCGCTCAAGGATTCGGAGGCGCACCGCCACACCGCCGAGGTCATCGCGTTCGTCGGGTACGGCGCCTTCGCACCGTGGCGTGACGAGGCGTGGATGCGGCGCGGACCGGCCTACGAGGACCTCAAGACGCGGATCGGCGAGGGCCTGCTCGACGTCGTCGAGCGCCACCACCCGGGGTTCCGCGACCTCGTCGTCTTCAGCGAGCTCTCCACCCCCCTCACCGTCGAGGGCTTCACCGGGCACCGCGAGGGCGGCATCTACGGTCTCGCCGCGACCCCGCAGCGGATCAGGGACCACCTCGTCCCGGCCACGACGGAGGTGGACGGGCTGTACATCGCGGGGGCCGACGCCTGCTCACCCGGCGTGGCCGGGGCGCTCATGGGTGGGGTCTTCGCGGCCGGGGCGGTGATCGGGGCCAAGGGGTTCCCCACGATCATGGGCGCCGCCCGCCGCGAGGCGCGCGCCGAACCCTGAGCCGCCGCCACACCCGCCCGGTCGCGAATGCAGAGGTCGAGAGCAGAGAACACGCCGGTGTCTCTTCGCGGACTCGGCGTGTTCTCCACTCTCGACCTGCCGCTGGGCGGCCGGGGTCACACGCCGATGCGCTCCCACGGGCCCCAGATCGCGAAGGTCAGCCCGGCGCTCGCCTGGATGTTGACGAACAGCGTGTGCCCGTCGGGGCTGAACGTCGACCCGGCGAACTCCTCGCCGAAGCGCGGGGCGCCGTCGCTCGCCCGACGCAGCCGGTTGAGCGCGATGTCCCACAGCTGCCCGCCCCGCGACAGGCCACGCAGGTAGTTGTCGCCCGTGCTGTCCTCGCACACGACGAGGGTGCCGCGGCGGCTCGAGGTGATGTTGTCCGGGAAGTCGAAGGTCTCCTTGCCCGGCGACTGGTAGACGAGGAAGAGCGTCTCGGACCTGGTGTCGTAGCCCCAGACCTGGCCGAAGCCGTTGCCGTAGCCGCTGCTGTTGTTCGGCCCGGTCATCGCCGCACCGCCACCCTGCGTGGAGGTGAAGTAGACGACGCCGTTGTGGAAGACCGTGCCCTCGAGCCGCGAGAACCCGGCTGCGCCCCGGGCGCGCCCCTGGTCACCGACGTACGTGATCGCCTCGTCGTTCGTCGTGGGCGCGGGCTGGCCGGGCGTGTGGTCGAAGGTCGGGTCCGGGTCGTCGATGTCGACCCACTCCACGTGGTACCTGGTGCCCTTCTTCTGCGCCGCCTCGAGGTGGGCGTTGTCGACCCCCTTGACCTTGAGCATCTGCAGGTGCCCGTCGTTGTCGAGCCGGCCGGTCCTCATCGGCGAGGTGCGCGGGGTGTAGCGGTAGAAGCCCGACGGGAAGGCGAAGTTGTCCTCGCTGAGGTAGAGGGCGCCGCCCCGCGGGTCGAACGCGACCGACTCGTGGGCGAAGCGTCCGGCGCGGGTGATCGGCTCACCATCGGCGCGGCCCGTCGTCGGCACCTCGAAGATGTAGCCGTGCGGCTTGGTCAACGGGACGTTCGAGACGCCCGTGAAGTCGGCGCCGACGTCCGGACCGTTGACCGTCTCCTCGCAGGTGACCCACGTGCCCCACGGCATCGGCCCGCCCGAGCAGTTCATCATCGTGCCGTTGATGCCGGTCCAGGCCTCCTCGACCTCGCCGTGCAGGGAGACGTCGATGACCGTGCAGCCACCCTTGGCTTCCTCGTCGTAGGTGTGGTCGCCGGTCGGGCCGAAGGCCGGTCCCGGGTTGTTGACCTCGTGGTTGCGCACGAGCGTCACCCGCCCGTCGGCCCCGGGGAAGGCGGCCATGCCGTCGTGCCGGCCGGGCAGCACGGTGCCGTCGTCGAGGACGACCTTTTCGTCGGCGGCGGTGTCCGTGTCGTGGAACGAGCGGTACCGGAAGCCCTCCGGGAGGTGGAGGCGGACCTTCCCGTCACGCTCGTCGGGGATGGGGCGCAGCCCCCGGAACGCCGGGGCGCCCAAACCGGCGGCCGGACCGGCGACCAGCCCCTGGAACGGGCCGGCGAGCACGGCACCACCGGCGACGGCGGCGCCTCCCTTGAGCAGTGTGCGGCGTTCGATCGACATGTGAGCCTCCATCGTGGTCAGGGCGTGGGGATCGACCCACCGTAGGACCGCGACGGCCGCTGTCGGGGTCTGGTGACCGGCCGGTTCGCCCGCCCCTCCGATGCCTCCTGCGCGCCTACGGTGGTGACGTGAGGACCACGACGACGAGCCCGCCCGCGACCGTGACACCCGGCATCCGCGAGGACCCGGTCGGGTGGGCGCTGCTCAGCCGCGAGTCCGGCGAGGTCGTCGTGTGGCAGGCCCCCAACCTCCCCTCGCTGCTCTCGCAGGCGGCCGCCGTCGCGACCGTCGTGGCCCCCCGGGGCTCGCGGCTGCGGTCGGCCGCCGGCCTGGCCACCGTCGTCGCCTCGACGTGGTGGGGTACTGACGAGCTCGCCCGCGGGGTCAACCCCTTCCGGCGCTCGCTCGGTGCGGCAGCGCTCGTGGTGACGGCGGTGGGCGTCGGCGCTGCGCTCCGTCGCCGCTGAGGAAACCTCGCGCACGGCATACGGTGGCGCCATGAAGGCCATCACGATCCCGGAGTTCGGTGGGCCCGACGCGCTCGTCCTCGCCGACGTCGCCACCCCGCTGCCCCGCGCCGGAGAGGTGCTCGTGCGCGTCGCCGCGGCCGGGGTCAACCGCGCCGACGTGCTGCAGCGCCAGGGGCACTACCCGCCACCGCCCGGGGAGCCGGACGTCCCGGGGCTCGAGGTGAGCGGGACGGTCGCGCGGCTCGGCGAGGGGGTCGAGGGCTGGTCGGTCGGCGACGAGGTGTGCGCGCTCCTCGCCGGCGGCGGGTACGCCGAGCAGGTCCGGGTCCCCGCGGGCCAGCTGCTGCCCGTGCCGGAGGGGGTCTCGCTCGTCGACGCGGCCGCCCTGCCGGAGGTCGTGTGCACGGTGTGGTCCAACGTCTTCCTCACCGCGAACCTCCAGCCCGGCGAGACACTGCTCGTGCACGGTGGGTCGTCCGGGATCGGGACGATGGCGATCCAGCTCGGGCACGAGGTCGGCGCGCGCGTGGCGGTGACCGCGGGCTCGGCAGAGAAGCTCGAGGCGTGCCGGGGGCTCGGCGCCGAGGTGCTCGTCAACTACCGCCAGGAGGACTTCGTCGAGCGGGTCAGGGCCGCGACCGACGGGCGAGGCGCCGACGTCGTCCTCGACAACATGGGGGCGAAGTACCTCGCCCGCAACGTCGACGTCCTCGCGACGAACGGTCGCCTCGTCATCATCGGGATGCAGGGCGGCACCCGGGCCGAGCTCGACATCGCGACCCTGCTGCGCAAGCGCGGTGCGGTCATCGCCACCTCGCTGCGCGCACGACCCGTCGCGGAGAAGGCGACGATCGTCGCCGCGGTCCGCGAGCACGTGTGGCCGCTCCTCGCGGCCGGCCGGGTCCGCCCCGTCGTCCAGTCGCGGCACCCCCTCGCGGATGCCGCGCACGCCCACCGCGAGCTCGAGGCGAGCGCACACGTCGGGAAGATCCTGCTCACGACCTGACCCACCCGTGCGCGGCGCCGTCACCCCGCACACCCGCGCACCCCGGCGCGCACGCGCGCGCCACCGGCGCGAACCGGCAGGAGCCGGCGCGGCGATGCGGCGGCGCTGCGGCGCCGTCACCCGTGACGGGACCCTCCCCCGTGCGGTAGACACCCACCATGACGACCGCCGCCACGGTGCTCACCGCCCTCGTGGCGCTCATCCACGTCTACATCGTCATCCTCGAGATGGCCCTGTGGAACACCCCTCGGGGACGGGCCGCGTTCGGGACGACCCGCGAGCTGGCCGCCCAGACGACGGTCCTCGCCGCGAACCAGGGCCTGTACAACGGCTTCCTCGTCGCGGGCCTGCTCCTCGCCCTCGTCGGGCCGGAGGAGCACCGGTTCGCGTTCGCCGCCTTCACCCTCGGCTGTGTCGTCGTCGCCGGGGTGTTCGGGGCCGTCACCGCCAGCCGGCGCATCCTGTGGGTGCAGGCCGTCCCCGCGGCCCTGGCCCTCGCGGCCCAGGTGCTCGCGCGCTGAGCGACGCGGCGCGCGACCCGCCCCGCAGACTCCCCCGAGGGCCTCGTCACGGTCGTTCTGCGGCCGGCCGGCACGCGTCAGCGCAGGAGCAGGTTGAGCCCCAGCGTGAGCAGCACCGACAGCACGACCGACACGAGGATCATCACGAGGCAGCCGGCCGCACCCCCGACCGGACGGACACGAACTGGGCTCACCGGCGTGAGTCTGGCACATCGGTGGCACCCGCTAGGCTGTGCGGTGCACAGGGTCCCTGGTGCGTCGTTGGAGGCGGGTTCGGCGCACGCCCGCTCCGCCCTCCCCGGGCGCAGACCAGGAGCCCCGCATGTCCCCCATCGCCTCCTACCGGCGACTGTTCTCCCTCGCGGGACCCCTCTACGTCGCCGTCGCCTTCGTCGCCCGGCTGCCGCTGGCCATGGCCCAGATGGGGACCCTCCTGCTCGTGGCCGGCACGACCGGCTCCTACGGCGTCGGCGGCGGCGCGGCGGGCGCACTCGCGGTGGCGAACGCCGTCGGCGCACCGGTCGCCGGGTCCCTCGCCGACCGCGTCGGGCAGCGTTCGGTCGTGCTCGTGCAGTCGGTGCTCGGCGGGCTCGGGCTCATCGCCCTCGTCGTGCTGGCGCACGCGCAGGTCGTCCCGTGGCTCGTCGTCGCCACGGCCGGCCTTGCCGGTGCCGCGATGCCGCAGATCGGCCCCCTGGCGCGGGTGCGCTGGCGCCCGATCACCCGCGAGCAGGCGCACCACCAGCCGCGCCTCATGGAGGCCGCCTTCTCGTACGAGGGTGCCGCCGACGAGGCGTCGTTCGTCCTCGGCCCGGCCCTGCTCGGACTCCTCGTCGTCGTCGCGAGCCCCGAGCTGGCGCTCGTCATCGCCGCGTCGGTCCTGCTGGTCTTCGGCTGCGCCTTCGCGCTCCACCACACCGCACGCCTCACCCACGCCCACCGCCCCGCACCGCACGCCGGCGTCCGGCTCCTCACCGCGGCCTTCGTCGTCCTCCTCGTCGCGCAGCTGCTCATCGGTGTCGTCTTCGGCTCGATCCAGACCGGGACGACCGTGCTCGCGACCGTCGCGGGGCAGGCGGGCGTCGCGGGGCTGGTGCACGCCTCCCTCGGGGTCGGCTCGGTCGTCGCGGGCCTGGCGGTCGCCGCGCTCCCTCCCCGCTTCACGTACGCCTCGCGCGTGCTCGTCGCCGCGCTCGGCCTCGCCCTGCTCTCGCTGCCGCTCCTCGTCACCGACACCCTGGCGACGCTGTTCGTCGTCGTCCTCGTGCTGGGCTTCGTCGTCGCGCCCTACATGATCAGCGTCTTCATGCTCGGCGAGCGGTCCGCCCCCGTGCAACGGGTCGGGGCGGCGATGACGCTGCTCGCCGGCGCGACCGGCATCGGGTACGCCGTGGGCTCCGCAGTGGCAGGCCGCCTCGCCGACGTGCACGGGCACCCGGGGGCGTTCACGGTCACCGTCGGTGCCGGCGTGAGCGCTGCCGTGCTGGCCGTCGTGGCACAGCCCGTGGTGCGCCGCATCGGCGGTCCGGACCCCCGCCCCGCCACGCAGCCCGTCGCTGCCCTGCGGTGAGGGCGGACACGCGTGCCGGGACGACCGCCCGCGCACTCGCCGCGGCAGGGCATCAGTAGACAAACCTTCGACATACGCATCTGGGCGTCCCCCTCGACGGAAGAGGTGGTGTTGACACACCCACTCCACCTGAAGGGAACCCCATCATGCGTACAGCCCTCGCGGGAGCCGCGGCCCTCACCGTCGCGGCACTGCCGCTCGTCGTCTTCGCCACGCCCGCCGCCGCTGCGACCGACGCCTCCGTCGTCGTCTTCCACGGAGTCCCCGGCCTGACGGTCGACGTCTACGCCAGCGCGGACGACACCTACACCGAAGAGGAGGCGCTGCTCACCGACTTCGAGCCCGGCACGATCACCGAACCCGTCGCGATCCCCGAGGGGACCTACAACCTCGCCGTCTTCGCGAAGGACGCCAACCCCTCCGGGGACCCGGCGATCGAGGCGAACGACGTCACGGTCCCCGGTGGCGCCAACATCACCGTCGCCGCGCACCTGAACGCCGAGGGCACGCCCGTCCTCACCCCGTTCGTGAACGACGTGTCCAAGGTGGATGCCGGCGAGGGTCGCCTCATCGTGCGGCACACCGCGGCCGCCCCCGCGGTCGACGTCCTCGCGGGTGGCGAGCCCGTGTTCGAGAACCTCACCAACCCCAACGAGGCCAAGGCCGACCTGGCCGCCGGCACCGTGTCCGCCTCCGTCGCTGCCGCCGGCACGACCGACCCGGTCATCGGGCCGGCCGACGTCACCGTCAAGGAGGGCTCCGCGACGATCGTCTACGCGTGGGGCTCCCTCGAGGAGGACAACCTCGACGTGGCCGTCCAGACGATCGACGGGCTGCACAGCTCACCCTCCGGCGTCCCCTCCGGCACCGCCGACGTCGGCGGCAGCAGCCTCCCGCTGGCCCTCGGTGGCATCGCCCTCGCCGGCGCGCTCGTCGCCGCCGGGTCGGCCGCGCGGGCCCGGCAGGTGCGGGCCTGAGGAAGAACCGCCCAGCACAGACCGGGGGCCCGCCAGGTGCGGGCCCCCGGTCTCGAGGGGGGTCGGTCGAGCTGCCGAACCACCGAACCACGACGACCGAGGACAGGACGGAGGACCAGGACATGGTCGAGCACAGCCCGGCGAGCGGATGGCGGAGGACGTCGGCCGCCGCTGCCGGGGTGACGGCGGCCGCGCTGGTGGGACTCGGCTTCTGGGTCCTCGGCCAGCCGGGGGACTCCTCCGGCGCCGACCTGTCGCAGGTCCGGGCCGCCTCGCCCACCCCGACGGTGACGGAACCCGCCTCGAGCACGGCCCGTACCCTGCCCCGGGCCACGGCGCGGGACGCGTCGCTCGCCTCCCTCGACGCCTCCGCCGCGAGCCCTCCGGCCCGGATCGCCATCCCCGACCTGGGCGTCGACGCGACGGTGGACGACGTGGGCGTGCAGGAGGACGGCGCCATGGTCATCCCGGCCGAGCCGACGAGTGTCGGGTGGTACCGCTACGGCTCGGCTCCGGAGGACGACCGTGGCAACACCGTCATCGCCGGCCACGTCGCGACGCGCGAGGACGGGCCAGGGGCCCTGGCCTCGCTGCGCGGCGCGGAGCCGGGGATGCGTCTGACCGTGACCACCGCCGACGGCACCGAGCACGAGTACGAGGTCAGGGGTCGCGAGGCCATCGTCAAGAAGGCCCTTCCCGTCGACGAGATCTTCGCCCGGGACGGCCGCCCGCTGCTCGTGCTCATCACCTGCGGCGGGGAGTACAACCCGCAGTTGCGCAGCCATCGGGACAACATCGTCGTCACGGCCACCCCGGTCGGATGACGGCTGGACGAGACGCCTCGGCCGCCGTCGTTCTCGAGCACCGAGCGTTCGACGGCGGGCGCTCCACGGCATCCTCGCGGAGGATGCACCGAAAGCCGGCCCTGGGATGCCGTGGGGCAGGATGGGAGGCATGAGCGACCAACCCCGCCACGAGCAGGACCCCGACGAGACCGGGAGCCGCACCGTGCCCGCCACGGTCACGAACGACGGCGAGCGGCTCGTCGTCGTGACGCCCGACGGCATGGGCGTCGCCCACCACGACGACACCCGCGACGAGCCGGGGGAGCCGGCCCGCGAGCGCTCGGCCAACCCTGCCGACCTCGTCGAGCAGCCGGCGAAGGTCATGCGGATCGGGTCGATGATCAAGCAGCTCCTCGACGAGGTGCGCAGCGCCCCGCTCGACGAGAAGGGCCGCGCCCGCCTCGCCGAGATCCACGCGCGCTCGATCGGCGAGCTCAAGGACGGGCTGGCCCCCGAGCTCGTCGAGGAGCTCGACCGCATCGCGCTGCCGTTCAAGGACGGCTCCCCGTCCGACGCCGAGCTGCGCATCGCGCAGGCGCAGCTCGTCGGCTGGCTCGAAGGCCTCTTCCACGGCATCCAGACCGCGCTCGTCGCCCAGCAGATGGCCGCACAGGCGCAGCTCCAGCAGATGCGGGCCCTCCCACCCGGCACGAGCCACCCGGGGGTGCCCCCGGCGGGCGGCCCGACCCCCACGCACGCCCCACGTCCGCACGGCGAGCCGGCCCACACCGAGGGCACCGGCCAGTACCTCTGACGCCTCGTCGGCGCTGTGCTCTCGCCCTGACCGCGCCGCGCTCCCGCCCTGACCGCGCCGAGGTGCTCCTCAGGACATGCAGTGCACCCGTGAGCGTCGCCCCCCACGCGAGCCCGGACCGCCCGCCACGGTCGACTGCCTGTTCGTGGACTCGCCGAGACCACCGCGCCTCACAGCGCGGCATCGACGGCACGCCCCGCCGCCCGGCCGGAGAAGAGGCAGCCGCCGACGAAGGTGCCCTCGAGGGCGCGGTAGCCGTGGACGCCGCCACCGCCGAACCCGGCGACCTCGCCCGCGGCGTACAGGCCGGTCACCGGGTGGCCGGCGGGGTCCAGGACCCGGCCGGCCAGGTCGGTGTGCAGGCCGCCGAGGGTCTTGCGCGAGAGCACCCGCAGCCGCACGGCGACGAGCGGGCCGTGCTTCGGGTCGAGGATGCGGTGCAGGGGGAAGGCCCGCTTGGTGAGCCGGTCGCCGCGGTAGCCGCGGGCGACCCGGATCGCCGCGACCTGGACGTCCTTGGTGAAGCGGTTGTCGACCTGGCGGTCCCGCTCGACGACCTGGCGCTCGATGTGCCGGGGGTCGAGCGGCGCGTCGGGGGTGAGGGCGTTCATGGCGGCGACGAGCTCGCCGATCGTCGTGGCCGTCACCCAGTCCTCACCGTGGTCGAGGAAGGCCTGCACCGAGGGGGTCACCCTCCGGACCGGGCGCCGGAGCACGTCGCGGTACCGCCGCTCGGTGAGGTCGAGGTTCTGCTCGGAGCCGGAGAGGGCGAACTCCTTGCCGGCGAGCGAGCGGTTGAGGATGAACCACGAGTGGTCGAAACCGGTGTGCCGCAGGTGGTCCAGCGTGCCCAGGGTGTCGAAGCCGGGGAGGTACGGGGCCGGCAGCCGGTTGCCCGCGCCGTCGAACCACATCGCGCTCGGCCCGGGCAGGATCCGGATGGCGTGACCGGGCCAGACCGGGTCCCAGTTGCGCACGCCCTCGACGTAGTGCCACATCCGGTCGCGGTTCACGACGGCGCCGCCCGCCGCCTCGGCGATGGCGAGCATCCGCCCGTCGACGTAGGCCGGCACGCCGGTGAGCAGGTCGTGCGGCGGGGTGCCGAGCCGCTCGGGCCAGTTGGCGCGCACGAGGTCGTGGTTGCCCCCGATGCCGCCGGACGTGACGACGACGGCCTGACCGCCGTACTCGAACTCGCCGGTGACCTCACGGTTGCTCGCGACGCCCCGGGGGGACGGGTCGGGCGCGAGGACCGCCCCCCGCACCCCGGTGACGACCGCGCCGGAGCGCACGAGCTGGTCGACCCGGTGCCGGGGCCGGTAGAACACCCGGCCCGCGGCGATGTGGGCGCGCACCCGCTGCTCGAAGGGCGCGACGACGCCGGTGCCGGTGCCCCACGGGATGTGGAAGCGCGGCACCGAGTTGCCGTGCCCACCGCTCGTGCCGTCGCCGCGTTCGGCCCACCCGACGACCGGGAAGAACGAGATGCCGCGCTCGCGCAGCCAGGCCCGCTTCTCGCCGGCAGCCCACTCGACGTAGGCCTGCCCCCACTGCCGGCCCCAGTGGTCGGGCCCGGGGCTGCCGTCGGAGTTGGTGAGGCGGTCCCAGCCGGCCGTGCCCTCCCAGTCCTGCCAGGCGAGGTCGAAGGAGTCGGTGATGCCCATCCGGCGCTGCTCGGGCGTGTCGACGAGGAAGAGCCCCCCGAAGCTCCACCACGCCTGGCCGCCGAGGTTGGCCTCGCTCTCCTGGTCGAGGAGCACGACCGACCGGCCCGCATCCGCGAGCTCGCACGTGGCGACGAGCCCGGCGAGGCCGGCACCCACGACGACGACGTCGGCATCCATGGGGACCGACCCTAGACCCCGACGACCCGCACGTGGCCGCTCTCGACGACCGTCGACAGGTTCGACAGGTCGTCGACGACGAGGTCGGCGACCGTCTCGAGCTCTTCGCGCGTCGACGTGCTCGTCACGGCGACGAGACCGCGGCAGCCGGCCTCGCGGGCAGCGAGCAGGCCCGCCATCGAGTCCTCGACGACGAGGCACTCCGCCGGGTCGACGTCGAGCAGGCGTGCCCCGAGCAGCCACGGGTCCGGGAACGGCTTGCCCCGCTCGACGTCCGACGCCGTGACGACGACAGGCGGGTGGGGCAGCCGCGTCGCGGCGATCCGCGCCTCGGCGAGGTCGCGCGTCCCCGAGGTGACGATCGCCGTCGGCACCCTGCCGTCGGCGAGCGCCCCGAGCAGCTCGGCGGCACCGGGGAGCACGACGATCCCCTCGACGTCGGCGACCTCGATCTCGCGGATCCGCGCGTGGGCGTCGGCGCGACGGTCCGGCGGGAGCAGCCCGGCGATGACGTTGGCCGCCGTGACGCCGTGCATTCCGCGCAGCCGCAGCGGGTCGACCCCGAACTCCGCGCACCACTGCAGCCAGGACCGCTCGACGGCGGCGATGGAGTCGATGAGCGTGCCGTCCATGTCGAGGAGCACGCCCGCGAAGGGGGTGTCGAACGGGGAGGCGGCGGACGGCATGCGGCCAACCCTAGGCGGGCGGAGGGACGACGCCGCCCCGGGCCCGACCTAGGGTTGGTCGCATGTCGCAGCCCACCGGCCGGCCCCGCACGGCCGTGCTCAGCGCGACGGTCGCGGTCGTCGCGCTCGTCGGCGGCTGGACGTGGGCCGCGGCGCTGCAGCCGGACTTCGACGCACGCACCGAGACGATCAGCGCGCTCGCCGCGGCGGCGACGCCCCACCGCGGGGTCATGACGGCGGCCCTCGTCGTCACCGGCGTGGCCCACGTCGTCACGGCCTGGGCGCTGTCGCCCGCCCGGCGCACCGGCCGGTGGCTGCTCGCCGCGGCGGGGCTCGCGACCCTGGCCGTCGCCGCCGTGCCGCTCCCGTCGCGCGCGGAGTCCTCCGCGGCGCACACCGCGGTCGCCACGGCATCCTTCCTCCTGCTCGGCCTGTGGCCGTGGTTCGCCGCGCGGCCGGGCGGCCCCCCGGTGCTCGAGTCCCGCGTCGCACGCCCGGCGGCGGCCGTGCTCACGGCATCCGTCGCATCCCTCGGGCTCGGGCTCGGCGGCCCCTCGTTCGGGCTCCACGAGCGCGTCGTCGCCGTCCTCACCGTCGGGTGGCCGCTCGTCACGGCGCTCGGCACGTGGTGGTGGGCGGGACACCGGGTCGGGCCCCGCCGGGTGCGGCAGGGCCTGGCGGTCGTCGGGCTGACCCTCGCGTGCATCGCGGCCGGCGTCTCGGCGACGGCCGTCGTGCCCGCCACCGCCGAGACCCGCCACTACCGGGCGACCGTGTCGCTCGACCCCGACCCGCTCCACACCGGGCGGATCGTGGCGACCACGGCGTTCGGTGACCTCGAGGTCGGGTTCGCCGGCGTCGCGCCCGGCATCCGCACCGTCCCCCAGGTCAAGGCGAGCATCGCCGACGTCCTGTCCCGCCCCGGCGTCACCCTGTCGACGCTGCGGCCCGGACCCGAGGAGCTGAGTTCCGCCATCCGGGAGGTCGCGGCCGACGTGCTCCTGCGGTTCGCCGTCGGCGGGCTCCTCGTCGTCGTCCTGGTCCTCGCGGCGGATGCCGTGCTCCGCCGCCGGCGCCCGCCGGCCACCCTCGTCGTCGCCGGCGCCGTCGGCTGGCTCCTCGCAACCGGAGCGACCGCGGCGTCGCTGTGGTCGACGTACCAGCCGGAGCGGCAGGAGACGTTCACCTCGACGGGGGTGCTCGGCACGCTCCAGCGCAACCAGGGCATCCTCTCCGACGTCGAGGCCCGGGCCACGCAGGTCACGCCCTACCTGCGCAACGTCATCGCCCTCTCGACGGCCCTCCAGCAGAAGTACGCCGTGGCGCCGCTGGAGTCCGACACCTCGCTGCGGGTGCTCCTCGTGAGCGACGTCCACGGCGGCAACCAGTACCCCCTCATGCGCACGGTCGTCGAGGAGGAGGGCATCGACCTCGTCGTCGACGCGGGTGACCTCGTCAACTTCGGCACCGTCGAGGAGGGCGAGGCCGCCGGGATCTTCGAGGGCATCGAGTCGGTCGGGGTGCCGTACCTGTTCGTCCGGGGCAACCACGACGCGACGAGCGCGACCGACACCGCCGTGCTCGAGCGGATGGCGCAGGTGCCCAACGTCGTGCTCCTCGAGCCCCCCGGGGGTGGGTACGCCGAGGTGACGGTCGGCGGGGTGCGCATCGCGGGCTTCAACGACCCCCGGTGGTTCGGGGACTCGGGCACCGGCTCGCCGGCGAAGCAGGTTCCCGCGCGCGAGGCGTTCGTCGCGGCGTACGCCGGGCGCCCGGCGGCCGACCTCGTCGTGAGCCACGAGCCGTGGGCCGTCCAGGAGGTCGAGGGTGGAGTGCTCGTCCACGGGCACATGCACTCGGTCGACCTCGAGGGCAACCGGGTGCAGGCCGGGACCTTCACCGGCGGCGGGCCGCTGACCCACTTCCTCGCCGACTCCGCCGGGGAGGAGCTCGTCGGCCAGCCGTCCGCGTTCGACGTGCTCACGTTCGGCACCGACTGCCGGCTCGCAACGCTGACCCGGTACCGGTTCCGCGACGTCATCGTGGGGCGCCCGGCCTACGACGACGTCTCGCTCGTCAACGGTCGGCGGATCGACCGCCGCGAGGCCGACCCGGGGCGCACCTGCACGGCCGACGGCCTGCTGACGACGGTCGGTGTGCCGGACGCCGTCGGCGCGACGCCGGCATCCGGCGGCGGGGGCTGAGGTCACCGGCCGCCCACCCGCCGACGGGGTCAGCCCCGGATCGTCGTGCGGTAGGCGACGTGCGCCTTCGGGACGTCGCCGCAGCTGAGCGGCGCGTCGGGCAGGGCCTCGCGCACGACGTCGACGACGACGGTGTCCGGGACGGGCCCGCTGCCGAGCACCTCGACGCGGGTGTGGTCGCCGTCGGTGTCGGTCGCTCCGGGGACGACGTCGTCGACCGAGGCGGGGCCGTACCTGCCGAGGACGGCGACGAGCGCCGCCTGCACCGCGGGCTCCCAGCGGGTCGTGCCGCGCAGCGAGGCAGCCTCCGACCGGCCGGCGCGGTGGGCGGTGACGACCCGCACCGCGGTGTCGGGGTCGAGCCGGCCGAAGCACGCACCGTCGGGCAGGGAGAGCAGGGTGCCGGCGAACCGGTGGCCGCCGAGGTGCGTGCACTCCCACACCTCGTCGGGCAGCGCGCGGGCGAGGGTGGCGACGATCGGCCGCCCGCGCACGGCACAGCACGCGTCACGTGTGCCGTGGGTGCACACGAGCACCATCGGGTCGGCGTCCTCGTCGCTCGCCGAGAGCCGGACCCCGAGGGCGTGCGCCGCGCCGAGGAGGTCCTCGGCGGTGCGCCACGTGCCCCGGACCCTCGTGCGGCGGATCGTGTCGATCGCGTACCACGAGCGGGGGTCCTCGTCCTCGCCCGGCAGGCGCCGGCCGGGACGCCGCACGAGGAGCGCGCGGCCCCCGTGCGACGCGCAGGCCTTCTCGACCGCGGCGCCGATCGGCCCGCTCAGGGGTGGCGTCGTGAGCGGCTTCTTCGACCACGGCCCCTGGTGCTCGATGAGCAGCCAGCGGGAGGCGACGGGGGCGGAGCCGGCCTGGGGGTCGCCGCGGTGGCGGGAGGCGGCGGAGCAGCGCGAGAGATCGGTCAGGGCCACCCCGCGATGCTACGCGCGGTGGCCCCGACCGGATGCCGGGTGTCGGCCCGGGTCGTCAGGCCCGGCCGTGGGCCGCACGGCTGCGGCGGCTCAGGCTGTCGATGATGACGGCGAGCAGGAGGACGGCGCCGGTCACCATGAACTTGACGTTCGACTCGACGGCGAGCAGGTCCAGGCCGTTCGAGATCGACTGGATGACGAGGATGCCGAGCAGCGCCGAGTAGGCCGACCCGCGCCCACCGAACAGGCTCGTGCCGCCGATGACCGCGGCCGCGATGGCGTTGAGGTTGGTGTCGGCACCGCCGCTGCTCTGGTTCGCGGAGGCGAGCCGGGATGCCGCGAAGATGCCGCCGAGCGCCGCGAAGGTCGAGCACAGCGCGAAGACGGACAGGTAGATCCGCTTGACGTTGATGCCGGCCCGGCGCGCCGCCTCGACGTTGCCGCCGATGGCGAGGACCGAGCGACCCCACGTCGTGCGGCGGATGAACAGGTCCATGACGACGACGAGGAGCAGGAAGGTGAGGAACATGTACGACACGCCGCGGTCGCGGTTGAGCAGGACGACGACGACGACGAGGACGGCCGCGAGGCCTCCGGCCCGCAGCGCGAGCCGGGTGACCGGGACCGTCGACAGGCCGGCCTCGGCGCGGCGGGCGTTGCGGCGGATCGCGGCGATGGCGTAGATGGCCGGGGCGAGGAGGGCGAGCACGTACGCGAGCCACGCGGGGAGGAACTGCTGCGACGCGAAGCGCACGAGCGCCGACTCGAAGGGCAGGTTGATCGTGCCCTGGTTGCCGAGGACGCGCAGCTGGAGGCCGAGGAGGGCGAGCAGCCCGGCGAGGGTGATGACGAAGCTCGGCACGCCGAAGCGGTTGAACAGGGTGCCGTAGACCAGCCCCACGAGCGCCCCGGCGCCGAGCGCGGCGAGCACGGCGACGACGACGTGGACGCCCTTGCCGACGAACATCACCGCGACGATGGCGGCCGCGAGGCCGGACATCGAGCCGATCGACAGGTCGATCTCGCCGAGGAGGAGCACGAGGACGACGCCGATCGCGATCGTCCCGACGGCGACCATCTGGAGGGTGAGGTTGACGAGGTTGCGGCTCGACAGGAACGCCGGGTTGAGGGCGTAGAAGACGCCCCAGATGAGGACGAGGCCGACGACGACCGGCAGCGAGCCGAGGTCGCCGCTGCGCAGCCGGCCCCACTGGGCCGACGCCCACCCGCCGACGCCCTGGCTCGCGATGAGCCGCTCGTCCTGCAGGTCGGCCGGCAGGGCGGCCTGGTCCGCGGCCGGTGCGGTGGGACCGGAGGCGGCCGGCGCCGGGGTCGGGTTCTCGGGGGTGCTCACGACTGCTCCTCCTGGGGGGCCTTGCGCGCTGCGCGGGCCGAGACGGCGTTGGTCGTCGCGCCGGTGATGGCCGCGATGATCTCCTGGACGTTGGTGTCGCTGACCCGGAACTCGCCGTTGTTGCGACCGAGGCGCAGGACGACGACGCGGTCGGCGACCGCCATGACGTCGGACATGTTGTGGCTGATGAGGATGACGCCGAGGCCGTTCTCGCGCAGCCGCTCGACGAGGTTGAGCACCTCGGCGGTCTGGGCCACACCGAGCGCGGCGGTCGGCTCGTCGAGCATGACGACCTTGGGCTTGCCGAGCAGCGAGCGCGCGATGGCGACGGTCTGGCGCTGGCCGCCGGACAGGCTCGCCACCGGGATGCGCACGCTCGGGATCTTCGCGCTCAGCTCGCGCAGGAGCCGCCAGGACTCCTTCTCCATCGTCACCTCGTCGAGGGTGCGGCCGCGCACGACCTCGCTGCCGAGGAAGAGGTTGCTCACGACGTCGAGGTTGTCGCACAGCGCGAGGTCCTGGAACACGGTGGCGATGCCGAGCTCCTGGGCCTGTGCCGGCGAGGTGATGCTCACGGGGCTGCCGGCGAAGACGACCTCCCCCTCGTCGGGGGTGTACACGCCGGCGATGGCCTTGACGAGGGTGGACTTGCCGGCGCCGTTGTCGCCGACGAGCGCCACCACCTCCCCCGCCTCGACGGTGAAGTCGACGTCCTTGAGGGCCTGGACGGCCCCGAAGCGCTTGGACACTCCGGTCATCGACAGGACGGGGGCAGGGGAGGTGGCGGTCGTCATGCTCTGCTCACTCCTTCGTGAGGGTGGGGCGGGGTGTGCCGTGCGTCAGCCGATCGCGGCGGCCTTGCAGGCGTCGGCGTACTCCGGCGTGCAGATGTCGGCCACGGTGTAGAAGTTGTCGGCGATGACCGTGTCCTTGATGTTGCCCACGGTGACGATCACCGGCTCGAGCAGGGTCGCGGGGACGCCCTCCTTGTCGGTGCTCGACATCGGCTTCTCGCCGTTCGCGAGGGCGATGGCGTTCTTCGCGGCGTCCTCGGCCTGCGGCTGGATGGCCTTGTAGATCGTGAGCGCCTGGTCACCGGCGATGATCCGCTGGATGGCCGCGAGCTCGGCGTCCTGGCCGGTCACCGGCGGGAGCGGGTCGACGCCGCCACCCTTGAGGGCCGCGATGGCGCCACCGGCGGTGCCGTCGTTGGCGGCGTAGACACCGACGAGGTTCGCCTGGACGCTGCCGAGCTGGCTCTCCATCCAGTCCTGGGCGTTGTCCGGGCTCCAGTCCGGGGTGTCGAACTCGGCCGCGATCTTGTAGCCGCTCGCGTCGAGGACGCTGTGGGCGCCGGCCTTGAAGTCGGCGGCGTTGGCGTCGGTCGGGGAGCCGTTGATCATGACGATGTCGCCGGAGGCCTTGCCGGCCTCCTTCATCGCGGCGACGAGCCCGTTGCCCTGGAGCTCACCGACCTTCTTGTTGTCGAACGAGACGTAGTAGTCGGCGCCCGCGATGAACCGGTCGTACGCGATGACCGGGACGCCCTGGGACTTGGCGTTCTGGACGATGGTGACGGCGGACTGGCCGTCGACGGCGCTCATGACGATGACGTCGGCGCCCTGGGTGATGGCGGCCTCGGCCTGCTGCTGCTGCTTCGCGGCGTCCTGGTTCGCGTTGCTGTACAGCACCTCGCAGTCGGGGCAGCCCGCCTTGACGGCCTCCTCGAACATGGGCCGGTCGAAGGCCTCGTAGCGGGCGGTCTTGTTCTCGGGCAGGAGCAGGGCGATCTGCTTCGCCTCGCCACCGGCCGCGGCGCTCGTGGCGCCGGCGTCCGAGGTGTCGTCGCTGCCGCAGGCCGAGAGGCCCGAGACGGTGAGTCCGAGCGCGAGGGCTGCGCCGGCGATCCGGAAGGTTCGAGTGGTCATGCGGTCTCTCCTATGCCATGACGTCCGCAACCTCTCTGGTGCGGTCGATCGGATTCAACTCGCTCGGACGCTTGACGTCAAGCCTTGAATACAACGTTTTGAGACAACGATTCGGTCACGGTCGGTGGACGGTCGGTGCGACGGGCCCTCGGTCGATCGGTCAGACGGTCGCGAGGGCGGCCCGGTCGGCATCCTCGCGCACCTGGTCGGCGAGCACCAGTGCACCGAGCACGTCCGCCTCCTCCGGGCGCAGGGCACCGAGCCGCAGGTCGACCGACGCCGCGGCGCTCGGGATCGCGCACCGCTCGATCGCCTCACGCATCGGGTCGAGGACGAGGTCACCGACCCGGGCCACCTGGCCCCCGAGGGCGACGACCTCGGGGTTGAGCAGGTTGACGACCCCGGCCACCGCGACCCCGATGTGCCGGCCGGCGTCCTCGAGCACCCGCCGGCACCCCGGGTCGCCGTCGCGGGCCCGCGCGATGACGTCGCGCAGGGTCAGTGCCCCGTGCGAGTCGCGCAGTGCCCCGAGCACGGCCTGGGCGCCGACGAAGGTGTCGAGGCAGCCCCGGTTGCCGCAGCGGCAGATCGGGCCGTCCTCGTCGATCGTCACGTGGCCGATCTCGCCGGCCGTACCCGCGCTGCCCCGGAACAGCTCGCCACCGATGATGAGGCCCGCTCCGACACCGTAGGAGGCCTTGATGAAGATGCCGGTCGAGACACCCTGGAGTGCACCGAACTTCGACTCCCCCAGCGCAGCCAGGTTCGCCGTGTTGTCGAGCAGCACCGGGGTGCCGAGCGCCTCGGCCATGTCCGACGCGACGGGCACGCCCCGCCAGCCCGGGAGGATTCCCTCCGACCCGACCTGCCCCGAGACGGTGTCGATGGGCGCCGGGAGGCCGATGCCGACCGCCCGGATCTCGCCCATGTCGTGCCCGCTCGTCGCGACGAGCTCGTGGACGAGCCGCGCGCCGCGGGTCACGCCCTCGTCCGCGGCGTGGTCGGCCGGGAGCGGCATCCGCTTCTGGCTCAGCACCTCCGGCCCGCCCGTACCCAGGGCGACCCGCACGTCCCGGTCCCCGAAGACGACGGCGGCGAGGAGCCCGTGCGACGCGGCGACCGACACCTGCACGGCCCGGCGCCCGTTGCGGATGCTCGGGGTGAGCTGCACGGCCCCCGCGGCGTCGAGCTCCTTGACGAGGTTCGACACCGTCGCCGCGCTCAGCCCGGTCACCCCGGCGATCTCGACCTGGGTCAGGGCGCCGTGCTCACGCACGGCGTCGAGGACCCGCAGGCGGTTCATCTCCCGGAGCGACGCCTGTGAGCCCGGGGCCGGACCCGTTGAGTTCACGGGATAAACATAAGACCTCAGCGGCCCCGGCGGAAGGATCGGTGCGTGACTCCCCCACCCGCGGCCTCGCCCGCCGGTTCGGCGGCACTCCACGGCATCCGCGCGGATCCCCCGCTCGCCGGGCGGGTCGCGGTGAAGGGTCCTAGTGTGAGCCACACCACACCCTGCTCCCGAGGAGGACCCATGGCCCGACGTCGTGCCCCGGTCGCCGCAGCACTCGCCGCGGTGACGGCTCTCGTGGTCTCGGCCGCCCCCGCGCACGCGGCCGCGCCCTCGTACGTCGCCCTCGGCGACAGCTACTCCTCCGGCACCGGAACCCGCACCTACCTCGCCGACGGCACGAGCTGCCTGAGGTCGGTCCACGCCTACCCGACCCTCATCGCCTCGGCGAAGGGCTACGCGCTGAACTTCCGCGCCTGTTCCGGGGCGAAGATCGCCGACGTCACGAACACCCAGCTCTCCGCCCTCACCGCGAGCACGGCCTACGTCACGATCTCGGTCGGCGGCAACGATGCCGGGTTCGCCGACGTGCTCACGACGTGCGCCCAGCCGGCCTGGCTGAGCAACTGCAACGGGGCCATCGACCGCGCCGAGTCCTACATCCGCACCACCCTGCCCGGGGCGCTCACCACCCTCTACGCCGGCATCCGGGCCAAGGCACCGAACGCGAAGGTGACCGTCGTCGGCTACCCGCGCATCTTCAACGGCGTCGACTGCAACCTGCTCACCTGGTTCTCCTCGACGGAGATGGCCAGGCTCAACGCCACCGCCGACCTCCTCAACGCGACGACGTCCGCGCGGGCCTCGGCCGCCCAGTTCTCCTTCGCGAACCCGACGACCCCCTTCGTCGGCCACGCCGTGTGCTCGAGCCAGGAGTGGATCAACGGGCTGTCCAACCCGATCGTCGAGTCCTACCACCCGAACCGCACCGGCCACGCGAGCGGCTACACCCCCACCGTCAGCCCGTTCGTCACCGGATCGACCGTCACGGTGACCGCCGCGGTGCTCACGAAGGCCAAGGCGTCCCAGCAGCGGCTCGCCGACCAGCAGCGTGCGTACGCGGCGGCGGACCGGCTCATCGAGCCCGAGATGGTCGCCGCCCCCGACCTCACGACGCCCGAGGCGCGGGCCGCGGCCCGCAAGGCCGGCGTCGACCTCTCGAGCCGGGCGAGCATCGACGCCGTCGACCGCGTCCATGCGGCGCGCCAGGCCGCCGAGTTC
The DNA here is from genome assembly GCF_039541575.1 of Fodinibacter luteus. Classification (NCBI taxonomy): domain Bacteria; kingdom Bacillati; phylum Actinomycetota; class Actinomycetes; order Micrococcales; family Intrasporangiaceae; genus Fodinibacter (ex Wang et al. 2009); species Fodinibacter luteus. The sequence continues at coordinate 190,686 of NZ_BAABGM010000003.1, read as the reverse complement.
GCGGCACGCTGACCCGGCGTCCGACGCACGGCACCCGGCGCCCGACGCGCGGCGTTCGACGCACGGCACCCCACGCCCGGCGCGGCGCACGGCGCCCGACGCCCGGCGCCCGTCGAGGTGCCGGGCCGCCACCCCGCCCCCGCGTGCGGTGGCGGCCCTGTCGATGCAATCCCACCGCCCCCCGATCCTTTTCCTCCTCGAAGCGGTCCGAGGCTGTCCGTGGCAGGCCGTTCTTGGTTCCATGACAGGTGGAGTCAGTGCCGCCTCGAGCGAAAGGACCACCTCTCGTGACCGCTCTCACCGCCGCCGCGCTCCCCTCGCTGCGCGTGTCCACCCCGTCCTACGACCGTGGGGCCGCCGCCGTGGGCATCGTCCACTTCGGCTTCGGCAACTTCCACCGCTCCCACGTGGCGATGTACGTCGACCGGCTCATGGAGTCCGGCCACGGCCTGGACTGGGGCATCTGCGGCGTGGGGGTCCTCCCCCAGGACTCCGCCATGCGCGACGCCATGCGGGCCCAGGACTGCCTGTTCACGCTCGTGCTCCGCCACCCCGACGGCTCCCTCGAGCCCCGGGTCGTCGGGTCGGTCCTGGAGTACCTCTACGGCCCCGACGACGCCGCCGCGATCCACGAGCGACTCCTCGACCCCGCCGTGCGCATCGCGAGCCTCACCGTCACCGAGGGCGGGTACCTCAAGAACCCCGCGACGGGCGAGTTCGACGCCGAGCACCCCTCCGTCGTCCACGACCTGGCCCACCCCGAGAACCCGGGCACGGCCTTCGCGTACCTCGTCGAGGGCCTGCGACGTCGCCGTGAGGCGGGTCTCGCGCCGTTCACCGTGCTGTCCTGCGACAACCTCCAGGGCAACGGCGACTACGCCCGCAAGGCCGTCGTCGGCTTCGCGCGGCTTCGCGACCCCGACCTCGCGGCCTGGATCGACACCGAGGTCGCGTTCCCCAACTGCATGGTCGACCGGATCACGCCGTCGACGACGGACGACGACCGGGCCGCGCTGGCCCGTGAGTTCGGCGTCGAGGACCAGTGGCCGGTCCCGGCCGAGCCGTTCACCCAGTGGATCGTCGAGGACGAGTTCCCCACGGGCCGACCGGCACTGGAGTCCGTCGACGTGCAGTTCGTCGAGGACGTCAAGCCGTACGAGCTCATGAAGCTGCGCCTGCTCAACGCGAGCCACCAGGCCCTCGCGTACTTCGGCGCCCCGCTCGGCTACAGCCTCGTCGACGAGACGATGCGCGACACCCGGATCCGCACCTACCTCGAGCGCTACATGGCCGACGAGGCGGCGCCCACGCTCGGCGAGCTGCCCGGCATCGATCTCGAGGCCTACATGGCCACCCTCCTCGAGCGCTTCTCCAACCCGAGGATGCGTGACACGCTCGTGCGCCTCGCGACCGACGGCTCGAACCGGATGCCGACCTTCACGCTCCCCGCGGTCCGGGACAACCTGGATGCCGGGCGGCCGGTGACGCTCGGAGCGGCGATGGTGGCGGCGTGGGCTCAGTACTGGGCGCTCATCGGGCGCGGCGAGATCACGCCGCCCGAGGTGCCGGACGACGTCCACACGGCGGCGATGACGACCGCGGCCCTCGACCCCGACCCGGAGGCGTTCGTGCGGATCGCACTGCTCTTCGGCGACCTCGCCGAGCGCCGCACCTTCGTCGACGCCTACCTCGCGGCACGACGCTCCCTCGTCGAGCGCGGCGTCCACCCGACGCTCGACGACCTGCTCGCCTCCGCGGGCTGACCGACCGGGTCGGCCGTGCGGCGGGGCTCGACACCGTCCGGCGGGCCCGGTGGTTCGGCGGCCCGGACCGCCTTGAGCCCGAGGCTGATCACCTCGTTGGGCGGCTTCTGCGAGGACTCCAGGCGCCGGTACGCCGTCGGGGTGACGCCCACCTCGGCGAGGAACTGGCGGTTGAAGTTCGCCATGTTGTGGAAGCCGCTCAGCGACGCCACCCGGGAGATGGGGTGGTCGGTCGTGTCCAGGAGCCGCCGGGCGTGCGCGACCCGCAGCTTCTTGACCATGTTGCTGAAGGTCAGCCCGGTGGCCCGCTTGAAGTACTTGGAGAACGTCGGCTCCGACATGTAGGCCAGCCGCGCCGCCGTCGTGAGGCGGATGTCCCCGGTGAGGTTGGAGAAGATGTAGTTGAGCCCCGCCTCGCCTGCGGTGCGCGAGCTCTCGTCGGAGGCCTGGCCCATCCACGGGCTCGCCACCGTCTCCCGCTCGCCGTCCGGTGCCTCGGCGAACAGGCCGAGGAGGCGGAACAGGTGGGCGACGCGCTCGGGCCCGCGGGAGCCGACGACCGCGAGGATCGTGTCGGCGGCCCGCCACGCGGTCGCCCCGGAGAACACGAGGCCCCGGGTCGACAGCTCGAGCACCTCGCCGACCTCCTGGAGCTCGGGCATGAGCCGCATGCACTGCCGGATCCACTCGTCGGAGAACTGGATCACGGCGTCGCGGTCATGGGCGACCTCACCGGGCTCGAGGTCGCTGACCCAGTCGTGCGGGAGGTTCGGCCCGATGATGCTCACGTGGCCCGGGGTGAAGGTGCCGATGTGGTCGCCGGCGATGAAGCTGCCGTGCGTCTTCGTGATGAGGTGGATCTCGTACTCGGGGTGGGCGTTCCAGCCGCAGATCTCGCTCGGGAAGTCGTGGGTCATGGCGCGCACCGAGTGCTGGGGGTGCTTCGGGATGACCTCGCGGCGCGGGATCGCCTCGGCGTAGGGGCTCGTCGGGGCCGTGGAGCCCGGGACGACGCGTTCAGCCGACTCGCCGGCAGCACGACCGCCGGCGACTCGCGGGGGCGCGGATCGATACGAAATCGTCATCGCCTCCCTCTTGACGCACCCCCGTTGACATGGTTGTCAGGGCGGTGGACAGCGGGCCGGGCCCGTGGTCCGGGGGACCGCGCTGTCCGACGTCGGAATAATAGTACCGATAGCGGGGGCGCAGGAGGCTTGTCGCGGTTTTCGCCGCCTCCCTACATTGGCGGTAGTTCCAGGCAGGGACGCACTACCAAATCGTGCGACGTTCCGCAAGGGTTTCGCCCGACGCGGCAGCCCGGTCAGGACACGTGGTACCCCTACCAAAGGAGTTAGGATGCTTCGCAACAAGCGCGCTTTGACTGTCGGTGTCCTGGCGCTGTCCTCGGCTCTCGTGCTGACCGCCTGCTCGTCCGACGACTCGGACGAGGGCGGCGACGCCGGCGGCAACGTCACCCTGAACCTCGCGACCGTGAACAACGGCCAGATGAAGGACATGGAGCAGCTCAAGACCGAGTACGAGACGGCCAACCCCGGCACGACGGTCAACTTCCAGGTCATGGAGGAGGGCGACCTCCGCAGCGCCGTGACCGCCGACGTCGCGAGTGGCGCCGGCCAGTACGACATCGTCACCATCGGCGCCTACGAGACGCCGCAGTGGGGCGCCAACGGGTGGCTCGTCGACCTCACCGAGGACCTCAAGGCCGACACGGCCTACGACGTCGACGACATCCTGCCGCCGGTGCGCGACGTCAACAGCTACGAGGGCAAGCTGTACGCGGTGCCGTTCTACGGCGAGTCCTCGATCCTCATGTACAACAAGGAGGTCCTCGACGCGGCGAACGTCACCATGCCGGTCAACCCGACGTGGCAGGAGGTCGCCGACGCGGCCAAGAAGGTCAACACGGCCGACATGTCCGGCATCTGCATGCGCGGCAAGCCCGGCTGGGGCGACCTGTTCGCGCCGCTCACGACCGTCGTGCAGACCTTCGGTGGCAACTGGTACGACATGGAGTGGAACGCGACCGTCAACTCCGCGGAGTGGAAGGAGGCCGTGACCTTCTACAAGACCCTCCTCGACGAGTCCGGCCAGGCCGACCCGGTGTCGTACAGCTTCAACGAGTGCCTCACCGCCCTCAAGGAGGGCAAGTCGGCGATGTGGGCCGACGCCTCCGTCGCAGCCTCGATGCTCGAGGCCGCCGACTCCCCGGTCAAGGGCAAGATGGGCTACTCGCACATGCCGGTGACCAAGACCCAGGAGTCCGGCTGGCTGTGGAGCTGGAACCTCGCCGTCCCGGCATCCACGAAGAACAAGGACGCGGCGATCGACTTCGTCAAGTGGGCGACGAGCAAGGACTACCACAAGCTCGTCGGTGAGAAGATCGGCTGGAGCAACGTCCCGCCGGGCGCCCGCACCTCGACGTACGAGATCCCCGAGTACAAGGAGGCCGCCGCCGCCTTCGCCCCGATCACCCTCGAGGTCATGACGGCCGTCAACCCGAAGCAGCCCGGTGTGAGCCCGCAGCCGTGGGTCGGCATCCAGTACGTCTCCATCCCCGAGTTCCAGGACGTCGGGAACCAGTGCGCGCAGCTCGTCGCGGACTACCTCGCCAACCGCACGTCGGTCGACGACGCGCTGGCCAAGTGCCAGGACATCGCCCAGAAGGGCGGGGACGCCCACAAGGGCTGACGCCCCCTGTCGCGGGTGCCGGGTCCGGCCCCAGAGCCGGACCCGGCACCCGTCCCCACACCCGGAGCACCACCAGTCGCACAAGGGAGTGCCGACATGACCACGATGACCCCACCGACCGAGCTCGACGAGGTCGAGGCGAAGGCCGCCAAGGACAAGCGCCGCGTGCAGTCGCGGCACGCCTGGACCAGTCGTGGGCTGCTCATGCCCGCGCTCGTCTTCCTCATCCTGCTGACCCAGATCCCCTTCCTGACGACCATCGGCTTCTCGCTCATGGAGTGGAACCTGCTCTACCCCCAGGAGCGGGGGTTCACCGGGTTCGACAACTACCAGACCGCGCTCACCTCGGGTGAGCTGTGGCCCTCGATCGTGGCCACGGTGCTCATCACGGCGTTCTCGGTCGTGCTCTCGCTGCTGTTCGGCCTGCTCTTCGCGATGCTGCTCGACCGCAACCTGCCCGGCCGGGCGATCGCACGCACGCTCATGATCACCCCGTTCCTCATCATGCCGGCCGCGGCGTCGCTCATCTGGAAGTACTCGATGTTCGACACCAACATCGGCATCCTCAACTGGCTGTTCAACACGCTCGGCCTGCCGACGGTCTCGTGGAGCACCGACTACCCGATGGCCACCGTCGTCATCGTGCTGACCTGGATCTTCACCCCGTTCATGATGCTCATCCTGCTCGCCGGCCTGCAGGGCCAGTCCAAGGAGGTGCTCGAGGCCGCCCAGGTCGACGGGGCCGGCGCGTGGCGGACCTTCACGTGGATCACCCTGCCGCACCTGCGGATGTACATCGAGATCGGCACCCTCCTCGGCTCGGTCATCATCCTGCAGGTCTTCGACCCGATCGCCATCCTCACCAAGGGCACCGGCGGCACGAAGACCCTGGCCTACCTGCTCTACGAGCGGGCCTTCATCGGCCTCAACGTCGGTGAGGCCGCCGCCTACGGCGTCGTCACCGTCATCCTGACGATCATCGTCGCCACGATCGCACTCAAGACCACGTTCAAGGTCTTCATGGCTGGAGGAAGCCGATGAGCACCACCGTCAAGAACTCCCTCGTCAACCTCGTGACCTGGGTCATGGTCCTGGCCTTCTTCTTCCCGGTGTTCTGGATGGTCCTCAACGGCTTCAAGCCGGAGTCGGTCGCCTCGTCGATCGACCCGGTGCTGTTCTTCACCCCGACCACAGAGGGCTACGAGCTCGCGATGGACCGCGGGATGATGGACTACCTGCGCAACTCGTTCATCGCGGCCACCGTCGCCACGGTCATCTGCGTCGTGCTCGCCATCCCGGCGGCGTACGCGCTCAGCCTGCGCAAGGTCAAGGCGGTCGAGAGCGCCCTGTCATTCTTCATCTCCACGCGCTTCATGCCGGTGGCCGCGGTCGTCCTGCCGATCTACATGATCCTGAAGAACCTCGGCGGGCTCGACAACATCTGGGTCCTGGCCATCATCTACGCCTCGATCAACCTGCCCATCACCGTGTGGATGATGCGCTCGTTCCTCCTCGAGGTGCCCTTCGAGATCGTCGAGGCCGCCCGCGTCGACGGCGCCGGCCTGTTCCGCGAGATCGTGCGCGTCGTGCTGCCCATCGTCATCCCCGGCGTGGCCGCCGCCGCCCTCATCTGCTTCATCTTCTCCTGGAACGAGTACTTCCTCGCGACCCTGCTCACGAGCTCCGAGGCACGCACGACGCCACCCTTCCTCGGCAGCTTCGTCGACGGCCGCGGCCAGTTCCTCGCCGTGCTGTCCGCCGCAGCCACCCTGGCCGTCCTGCCCGTCGTCGCCGCCGGCTGGATCGCCCAGAAGCAGCTCGTGCGCGGACTGTCCATGGGCGCCGTCAAGTGACGCCCGCGCACCCGCACGCGCACCCGCACGCCCCCACCACCGAAGGAGCCGTCCCATGAGCGCCCCGTCGCGCAGCCTGCAGGACACCGTCATCGTCGTCACCGGCGCGGGTGGCGGCATCGGGGGCGCCACCGCTCGGCTCGCCCTCGAGGCCGGTGCGAAGGTCGTCGTCGGGGACCTGCGCGAGGATGCCGTGCGCCCGCTCCAGGCGGAGTGGGGCACCGACCGGGTCGCGGTCGTCGGGGGCGACGTCCGCGAGGAGGCGACCGGCGACGCCCTCGTCGCCGGGGCCGTCGAGGCCTTCGGCCGCGTCGACAGCGTCGTCGCGAACGCCGGGATCGGCTTCTACGGCGGCCTGCTCGACGTCGGTCCCGACGAGATCGAGCTCATGATCGACGTCAACCTCAAGGGCACGATCTGGCTCTCCCGGGCTGCGGTCCGCCAGTTCCGGGCCCAGGGCGGCGGCGGCGACATCGTCGTCATCGGTTCGGTCGCCGGCCTGCTCATCGGCGGCGGCAAGGAGGCGGTCTACGCGGCGTCCAAGGGTGCCCAGATCAACCTCGGCACGGCCATGGACCGTGAGCTGCGCGAGGAGGGGATCCGCACGACCGTGATCGCCCCCGCCGGTGTCAACACCCCCTTCGCCGCGGCGGACGGGCGGTTCGGGAGCGGCGACCCCGCCCACGGCCCGTTCATGGAGCCGGCCGACATCGGTGGAGCGGTCATCTACACCCTCTCCCAGCCACGGCGGATGCGCACCGAGCTGTGGACGATGTGGAGCCTCGCCGAGAAGCACTGAGCCGGGGTCGTGCCGCCGCCAGGTCGGCGGCACCCACCGCGCCCCCACCGCACCCACCGCGAAGGAGACCCCATGCCCGACCGTCCGCTCGTCGCCGGCGTCGACACCTCGACCCAGTCCTGCAAGGTGGTGGTGTGCGACGCGGAGACCGGTGCGGTGCTCCGCACGGGGCGCGCGAGCCACCCGGACGGCACCGAGGTCGACCCCCGGCACTGGTGGTCGGCCTGGGAGCAGGCGAGCGGCGACGGAATCCTCGACGGCGTCAGCACGCTCGCCGTGGGCGGGCAGCAGCACGGCATGGTGCTGCTCGACGAGCACGACGAGGTCGTGCGGCCCGCCCTGCTGTGGAACGACACCCGGTCGGCCGGCGCCGCCGACGACCTCGTCGCCGAGCTGGGGGCGCAGGCCTGGGCCGACGCGACCGGGGTCGTGCCCGTCGCCGCGACGACGGTGAGCAAGCTGCGCTGGATGGCCACCCACGAGCCCGAGCGGCTGGCGCGGGCCCGCACCTGCGTGCTCCCCCACGACTGGCTCACCGGACGGATCCTCGCCGACGGCACTCCCGGCACGCGCGCGTGGTCGACCGACGCCGGCGACGCGTCGGGCACCGGCTACTGGTCCGCGGGCACCCGCGACTACCGCACCGACCTGCTCGGCCTCGCGACCGGCGGCGCCTCCCTCGCCGTGCCGCGCGTCGCGGCGCCGAGCGAGGTCGTCGGGCACACGGCATCCGGCCTGGCCCTCGCCCCCGGCACCGGCGACAACATGGGGGCCGCACTCGGGCTCGGGCTCGAGCCGGGCGACGTCGTCGTGTCGCTCGGCACGAGCGGCACGGCCTTCGCCCGGCACTCCCGGCCCTCCGCCGACCCGACGGGGTCCGTGCAGTCCTTCGCGGACGCCGAGGGGGGCTTCCTCCCCCTCGTGTGCACCCTCAACGCCGCGCGGGTGCTCACCTCGGGGGCGGCGATGCTCGGCACCGACGTCGACTCGCTCGACCGCCTGGCCCTCGCCGCCGAGCCGGGCGCCGGGGGGCTGACGCTCCTGCCCTTCCTCGACGGCGAACGCACCCCGAACCTCCCGACGGCGAGCGGTTCGCTCCACGGGCTGACCCGCACGAACGCGACGCCGGAGAACCTCGCCCGGGCGGTCGTCGAGGGCATGCTCCTCGGCCTCGCCGCGGCGGTGGATGCCGTGCGCTCGGTCGGGTGCCCCGTCGAGCGGGTGCTGCTCATCGGCGGGGCGGCGAAGTCGACCGCCGTGCAGGAGATCGCCCCCGACCTGTTCGGGGTGCCCGTCGCGGTCCCGAGCCCCGGGGAGTACGTCGCCGTCGGCGCGGCCCGCCAGGCGGCGTGGGCCCGGCTCGGCGGCGACCGGCCACCGGTGTGGGACGTCGACGTCGACGTGACCGTCGACCCCCACGACGACCGGGGCCGGGGGGCCGAGGCCAGGGCCCGGTACGCCGAACGGCTCGCCGTCGCCCACCCGTCGACCGCAGCCACCACCCCCGCCCGCACGTGACCGTGACCGGGACCCGGGCATGAGGGCCGTCGTCTACGACGGGCCGCGCAGCTTCGCGGTCCGGGAGGTGCCGACACCCGAGCCGACCGCGGGCCAGGTGCGGGTGCGGGTCGTGCAGACCGGAGTGTGCGGCACCGACCTGCACCTGCACGAGGGACGGTTCATGGCGGCCTACCCCATGGTCCCCGGCCACGAGGTGGTCGGGGTCGTCGACGCCCTCGGCGACGGGGTGGACGGGGTGGAGGGGGTGGCCGGGGTGGCCGTCGGCGAGCTCGTCGCCGTCAACCCCAACGCCGCCTGCGGCACGTGCGAGTACTGCCGCGAGGGTCGCGCCCTGCTCTGCGACGCCCTCACCGGGATCGGATCGAACCTGCCGGGCGGCTTCGCCGAGCACGTCGTCGCCCCCGCCGCCCAGGTCTTCTCCGTCGAGGGCCTCGACGTCGACACGGCGGTGCTCACCGAACCGACCTCGTGCGCCGCGCACGCGGTCGACGTCATCGCCCCCCGGCACGGGTCGACCGCCCTCGTCATCGGGGCGGGGCCGACCGGGGTGCTCCTCGCCCAGCTGCTCCGGGGCAGTGGCGCCTCGAAGGTGACCGTCGCCGCGCCGACGGCCTTCAAGCTCGAGCGGGCGACGGCGTTGGGCGTCGACGCGACCTACCTCATGGACCGCGGTGACCTCGCCGGCGACGTGCAGGCGCTGCTCAGGCGCTCGGGTGGCTCGGGGTACGACGTCGTCGTCGACGCGACGGGGGCGGCCGTCGTCGCCGAGGTGCTCGTGCCGCTGACCCGCAGCGGCGGGACCGCCGTCTTCTACGGGGTGACCGACGAGGAGGACCGGGTGGCGGTGTCCCCGTACGACGTCTTCCGGAGGGAGCTGACGATCAAGGGCTCGTTCGCCGAGATCAGCTCGTTCCCGGCCGCCATCGCGGCGATGCGCTCCGGCCGGGTGCGCACCGACGGACTCGTCACGCACCGCTTCGGGCTCGACGACTACGGCCTGGCCCTCGAGGCGCTGCGCTCCGACCGCACGGCCCACAAGGTCGTCGTCGTCCCCTGACCGCTCACACCGTCGTCCCGGGCTCGAGCCGGGCGCCGGCGGCCACGGTGGCGCCCGGGCCGACGACCGAGTCCCGGCCGACGACGGCGATGTGGCGGTCGTGCGCCCGGGTGGCGCGGGTGGCCTCACCGACCCGGGCCCCGGACCCGACGCGCACCTCGTCGTCGAGGATCGAGGTGACGACGTGCGCGTCGCGGCCGACGTGGACGCCGGCGAGGAGCACGGCATCCTCGACGACCGCACCCGGCTCGACGACGACACCCGGACCGAGGACGCTGCGCCGCACCGTGCCCCGGACGTGGCACCCCGCGCTGAGCACGACGTCCTCGAGCACCGCGCCGGTGTCGACCCGGGAGGCCGGCAGCTCGGGCCAGCGGGTGAGCAGCGGCCAGCCCGGGCGGGTCAGCACGTCGACCCGCCCGGCGAGCAGGTCGCGGTGCGCCGAGAGGTAGGCGGCCGGCGTCCCGAGGTCGGCCCAGTAGCCCTCGAGCGGCCACGCGTGCACGGTGCCGTCCCGCACGAGCCGCGGCAGGAGGTGCTCACCGAAGTCGCCGATGCCGCTGTTGCCGTCGTCGGTGTGCGACAGCTCGCGTCGCAGCTCGTCGAGGGTGCGGAAGAGGGCCTCCGGGTCGTAGACGAACACCTCCGCCGAGATCGTCGTGCCCCGGGGACGGTCGGGCTTGTAGTCGACGGCCGTGACCCGCGTCCCGCGCCCGACGGTGATGACCGCCTTGTCGGCGGCCTGCGTCGGGCTGACCTCGGTCGTGACCACGGTGCAGTGCGACCCGCGCTCGAGGTGCGCCGCGACGACGGGGCGCAGGTCGAGGGCGAGCACCTGGTCGGTGCTCATGACGACGACGACGTCGGGGGCGAACTCCCGGATGGCGTCGGCGAACCGGTAGAGGTCGTCGCCGTTGCCGTCGGAGAAGCCGTCCTGGGCCGCCGACCCGCCGCCCTCCTCGGGCATGAGCCAGCGCAGGCCCCCACGGGTGCGGTCGAGGTCCCAGGGGCGGCCGGCGGCGAGGTGCCGGTGCAACGAGCCGGCCTGGTACTGCACCGAGAGCCAGACGTCGGAGATGCCGCTGTTCGCGCAGTTCGACAGGGCGACGTCGATGAGCTGGAAGGAGCCTGCGAACGCGAGCGCCGGCTTGGCGCGCTCGCGGGTGAGGACGTCGAGGCGCGCCCCCTGCCCGCCGGCCTGGACGACGGCGAGGACCTTGGGGGGCGTGACCATGGGGACACTGTGCCGGATGCCGGCGACGCGCGGCGGCCTAGGGTGGAGCAATGAGCGCCCCCACACGAGAGTTCGACATCGTCCTGTTCGGCGCCAGCGGGTTCGTCGGGCGCCTCACCGCCCGGCACCTCGCCGCGGAGGCGGCGCCGGGGATGCGGGTCGCGCTCGCCGGCCGCTCCCTCCCCCGTCTCGAGGAGGTGGCCGCCGGCCTCGAGGGGCCGGCACGCGACTGGCCGCTCCTCGAGGTCGACGCGGGTGACGAGGCCGCGGTCGCCGACCTCGCCGCCCGCGCGCGCGTCGTCGTCACGACCGTCGGGCCGTACCTGCGTCTCGGCGGCCCGCTCGCGGCGGCGTGTGCGCGCGCCGGCACCGACTACTGCGACCTCACCGGAGAGGTCATCTTCGTGCACCAGAGCATCGCCGCCAACCACGAGGACGCGCTGCGCACCGGGGCGCGCATCGTCCACGCCTGCGGCTTCGACTCGGTCCCCAGCGACCTCGGGGTGCTCCTCACCGTCGAGGCCGCCCGGACGGACGGCTCCGAGCTCGGCCGCACCCACCTCGCGGTCCGCAGCATGCGGGGCGGCTTCAGCGGGGGGACGATCGACTCGGCGCGCCTCCAGGTCGACGAGCTGCGGGCGGATCCCGGGGCACGGCGCGTCGTCCGCGACCCCCTCGTGCTCGCGGACGGTCCCCGGCCCCCGCGCGAACCGCGGCGCGAGAACGGAACCGGTGACACGGCATCCGGCCTGACGTCCCTGGTGACCGGGGCGCTCGACCGCGTCGCCAAGGCGTCCCCCGTGCGCCGCGACGCCGACAACGGCCACTTCACCGGGCCGTTCGTCATGGCGATGTTCAACACCCGCATCGTCGCGCGCTCGGCGTCGCTGCTCGGCTACGGCCCGCAGTTCCGCTACGCCGAGTACTCCGACTACGGCGCCGGCCCAGTGGGCGCGGTCCGGGCCGGCGCCACGTCGGCGGTCCTCGGGGCCGGTCTGGCCGGGCTCGCGTTCGGGCCGACGCGGATGCTCCTCGACCGCGTGCTGCCCAGGCCCGGCGAGGGGCCGAGCGAGCAGGCCCAGGCCAACGGCCGGTTCCGCATGGAGGTCACCGGCACGGCGACGAGCGGCGCGCGCTACCGCACGACCGTGGCAGCGCCCTACGACCCGGGCTACGGCGGCACGGCCGTCATGCTCGGCCAGGCCGCCCTCGCCCTCGTCGAGGACCGCGACCGGCTGCCGGACGCCGCCGGGGTGCTCACCCCGGCGACGGCGATCGGGATGCCGCTCGTCGAGCGGCTGCGGGAGCACCGCTTCACCCTCGAGACCGAGCGCCTGCCGGGCTGAGCGACCGAGCGCCTGCCGGGCTGAGCGACCGCGCGCCTGCCGGGCTGAGCGACCGCGCGCCTGCCGGGCTGAGCGGCCGCGCGCCTGCCGGGCTGAGCGGCCGGGCGACCCCGGCGGCTCCTCGGCCGGTACGCGTGCCACGCCGCACGCCATCACCACCGGCCGAACCGGGAACCGCTGCGGGGGAATTGCGTGAGAACTGTCTCGACCGGGTGCCTGCTGCGGCGGAAGTGGCTAGATTCGGGGCAGGTACCCGCGCGCAGGAGGCCCCATGTCAGAGCACTCGCCCGTCACCACCCTCGCCGAGGACGACTGCTGGCAGATGCTGCACGACCAGGAGTTCGGTCGGCTCGCGTTCCACCTCGCCGACGAGGTGCACCTCGTGCCGATCAACTACGCGATCGACGCCGACCGGCGGATCGTCTTCCGCACGGCCGAGGGGAGCAAGCTGCTCGGGCTCACGATGAACGCCGACGTCGCCTTCGAGATCGACGAGTTCACCGAGGAGGTGGCGCGCAGCGTCGTGGTCCGCGGCCGGGCCCGCCAGCTCGAGGGGCACGAGGAGGACGAGACCGAGCTGCTGCCGCTGCGACCCTGGGTCAACACGGCGAAGTTCAACGTCATCGTCATCGAGGTCGACGAGATCACGGGGCGCCAGTTCGGCCTGACCCGCCCGTGGCTGCACATGAGGCCGCCGCACGAGGAGTGAGCCGCGCGGGCCACGCGGGCCCGCGGACGCCCTGCGCGCGGGCTGAGTGGTGCGACGACTGGCCCCTCCGGTTGCGCCGTCGCGCCCGGCCACCGACACCGCTGAGGCCGTCGTGGTGACCCGGGTGGGCGCTCCGAGCGTCGTCGTCGCGAGCGACGCCTTCAAGGGCTCGCTCTCCTCCCTCGATGTCGCGGATGCCGTGCGCTCGGGGGTGCTCGACGTCGTGCCGCAGGCCCGGGTCGTCGTCCTGCCCGTTGCGGACGGTGGTGAGGGGACCGTGGCCGCGGCCCTAGCGTGCGGGTGGTCTCCCGTGCCCGTGGACGTCCACGGCCCGACCGGCGAGGCCGTGGTCGCGACAGTGGCGCTCCGCCCCGCCCCAAGGGGTCCATCCCCCGCTATCAACACTGCTGACCACGAACTCAGCACTGTCGACAGCACTGCTGACCGCCGGCACAGCAGCGTCGATAGCACTGCTGACCACCGGCGCAGCACTGTCGATCACTCTGCTGACCAGGAACTCAGCAGCGTCGCGAACACTGCTGACACCCGGCGCCGCACTGCTATCAACACTGCTGACCAACGGCGCAGCAGTGTTGATACGGCGGGAGCGACACCCTTCGGGGCGGGCGAGGCGGCCCACCGGCCGGCGGTGGTGCACGTCACCGCCCTCGTCGAACTGGCGGATGCCTGCGGGCTCGGGCGCCTGCCCGGTGGCGTCCCCGCCCCCCTCACCGCGTCGAGTCGCGGTCTCGGGGAGGCGATCCGCGGCGCGCTCGACCTCGGCGCGACGGAGGTCGTCGTCGGCGTCGGCGGCTCGGCGAGCACCGATGGCGGCGCGGGAGCCCTCGCCGCGCTCGGCGCCCGGCTCCTCGACGAGAGCGGCTCACCCCTGGCCGACGGCGGGGCCGCGCTGTCCCGCCTGGCCCACCTCGACGTGACCGGGCTCGACCGCCGCCTCGAAGGCACCCGGCTCGTCCTCGCCGCCGACGTCGACAGCCCCCTCCTCGGGCCTGCGGGCGCTGCCGTGGTCTTCGGACCGCAAAAGGGTGCACGCCCCGAGGACGTCACGGTGCTCGAGGCCGCTCTCACGAGGTGGGCCGACGTCGTCGCAGCCACGCCCCTCCGCGCGTTCCCGAGGAGGTCGGCCGGCGGACCGGCCCGCGCCCCGGGACCCACCGGTGCGGCGGCGCTGGCCGGGATGCCGGGGGCCGGCGCAGCGGGCGGGGTCGGGTTCGCCCTGCTCACGGTGCTCGGGGCCGAGCGCCGCTCGGGCGTCGACGTCGTCCTCGACCTCGTCGGGCTCGAGGGGGCCTTCGACGGTGCCGACCTCGTCGTCACAGGCGAGGGCTCACTCGACCCCCAGACCCTGATGGGCAAGGCGGTCGCCGGCGTCACCCGCCGGGCGACGGCGCACGGCATCCCCGCCGTCGCGGTCTGTGGGCTCCTCGCGCTCGACGAGGCCGGGCTGACGGCGCTCGGGGTGCGTGCCGCCTACCCGCTGTCCGACCTCGAGGCCGACCCCGCCAGGTCGGTGCGCGACGCGCGGGTCCTGCTGCACCGCACCGGGGCCCGCATCGCCCGGGAGTGGCTCAGCCGCCCACCGGCGTGACGGCCGGGTCGCCCCCGAGCGCGGCGACGACGTTGGCGACGGCGAGGTCGGCCATCGCCGTCCGCGTCTCGACCGTGGCAGACCCGACGTGCGGGAGGAGGACGACGTCGTCGCGCGCGAGCAGCCCCGGATGGACCCGCGGCTCGTCCTCGAAGACGTCGAGCCCGGCGCCGGCCACCTCCCCCGCCTCGAGCGCCGCGACGAGCGCCGCCTCGTCGACGACCGGCCCACGCGAGGTGTTGACGAGGTGCGCGGTCCGCTTCATCGCCCGCAGCTGCTCGGCCCCGACGAGGTGGTGCGTGGCCGGCGTCAGCGGGCAGTGCAGCGCCACGACGTCGGCGCACGCCAGCAGCTCGGCGAGGTCGACGACCCGGGCGCCCAGCGCCTCGACGACCGCGGGGTCGGGCTCGGAGCGCCCGGTGAGCACGACCTCCATCCCGAACGCCAGGGCGCGGCGCGCGGTGGCGATCCCGATCGCGCCGGGCCCGACGATGCCGAGGGTCTTCCCGCGCAGGCCGGTGCCGAGGTGGCCGGTGAGGCTCCAGCGCCACGGCTCGCCCGTGCGCACCCTCCGCTCCGCGGCGCCCAGGCTCCGGGTCGTCATGAGGACGAGCGCCATCGCGAGGTCGGCCGTCGCGTCGGTGAGCACGCCGGGGGTGTTCGTCACGACGACCCCGCGCTCCCGGCAGGCGGACAGGTCGACGTTGTCGTACCCGACCGCGACGTTCGCGACGACGCGCAACCCGGGCCCGGCGGCGTCGAGCAGCTCGGCGTCGACCCGGTCGACGAGCATCGCGACGAGGGCGTCGACCCCGGCCACGGCGGCCAGCAGCTCCTCGCGCGGCATCGGGGAGTCCACGTCCCGCGAGGTCACCTCGTGGCCGGCCGCGCGCAGGCGAGCCACGGCATCCCCCGGCACCCGGGCGCTGACGAGCACGCGGGCCACGGTCAGATGATCTTCCGGACGAGCGACAGCGGCAGGTGGCGCAACGCCATGCCGAGCGGCACCCACGGCCACGCCGGGACGAGCGCGTTGGCCTTCTCCTTCTCGATCGCGTCCACCATGGTGCGCACTCCGGGCACGGTGTCGACGATGAACAGCGTCTTCTTGACGCGCTCGTTCATCTCGGAGCGGATGTATCCCGGGTAGATCGTCGAGACACGGATGTCGAGGTCGGGCTCGCCGAGCATCTCGTGGCGCACTCCCTCGGCGAGTGACGCCACACCCGCCTTCGTCGCCGCGTACGTCGTGATCGTCTTGCGCATGCCGCGCATCGCGGTGACCGACGAGATCATCACCAGGTGGCCCCGCTGCTGGGCTCGGAAGATCTCCATCGCCGCCTCCGCCTGCGCCAGGGCGGCGACGAAGTTGGTCATCGCGGTCTGCCGGTTCGCGTCGAAGCGGCCGGTGCCGAGCGGGGCTCCCTTCCCCAGGCCGGCGTTGATGATGACCCGGTCGATCGTGCCGAAGTCGTCGCGGAAGGCCCGGAAGACCTCGAACACCTGGTCGTCGTCGGTGACGTCGAGGGCGCGCAGCTCGACACGACGGCCGGGATGCCGGGCGAGGATCTCGTCGCGCAGCTCCTCGAGGCGCTCGGTGCGGCGGGCGGCCAGCGCGAGGTCCCAGCCCCGGTCGGCGAGCTGGCGGGCCATCTCGGCGCCGAGCCCGGAGCTCGCTCCGGTGATGAGGGTCGTGGGCATGGGCGGGTTCCTTCCGTCCGGGTCAGGGCTGGCGGTCGATGAGGGTGGTGCAGCGCCGGTCGAGGATGCGCACGACGTCGCCGAACCGCCCGTAGGCCGGGTTGCTCGTCTGGCCGTGGTGGAAGCGGTAGTAGATCTGCTGGGCGATGCCGGCGAGCCGGAAGGCGCCGAAGACGTCGTAGAACAGCCACTGCTCGGGGGTGACGTCGAGCCCGCGCGCCGCGCAGTAGCGCTCGACGACCTCGGCGCGGGTCAGCATGCCCGGCGCGTGGGTCGGCTGGAGCCGGATCGCGAGGAACGCCGGGTCGTCGTCCGCCTCCACCCAGTAGGCGAGGGCTGACCCCAGGTCGATGAGCGGGTCACCGACCGTCGCGAGCTCCCAGTCGAGGACGCCGACGACCCGGGTGGGGTCGGCCGGGTCGAGCACGAGGTTGTCGAACCGGAAGTCGTTGTGCACGAGCACGTGCGGCAGGTCGGGCGGCTGGTGGGCGGCGAGCCACGCCATCGTCGCCTCGAAGTCGCCGACGTCGGGGGTGCGCGCCCGGCGGTAGCGTCCCGACCACCCCTCGACCTGGCGGCGGACGTACCCCTCACCCCGGTCGAGCCGGCCCAGCGCGGCAGCCTCGAGGTCGACGTCGTGCAGGGCGACGAGGGTGTCGATCGCTTTGCGGCACAGGGCGTTCACGCCGGCGGGGTCAAGCCCCAGCTCGGGTGGGACGTCGCGGCGAAGGATCGTGCCCTCGATGCGCTCCATGACGTAGAACTCGGAGCCGATGACGGCCTCGTCGCCGCAGTACGCCACCATCGTCGGCACGAGGGGGAAGACCGGCGCCAGGGCCGCCTGGAGGTCGTGCTCGCGCCGCATGTCGTGGGCACCCCTCGCCTTGGTGCCGGTAGGCGGGCGGCGCAGCACGAGGTCGCACCCGCCGGATGCCGGCCCGCCGCCGTACCGGAGCAGGTACGTGAGGTTGGAGGCGCCGCCGAGGAACTGCCGGACGTCGGGCGTTCCGTCGAGCCCGGCTGTGCCGGAGGCATTCTCGCTCAGCCACCGCGCCACGCGGTCGACGTCGAAGCGGTCCTCGGGGCGCATCGGGGCCGCACCGCCGACGTCCGGGACGTCGGCGGGCTCGGTGCTCGTGCCCGGCGGCCGCTCCGCCGCGGCCCCCCCGCCCGTGCCGCTCACGACGAGAGGTCGTCCGGGTCGGCGCCCGCCCTGCGCGCGAGCCGCCTCGCCTGCGCGGTGAGCATGCGGTCGTACAGCGGTCGGGCGAGCCGCTTGGAGTACCAGGCCCGGCGGCCGAGGCGGTCGGTGAGGATGACCCGCTTGCGGGCGTCGACCCCCTTGAGCACGATCGCGGCGACGTGGTCGGCATCGACCGTGGCCTGGGTGATGAGGCGCATCCCGGCCTCCTGCATCGCCGCGTCCTTGCCCGCGAACGAGGCGTGGAGGTTGGTGCGGAAGAACGCCGGGCAGACGACCGAGACGTCGACGTGCCACGGGGCGAGCTCGAAGGACAGCGTCTCGCTCAGCGCGACCACGCCGGCCTTCGTCGCGTTGTAGCTCGACATCCCGGGGCCGTGGACGAGCCCCGCGAGGGACGCGACGTTGACGATGTGACCGCTGCGCTGCGCCTTGAGCAGGCCGGCGAACGTGTGGCACCCACGGGCCACCCCGAGCAGGTTGACGTCGACGACCCGCTCCCAGTCCGACATCGCCTCGACGTCGATGCGCCCGCCGGTCGCGACCCCGGCGTTGTTGACGAGCACGTCGAGGCGACCCCAGTGCTCGCGCACCCAGGCGAACGCGGCATCCCAGTCCTGCTGCGAGCGCACGTCGAGCCGGCGGTAGGTGACGCCGCTGGGCAGGCCGCCCGGCCGCTCGTCGGCGAGGTCGACGACGAGCACGGTGTCGCCCCGGTCGGCCATGAGCCGGGTCAGGGCCAGGCCGAGGCCGGAGGCACCTCCGGTGACGAGGACGCGGCGGCTCATCGGGATGCCTCGCGTTCCGCGGCTCGCGTCCCGGAGGTCGTCCCGGAGGTCGTCCCGGGCGTCGTCACGGATGCCGTGGCGGGCGCCGCGTACGGACGGAGCAGGTGCCGGGCCACGACCCCGAGGTGCACCTCGTCGGGCCCGTCGGCGAGCCGCAGGCTCCGGGCCCCGGCGTAGGCGGCGGCCAGCGGGAAGTCCTCGCTCACCCCGCCCCCACCGTGCAGCTGGATCGCGAGGTCGATGACGTCGCAGGCCATCTGCGGCACGGCCGCCTTGATCTCGGAGACCTCCGACTGCGCCCCGGCGATGCCGACGGTGTCGAGCTTCCACGCGGCGTGCAGCACGTGCAGCCGGGCCTGGTTGATCGCGATCCGGGCGCGGGCGAGGCGCTCGCGGTTGCCCCCGAGGTTGGCGATCGGCTTGCCGAAGGCCACCCGGCTCGTCGACCGCTCGCAGGCGAGCTCGAGTGCCTTCTCGGCGAGGCCGATGAGGCGCATGCAGTGGTGGACGCGACCCGGCCCGAGGCGGCCCTGGGCGATCTCGAACGCGCGCCCCGGCCCGGCGAGGATGCTGCTCGTCGGCAGGCGGACGGCATCCAGGCTCACCTCGCCGTGACCGAGCGGCTCGTCGTACTGGCCGAGGGCGGTGAGCATCCGCTCGATGCGCACCCCGGGGGCGTCGAGCGGCACGAGGACCATCGAGTGCTGGCGGTGCCGGTGTGCGCCCCGGTCGGTGAGCCCCATGAACACGCCGACCCGGCAGTCGGGGTGGCCGGCCCCGGTGGACCACCACTTGCGTCCGTCGAGGACGACCTCGTCGCCGTCGAGGACGGCCGTGGCCTGCATGTTCGTCGCGTCGGAGCTCGCGACGTCCGGCTCGGTCATGAGGAAGGTGCTGCGGATGCGTCCGTCGAGCAGGGGTTCGAGCCACTGCTGCTGCTGCTCGGCGCTGCCGTACTTGAGGAGCACCTCCATGTTCCCCGTGTCGGGCGCGTTGCAGTTGAACACGAGCGGCGCCAGGGGGGAGCGACCCATCTGCTCGGCCACGGTCGCGTAGTCGGTGTTCGTGAGGCCGGCGCCGCCGTCGGTGCCGAAGCGGGCGGCATACCCGTCGCCGTGCCCCGCCGGGAGGAAGAGGTTCCACAGGCCCTGGGCGCGCGCCCGTCCCTGGAGCTCCCCGACGACCGGCGCGGGCGGCCACGAGTCCTCTCCGCGGGCGCGGCGGGCCGCGATGTCGCGCAGCACCTCGGGCTCGACCGGCTCGATCTCGGTGTCGACGAACGTGCGGACGCGCTCGGCGAGGTCGGCGGCCCGGGGCGACGGTGCGAAGTCCATGCCCTTGACCCTAGAGGGTTGTTGAGCAATGCTCAATAGCGTGGAGGCCACATCACGGGTGCGGATGACCCCGCAGGAGCGACGCCGCCAGCTCGTCGGCATCGGGCTCCGCAAGTTCGTCGAACGACCGGTGCAGGAGCTCTCGCTCGACGAGGTCGCCGCGGAGGCCGGGGTGTCGCGCGGGCTGCTCTTCCACTACTTCGCGACGAAGACCGACTACCACCGCGAGGTCGTCGAGGCGGCGCGGCGGCGGGTCGGTCGCAACGTCGCGCCGGACCCGGATGCCGTCGGGCCGGCGGCCGTGCGCCAGGTCGTCGAGCGCTTCCTGGACCAGGTCGCGCGGCGACGGGAGAGCTACGTCGCCCTCGTGCTCGGCCAGGCGCCCATCGCCCGCTCGGCCGGTGACGCCGGTGTCGACGGGGTGCGTGAGCACGTCGCCGGGCTCGTCGCCGCGGCCTGCGGCCTGCCGGACGGCGCGCTGCCCGTCGTCCACGGGTGGGTCGCCTACCTCGAGGACCGCGCGCTCCAGTGGTCGGCCCTGCCGGAGGACGAGCGCGAGGTCGGTCGCACCGCCCTCGTCGACCACTGCACCCGGGCCCTGGCCCTCCTCACCGACCTCGCCGACCTCCCCTGAGCGCAGCAACGGCCCCCCAACCTGCCCCGGCGGCACGCCTCGACCCAGTCGATTCGGACGAGCCATGACCAACTCCTTCGTTCAGGAAGGTGCACACACGCCCTGCCCGCGCCGCCCCGGGGGACCACGTCCCCTCTCACGGCCGGGAAGTGATACCCGGTGGGGTATGGTCTGCCCGTGCTCGACGCCCTTCGAACCTGGACCGCCCGCCGGTGGCTTGCTGCCGCCCTGGCCGCCGTCGTGACCGCTCTCGTCATCGCGCTGCCGACCGCGATGGTCCCGACCCCGGTCTTCGGTCGCGAGATCCCGACCACGTGGTGGGCCTGGCCGGTGCTCGCCGTGACCTCGGTGCTCAGCGGGCTGCTCCTCGCGACCTACGTCCGGGAGCCGGGCACCCCGGAGCCGAGCGGCGCGACGATCGACCGCCGTGGGGCCGCGGGCGGGCTGCTCGCCTTCTTCGCCGTCGGCTGCCCCGTCTGCAACAAGCTCGCGCTCGTCGCCCTCGGGTACGCCGGCGCGCTGCAGTGGTTCGCCCCCGTGCAGCCGTTCCTCGCCGCCGCCGGCGTCGCGCTCCTCGCCTGGACGCTGCGGGCCCGGCTGCGCGGGCAGCTCGCCTGCCCGACAGCGGGCGCCGCGGGGACGACGCCCGAGGACGTCGACCGCGTCCCGGCCTGACCCCGAGCCTGATCGTCACCGCGCGCGGTGCTCGACGTCCTGCGCATGGTGGGCGAACTCGTGCCCGAGCCACACCATGGCGTCGCCGACCGTCCCCGGGCCCCAGTCCACGTGGTGGAACCGGCCGCCGTACCCGACCCGCCCGGTCTGCTCGACGAGGGCGTCGACCGACCGACCCAGCGCCCAGAGCCCCGAGGACGTCGGCAGGGAGCGGTAGCCGCGGCACGCTGCCGACGACGGTCGCCGTCGCGACCTCGGGCAACGACGCCCACGAGTACCCGCACGCCGGGCACGCGCCCGGCGGCTCCCCGTCGTACACCCAGCGGAGCGCGCCGTCGAGGAAGGCGGTCCGAGCAACGGTCACCGCTCGATGATCCCACCGTGGCGGCTGCCCCGTCACCCGGCGGCGCGGGCGTGACCCTCCGCGAGCAGCTCGGCCACGGCATCCTGCTCGGCCTCGGCCAGCACGACCTCGACCGTCATGAGACGCCGCCCCCACCAGCCCTCACGGCACCACGGCCACTCGGCGACGGCTTCGCGGATCGGGCCCTCGTCGAGCATGACCCGCAGGACCTCGGGCGTCGGCAGGGTCGCGAAGATGCGGCCGCGACGCCCCGTCCGGAAGCTCGGGAAGCCGTGGTGGTCCCGCTCGACGACGTCGGGCAGGGCCAGGGCGAGCCGGCGGGCATCCTCGGGCGTCACGGCATCCCGACCTTGAGTGCGGACCCGTCTGCGCGGGCGGCCACGCCCGCACCCACCGCGGAGGAGGGGGTCACGGGGACACCCCGACCTCGAGCGGCGCGACCGTCACCGGCACGCCGTTGAGCACGGCGTTGCCCGAGACCGACTCGACGGCCGACGGGTCGGTGAGGTCATTCATCGACACCCCCGGCAGCCGGGTCGCGTTCCGCAGGCGGACCCCGTCCCGGGCGTGCCCGTACCCGTGCGGCAGCGACACGACGCCGCGCATGAGGTCCTCGGTGGCGGACACCTCGACGCGCACCTCCCCCACCGCCGAGCGCACGATGACCTGGTCGCCGTCGCGGATGCCGCGCACGGCCAGGTCGTCGGGGTGGGCCAGGAGGGCGTGCCGGGCCCGGCCGCGGGTGAGCCGCGGCGCGTTGTGCAGCCAGGAGTTGTTGTCGCGCTGGTGGCGCCGCCCGATGAGGAGCAGCTCGCCCTCGGCGAGGGCCGACCCGCCGGACAGCGTCGTGAGCAGGGCCGGCAGGGCGTCGGCCACGACCGCGGGCAACAGGTCGATGCGCTTTCCGGGAGTCATGAGCCGCTCAGGCAGGCGGGGCTTGAGGGGCCCCCGGTCGGCCCCGGCGGCCATCGTCTCGAGCTTGGTGACCGACAGCCGGGCCCCCGACGACCGCAGCAGGGCGTCGAGCTGGCGGCGCGGGGCGAGCCGCAGCCGGGCCTCGGTCCGCAGTGTCGCCCGTGACCACCGCGCGCGGAGACCGCCGCCGCGGGCGCGGAGCACGGCCACCCCGAGGTCGCGGGCGATCTCCCAGTCCTGCTTCGTGTCACGACCGGGCCGGAACAGGGCGGGCGACCAGCGGGCGGTGTCGCGCACCGCGAGCATGTGGAAGACGAGGTCGTAGTGGTCGCGCTCGAGGGGGCTCGCGGGCGGCAGGATGACGTCGGCGTGCCGGGTCGTCTCGTTGACGTAGAAGTCGATCGCGACCATCGCGTCGAGGCCGGACAGCGCCTCGTCGAGCAGGTGCCCGGACGGCGTCGACGACACCGGGTTGCCGGCGATCGTCAGCACCGCGCGCACCTGGCCCTCACCGGGGGTCGTGATCTCCTCGGCGAGGGCCGAGACCGGCAGCTCGCCGCCGAAGCCGGGGAGGCCCCGCACCCGCGTGCGGCGCTTGCCGAGGCCGCCCGGGGAGAGCACCCCGCGCCCGATGAGGTCGGCCGCCGGCGTCGTGAGCATCGTCCCGCCCGGCCGGTCGAGGTTCCCGGTGAGCACGTTGATCGCCTGGATCGCCCACTGGCAGACGACGCCGTGCGCCTGCGTCGACACCCCCATCCGTCCGTGGACGGCGGCCGACGACGCGGCGGCGAGGTCGCGCGCGAGGCCGCGCACGGCATCCGCGGGCATTCCGCTCACCTCCTCGGCGAGCTCGGGTGTGAACCCCTCGACGGCGTCCCGGACCCGGTCCACCCCGTCGACGTAGGCCGCGGGCCCGCCCGGGCGGTCCGCGAGGTCGTCGGTCAGCAGCTCGCGCACGACGGCCAGCAGGACCGCGGCGTCGGTGCCGGGGCGCACGAAGTGGTGCGCGTCCGCCACCTTGGCGGTCTCGGTGCGGCGCGGGTCGAGGACGACGAGTCGCCCTCCGCGAGAGGCGAGCTCACGACGGCGCTGAGGGAAGTCGGGCACGGTCCACAGCGAACCGTTCGACGCCATCGGGTTGTGCCCGACGAGCACGAGGAGGTCGGTGCGGTCGATGTCGGGCACCGGGAGGAGGAACTGGTGCCCGTAGAGCGCCCACGCGACGACGTGGTGCGGCAGCTGGTCGACCGACGTGGCCGAGTACCGGTTGCGGGTGCGCAACAGCCGCACGAGCGTCGGGTGGTGGGTGAGCGCCCCGAGGCTGTGCACGTTGGGGTTGCCGAGGTAGACGGCGAGGGCGTCGTCGCCGTGCTCGCGCTGCACCGCGGTGAGGACCTGCGCGGCGTACCGGACCGCCTCGTCCCACGACACCTCGCGCCACGTGCCGGCCGGCGTGCGGACGACGGGGCTGCGCAGCCGGTCGGGGTCGTCGTGCACGTCCTGGAGGGCCAGCGCCTTGGGGCAGATGTGCCCGCGTGACAGGGGGTCGGCCTCGTGCCCGCGGACCGAGGCGATGGTGCCGGCGGCGTCGAGGCGCACCTCGAGGGCGCACATCGCCTCGCACAGGGTGCACGTGATGTGCCGCACCGCTGCGACCGGTGGCACGTCACCCACGGCCGACGGCTCCTGCACGGCCTCCTGACGTGGGTCATGTGCCCTGGGTGCGGAGGCGGGGGTGGAGGTCATCGGCGGCGCGGCTCGAACGGGGGGGCGACACGCTTCATGGCGGCCTCGCGCGCGATCGTCGTGTTCCTCGTCGCGAGCAGCCGGGCCTGCTCGAGGCGCTCGCGCGCGAAGGTGCGCCGGTCCGACGCCGACCACGTGCGGCCGAAGAGCCGCTTGGTCGCGGCGACGGCATCCGGCGACCGGGTCGCGACCTGCTCGAGGAAGCGGGTCGCCGCGACGAACGGCTCGTCGTGCACCTCGCTCGCGAGGCCGAGCTCGACCGCCCGCTCACCGCTGACGACCTCACCGGTCATCGCGAGCCGCTTCGCGACGTCCATGCGTACCTGCTGCGACAGGGCCTGGATGCCGCTCATGTCCGGTACGAGCCCCCACCGGGCCTCCATGACCGACCACTGGGCGTCGGGCGTCGTCATCCGCAGGTCGGCGGCAAGGGCGATCTGCAGGCCACCGCCGTAGCAGTGCCCGTGCACGGCGGCGACGACGGGAACGGGCAGGCGCCGCCAGGCCCAGCAGGCCTCCTGGAACAGGTTCGTCCCCCGCCACGGGTGCGGCACGAAGGACCGCGCGACCCGCGGTGGGTTCTTCAGCACCGTCGCGAAGTCCAGCCCGGCGCAGAAGGACTCACCCTCACCCCCGATGACCACCCCCCGCAGCGTGCGGTCGCGGGCGAGGCCCCGCGCCGCCGTGACGAGGTCCTCGAGCGTGTCGAGGGTCAGCGCGTTGAGCTTGTCGGGACGGTCGAGCCGGACCTGGGCGACGCCGCCCTCGACCCGGCACGTGAGGGTGCTCGGCATACGGCCAGCGTACGGACGGCCCGGGCCCCGTGCGCCCGGGGAGCCGGCGGAGCCGGGGTGACGACCGCCACCCGGACGCCTCAGGACCGCCGCAGCGCCTCGACCGGCGCCGGCCCGAGCGGGCGCAGCGTGGCCCGCTCCGGGTGGTCGCGGCGGTGGACGAGCAGCGAGATGCCGAGGATGACCAGTCCCAGCGCGGCGAGCCCCACGCCGACGACCGACGGGGCCCGGTAGCCGTAGCCCGCGGCGATGACGACGCCGCCGACCCAGGCGCCGAGGGCGTTCGCGAGGTTGAGCGCCGCGTGGTTGCTCGCCGCGGCGAGGGTCTGGGCCGTACCGGCGACCTGCATGAGGCGCAGCTGGAGGTTGATGACGAGCACCGACGCGAGGATCGCCGCGACGGCGAGGACGACGAGCGCCGGCACGGCGTACGGCGCGACGAGGGCGAACAGGCCGAGCGAGACGCCCAGGCCGGCCAGTCCGATGACGACCGAGCGGATGACCGACCAGTCGCCCATCCGCCCGGCGACGAGGTTGCCGACGAACCCGGCGCCGCCGAAGACGAGCAGGAAGAGCGGCACCGCGGATGCCGGGAGGCCGGTCACCTCGGTGACCGTCGGGGCGATGTAGGAGTACATGGCGAACATGCCGCCGAAGCCGACCGCGCCGACCCCGAGCGTGAGCCACACCTGCAGGCTCGTCAGCGCGCTGAGCTCGCTGCGGACCGTGCGGGTGGGGTCGGCCGGGAGGTGCGGCACGGCATACCCGATGAGGGCCATCGTCGCGACGCCGATGACGGCGACGAGCAGGTAGGCGGTGCGCCAGCCGTGGGCCTGGCCGAGCCACGTGGCACCGGGGACCCCGAGCACGTTGGCGATCGGGATGCCGAGCATGACCCGGCCGACCGCGCGCCCGGCCTGCCCGCGCCGGGCGAGGTCGACGGCGACGAGCGCGGCGACCCCGAAGAAGGCTCCGTGCGGCAGGCCGGCGAGGAAGCGCGCGCCGACGAGGAGGGCGTAGTCCGGGGCGACGGCGGACAGCACGTTGCCGACGGTGAAGGCGGCCATGAGCCCGACGAGCAGCGCCTTGCGCGGCCAGGTGGCGGCGATGACCGCGAGCAGCGGGGCGCCGATGACGACGCCCGCGGCGTACGCGGAGATCGTGTGGCCGGCGGAGGGGATGCTCACGCCGACCCCGTCGGCGATCTCGGGGAGCAGCCCCATCGTGACGAACTCGGTCGTCCCGATGGCGACACCGCCGAGGATCAGGGCGACGGTGGCGAGGGTGGCGTGGCGGGGCTGGGGCACTGGACGTGCAGCGCATCGCGACCCGCGGACATTCCCGCGCACGCCCCCTCGCGCGACGTCCGGCACCCTGGGGTGCCCAGCACCCAACCTGCCGGACGCAGGTCACCTGCCTCTCGCAACGTCCGGCACCTTGGGGTGCCCAGCACCCAACCTGCCGGACGTCCGATGAGGCCCTCGTCGCCCGCGCCTACGATGGGCGGATGCGCGCAGCCCGGGTGAGCAGCCTCGACGGACCGTCCGCGGTGGAGGTCGTCGACCTCCCGGACCCGACCGGGGACACCGGGGTGGTCATCGAGGTCGCCGCCGCGGGGGTCTGCTTCCCGGACGTGCTCCTCACCCGCGGGCAGTACCAGGTGACGCCGGAGCTGCCGTTCGTCCCGGGCTCGGAGGTGGCGGGGCGGGTGCGCTCGGCGCCGGTCGGCAGCGGTTGGGGCGTCGGTGACCGCGTCGCGGCGTTCCCCTTCCTCGGCGGCTTCGCCGAGCTCGTCGAGACCGACCCGGCGATGGTCTTCCCGCTGCCCGAGGCGGTGACCTACGAGTCGGGGGCGGCCCTGCCGATGAACTACCTCACCTGCCACTTCGCGCTCCGGGAGCGGGGGCGGCTGGCGCCCGGCGAGACGGTGCTCGTCCACGGTGCGGCGGGAGGCATCGGGACCGCCGCCGTGCAGCTCGCGGCGGCGTGGGGTGCCCGGGTCGTCGCGGTGGTGTCGTCGCCCGACAAGGCGGAGGTGGCGCGGGATGCCGGGGCGCACGAGGTCGTCCTCGCCGACGGGTTCCGTGAGGCCGTCGGTGAGCTCACCGGGGGTCGCGGTGTCGACGTCGTCGTCGACCCGGTCGGCGGCGACCGCTTCACCGACTCCCTGCGCGCCCTGGCGCCGGGCGGGCGCCACCTCGTCATCGGCTTCACCTCCGGGTCGATCCCCGAGGTGCGGGTCAACCGCCTGCTCCTCAACAACGTCTCGGTCGTCGGGGTCGGGTGGGGCGCCTGGTGGTCCGGCCGCGGCGGGCCCGGACCGGCGTACCTGCGCCGGCAGTGGGACGACCTGCTCCCGCTGCTCGAGTCGGGCGCCGTCGACCCGGTCGTCGGCGAGGTGCGCGACCTCGACGACGTCGTCGCCGCCCTCGCCGCGGTCGACGAGCGGCGCGCGACCGGCAAGATCCTGCTCACCCCCTGACCCCCGTTCCACGTCGCGTCGGGTGCCGAAGCGGTCGCCAGGACGACCACGTCCGCACCCGACGCGGGGAGGCGGGCACGACGCGAGCCGGCCCGGCACGGCATCCGGGCCAATAGGCTCGCGCCATGGACTTCCGGAACGTGTACGCCCAGGGTTTCGGCCGGGTCGCCGCGTGCACCCTGCCCGTGGCGCTCGCCGACCCCGCGACCAACGCCGAGCGGATCCTCACCGAGGTCAGGGCCTGCCACGACGAGGGCGTCGCCGTCGTGCTCTTCCCCGAGCTGTCCGTCTCTGGCTACGCCATCGACGACCTGCTCATGCAGGACGTCCTCCTCGACGCCGTGGACGAGGCGGTCGTGACGATCGCCGAGGCGACCGCCAAGCTCGTCCCCGTCGTCGTCGTCGGGGCCCCGCTGCGCCACGGCAACCGGCTCTACAACTGCGCCGTCGTCATCCACCGTGGTGAGGTGCTCGGCGTCGCACCGAAGTCGTTCCTGCCGACGTACCGGGAGTTCTACGAGAAGCGCTGGTTCGCCTCGGGGGCCGGCCACCAGGGCGAGTTCCTCGTGCGCCCGGGCTGGCCCGGGGCCGACGTCGACGGCGAGGTCCCCTTCGGACCCGACCTCGTCTTCACCGCCGAGGACCTGCCCGACCTCGCGGTGCACGTCGAGGTGTGCGAGGACATGTGGGTGCCGGTGCCCCCGAGCCACGAGGCCGCCCTGGCCGGCGCCACCGTCCTGCTCAACCTCTCGGCATCCCCGATCACCGTCGGCCGCGCGCAGGACCGGCACCTGCTCGCCCGCTCGGCGAGCGCCCGGTGCAACGCCGCCTACCTGTACGCCGCGGCGAGCGCGGGCGAGTCGTCGACCGACCTGTCCTGGGACGGCATGACGATGGTCTACGAGATGGGCGACCTGCTCGGCGAGTCCGAGCGCTTCCCCGACGGGCCGCGGCGCACCGTCGTCGACGTCGACCTCGACCGGCTGCGCCAGGAGCGCGTCCGCCAGGGCAGCTTCGACGACAACGCCGAGGCGTACGCCGCCGACCAGGGCGGGTTCCGCGTCGTCCCGTTCCAGCTGCGTCCTCGCACCGGCGACCTCGGGCTACGACGGGCCGTCGACCGCTTCCCCTTCGTGCCCGACGACGCCGACCGCCTCGCGCTCGACTGCTACGAGGCCTACAACATCCAGGTCTCCGGGCTCGAGCAGCGGATGCGCGCGATCGGCGGCGGGGACCCGGCGCGGATGCCGCGGCTCGTCATCGGCGTGTCCGGCGGGCTCGACTCCACCCACGCCCTGATCGTCGCGGCCAAGGCGTGCGACCGGCTCGGGCTGCCACGCACCCACGTGCTCGGGTTCACGATGCCCGGCTTCGCCACGAGCGCCGGCACGAAGTCCAACGCCATCCACCTCATGGAGTCCCTCGGCATCACGTGGGAGGAGCTCGACATCCGGCCCGCCGCGCGGCAGATGCTCGCCGACCTCGGCCACCCGTTCGGCCGCGGCGAGGAGGTCTACGACGTGACCTTCGAGAACGTCCAGGCCGGGCTGCGCACCGACTACCTCTTCCGCGCGGCGAACCAGCGCGGCGGCCTCGTCGTCGGCACCGGCGACCTCTCCGAGCTGGCGCTCGGCTGGTGCACGTACGGCGTCGGCGACCAGATGTCGCACTATGGCGTCAATGCCGGTGTCCCCAAGACGCTCATGCAGCACCTCATCCGCTGGGTCGTGTCGTCGAGACAGTTCGAGGGCCCGGTCAACGACACGCTGCTCGAGATCCTCGACCAGGAGATCAGCCCCGAGCTCGTGCCGACCAAGGAGGGCGAGCGGATCCAGTCCACCGAGGACTCCGTCGGGCCGTACGCCCTGCAGGACTTCACCCTCTACCACGTGCTGCGCCGGGGGTACCGGCCGAGCAAGATCGCCTTCCTCGCCGAGCACGCGTGGTCGGACGCCGGTCAGGGGGCCTGGCCTCCCGGCTACCCCGAGGGCGAGCGCCCGGCCTACGACCTCGCGACGATCCGGCACTGGATGGAGGTGTTCGTGCGGCGCTTCTTCCAGAACCAGTTCAAGCGCTCGGCCCTCCCGAACGGGCCGAAGGTCGTCGCCGGCGGGTCGCTGTCGCCGCGCGGGGACTGGCGGATGCCGTCCGACGCCGGCGGGCGCGCGTGGCTGGCCGAGATCGAAGCGAACGTCCCGACGGCCGCACCCTGAGCGCAGCCCGGCCACCCGGGGGTGCCGGAGGCGCGATCCCACGCGCTCCCGGCATCCCGTCACGGCGCTCAGCGCGCGGGTGCCACCTCGGGCCCGCCGGCGAGGGCACCGAGCGCCGGCCCGTCGAGGCGGAAGCGCGTCCACTCGTCCTGCGCCACCGCGCCGATCGACTCGTAGAACCCGATGCTCGGGGTGTTCCAGTCGAGCACCCACCACTCGAGCCGGTGGTAGCCGCGGGCTGAGCAGATGCCCGCGAGCGTGCGCAGCAGCTCCTGGCCGAGCCCCGACCCGCGGTGGGCCGGCGTGACGTAGAGGTCCTCGAGCCAGATGCCGTGCGTCCCCGTCCACGTCGAGAACGACAGGAACCAGATCGCGCACCCCACGACCTGGCCGTCGACCTCCGCGACGTGCGCGAACGCCGCCGGCTCGCGACCCACCGGGAACAGGGCGGCGAGCAGGTGGGGCTCGTCGGCGTCGACCTCGTGCAGCGCCTTCTCGTACTCCGCGAGCTCGCGCACGAGCCGCACGATGACGGGGACGTCTGCGGCCGTGGCAGGACGGATCCGGGACGACGTCGACGACGAGGGGACCGTGGACGGCATACCCCGCAATGTACGCAGGCCCCCGACAATGGCGCCCATGACCACGAGCCGGCGGACCGCTCCTCGTCCCGCCGGGACGGCGCCCATCCACCACCTCGCCGAGCCCCACGCCTGGCACGAGGCGCTGCGCACCGGCGAATACCGCTGGTCGACCCTCGGCCGGTCCCTCGACGACGAGGGGTTCGTCCACTGCTCGTCCGCGGCTCAGCTCGCGGGTGTCCTCGGGCGGTACTACGCCGATCACGACCGTGACCTCGTGCTCCTGACCATCGACCCGGCCCGCCTCACGGCCCCGCTGGAGTGGGAGGCGGCCGACCCGGGGACCGGTGAGGAGTTCCCCCACGTTTACGGACCGATCACGCCGGATGCCGTCGTCGCGACCCGCGTGCTCCGGCCACCTCACGCTGCCCCGCCGGAGTCGATCACCCTGCGCGCCAACGGGATCGAGCTCGAGGTCGTCACGGCAGGCGCCGCCGTGCGACGGCTGCGCATCGGCCCGCCCGAGACCGCCGTCGACGTCGTCCTCGGCCACGCCGACCCGATGACCTACCGGTTCGCCGGCGGCTACCTCGGCGCCGTCGTCGGCCGGGTCGCCAACCGCCTCGCCGGTGGCCGGTTCACGGTCGACGGCGCCGACCACGCCGTGGCGACGAACGAGCACGGCACCATCTTGCACGGCGGCTTCGAGGGCTTCGACCGGATGCCGTGGGGGGTGGAGAGCGTCGGCTCGAGCCACGTGCGCCTCGCCCTGACCAGCCCGGACGGCGACAACGGCTTCCCCGGGCGCGTCGACGTCACCGTGGCGTACACCGTGTCCCCGGGCGAGGTCCGCATCGAGTACACCGCGAGGAGTGACCGACCGACGCCGTTCAACGTCACGAACCACGCCTACGTCAACCTCGACGGTGAGGGCAGCGGCCCGGTCGACGACCACGTGCTCGAGGTCACGGCATCCGCCTTCACCCCAGTGGGGGCCGACCTCCTGCCGACCGGCGAGGTGCGACCCGTCGACGGCACCCCCTTCGACCTGCGCACCCCGCGCCGGATCGGCGACCTGCTCGCAGTCGACGACGAGCAGCTGCGCCACGGCCGGGGCCTGGACCACAACCTCGTCCTCGACGGCGACGGCGACGGTCTGCGCCTCGCGGCGCGGCTGCGCGGCGCGAGCGGGCGGGTGCTCGAGGTGCACACCGACCGGCCCGGCCTGCAGGTCTACACCGGCGCGCACTTCGACGGCACCACGACCGGCCTGTCCGGTGGCACCTACGGGCCGCGGGCCGGCATCGCCCTGGAGACCCAGGCCTTCCCCGACGCGCCGAACCACCTCGCGTTCCCGGACATCACGCTGCGCCCGGAGGTGCCGTTCCGCTCGACCACGGTGTGGCGCCTGCGAACCGACCGCGGAGGGTGATCCCCACGGAACCGGGCCCCTGACGGCGCGAACGTCGGCCCGGGAGTGGACGGCACCCGTAGTCTCACCCCCATGGGCGAGCCAGCGCGCACCACCTACCTCCTCGTCGACGGCGAGAACATCGACGCCACCCTCGGCACCTCGATCCTCGGGCGGCGGCCCCGGCCCGAGGAGCGGCCGAGGTGGGAGCGGCTGCTCCAGTTCACCCGCGACCAGTGGGACCAGCCGGTCGTCGGGCTCTTCTTCCTCGCCGCGAACACCGAGCTTCCGATGACCTTCGTGCAGGCCCTGCTCGCCATCGGCTACAAGCCGATCCCGCTGTCCGGCGCGCCCGGTCAGAAGGTCGTCGACATCGCCATCCAGCGCACCCTCGTCGAGATCGGTCGGCGCGAGGCCGACGTGCTCCTCGTGAGCAACGACGGCGACTTCGTCGGACAGGTCGGCGACCTCCTCGACGGTCGTCGGGTCGGCGTCGCCGGGTTCGTCGAGTTCCGCAACAACGCGTTCGCCCAGCTCGCCGAGCGAGGGCTGGAGTCCTTCGACCTCGAGTACGACGTGCGCGCCTTCAACGAGCAGCTGCCCCGCGTGCGCATCATCGCGATCGACGAGTTCGACCCGGCCCAGTTCCTCTGATGCAGAGCGCCCTCGGCGACAAGGGTCGGGGTAACCGGGGTCATCACCCCGGTTCCCCCGACCCTTGTCCCGGGCGTGGCTCGGCCAGGGTTCGCGGCATCTCGGATTCGCCCGGTCCTTGTCACGGGCGTGGCTCGGCCAGGGTTCGCGGCATCTCGCCGAGCGGCCGGCGCTGACGGCCCGCGGCGTCGACGTTCGCCGGGTCGAGCCAGGCATCCAGCCGGGCCCGCACCCGCGGCCACTCGACGTCGACCACCGAGAACCACGCCGTGTCACGGTTGCGCCCCTTGGTGACGACCGCCTGCCGGAAGACGCCCTCGAACGTGTAGCCGAGCCGCAGTGCCGCCGCCCGCGACGGGGCGTTGAGCGCGTCGCACTTCCACTCCACACGCCGGTAGCCGAGGTCGTCGAACACGTGGCCCAGCACGAGCCGGTGCGCCTCCGTCGACGCGATCGTCCTCACGAGCGGGGTGCCGAAGACGACGGCGCCCACCTCGACCACGCCGTGGTCCGGGTCGATCCGCATGAGCGACAGGACGCCGCAGGCGCGGCCCGAGACGATCACCGCGTACGCGACCGTGCCGGGGTCCTCGACCATTGCCGCGACGACGTCCCCCACCGCGGCCCGACCGTCCGGCCGCTCCATCGGCAGGTAGGTCCAGTGCGCGTCGTCGGTGCCGGCCCACGCCGCGGTCAGGTCCTCGACGTGCCGGGCGTGCAACGGCTCGAGCACCGCGGTCCGGCCGCGCAGCGTGGCTCCCGACGGCCAGGGACGCGCCTGCCAGTCGGGCACCGGGTCGCCGACCGGCAGCACCGGATGCCGGGTGCCGCCACCGCTCCCGGCATCCGACCCGCTTCCGCCACCGCTCCCGGCATCCGGCCTGCTCCCGGCATCCGGCCTGCTCCCGCCACCGCTCACGGCATCCGACCCGCTTCCGGCACCCACCCCGGCCGTCACGACCCCAGTGCGCCGGTCGGCAGGTCGAACCACCGCAGGTGCTCGAAGTCCGCCGACAGCCCGGCCGCGTGCGAGCCCAGGTCGGGCGGGGTCGCGGCGGCGAGGATCGCCGCGCCGTCGCGCAGGTGCTCGGCGAGCAGCTCCTCACCGCCACGCGCGTCAGCCCGCGGGACGACCATCGAGCCGTCGTCGGCGTAGTGGACGTCGTCGAGGCGGATCGGCGGCTCGACGACCCCGTCGCGGTGGCGCCAGCGCCCGGTCAGCGGGTCGAACACGTAGTCGCCGAGCAGCCGCCACCCGTCGCGGGCGACGAGCCGCACGGCCTCGATGACGTAGTCGGCGACGGTGTCGGAGATGAAGTAGTTGAAGTTGACCCGCACCCAGCCGGGCTTGATGCCCTCGCACCCGCCGGTGATCTCGCGCTCGAACTCGTGGCTGCGCTCGAGGTCGATGCCGAGCAGCCGGTGGCCGTAGGGCCCGGCGCACGAGCACCCACCGCGGGACTGGACGCCGAAGAGGTCGTTGAGCACGGCGACGACGAAGTTGTGGTGCAGCCAGTGGCCCGAGGGGGCGCGGACGACGAACGAGACGATCGACAGCCGCGGCGCCTCGAGGTTGCCGAGCACCTCGATCGCCGGCTCCTCGCGCCACGCCGCGACGGCCCGCGAGAGCAGCCGCTCCTCGTGCGCCCGGATCGTCTCGACGCCGACCGCCTCCTTGAGCTGGAAGACGAGCCCCGCCCGGACGGCCTCGATGATCGCCGGGGTGCCACCCTCCTCGCGGTGGGCCGGGTCGGTGACGTAGGCGTGGTCCTCGGGGTTGACGTACGCCACCGTGCCCCCGCCCGGCACGACCGGCACCCGGTTGGTGAACAGCTCGCGCCGGGCGACGAGCACGCCGGGGGTCGCCGGGCCGCCGATGAACTTGTGCGGCGAGAGGAAGATCGCGTCCTTGTAGGCCAGCGGGTCACCGTCCTCGGGCGCCGCCATCTCGATGTCGACGTAGGGCGCCGCCGCCGCGAAGTCCCAGAACGCGAGCGCGCCGTGCTCGTGGAGCAGGGCCGAGACGCCGTGGGTGTCGGAGACGATGCCGGTGACGTTCGACGCGGCGCTGAACGAGCCGATCCGCAGCGGCCGCTCGGCGTACTCCTCGAGCCGGCGCCGCAGGTCGTCCTGGCACACCCCGCCGTCGGCGTCCTCGCGGATCGTCACGACGTCGGCGATCGACTCGCGCCACGGGATCTCGTTCGAGTGGTGCTCGTAGGGGCCGATGAAGACGACCGGCCGCTGCTCGGCCGGGATCCGGTCGGACAGGTGCCACCGGTCCTCGAGCGCCGACGGGATGCGCAGCCCGAGCACGCCGATGAGCTTGTCGATGGCCCCCGTGCACCCCGACCCGGCGAAGACGACCACGGTCTCGTCGTCGCCGTGCACGGCATCGCGGATGATCCGCCGGGCGTCCTCGCGCAGCCGCGTCGTCTGCAGCCCGGTGCCGCTCGACTCGGTGTGGGTGTTGGCGTAGCCGGGCAGCACCTCGTCGCGGATGAAGTCCTCGATGAAGGTCAGGGCCCGACCGGATGCCGTGTAGTCGGCGTACGTGACCCGTCGCCGTCCGTAGGGGGTGGTCATGACGTGGTCCTCGCCGATGACGGACTCGCGGATGCGGCGCAGCAGCGCCTCCTCGCGCGGCCCCGGTGTCGTGCGCTCAGCCATGGGCTCAGGGTCTCACGCACCGACCGTCGAAGGTTGCGGGTGCATCCCTGTGCAGATTTGCACGCCCGTGCAGGTGCGACCTACCGTGGACGGGTGGCCGCGCGCAGTCCCCTCCCGTCCGACGGGTGCTCGCTGCGCAGCCGCAAGCGCGCCGAGACCCACAGCATGCTCGCCGGTGCCGCCTACTCCCTCGTGCGCGACGTCGGGTTCGACGCCGTGACCGCGGAGGCCGTCGCCGACCGCGCCGGCGTCTCGCGGCGCACGTTCTTCAACTACTTCCCGTCCGTCGAGTCGGTCCTCACGGCGAGCATCGCGGAGTTCTTCGTCTCCGTCGGCGAGCGCCTCGAGGCCCGCCCGGCCGGCGAGGACGTGCTCGACAGCGCGCTCGCGGTCGTGAGCGACCCCGGCGACGTCGAGCTCGTCGAGCGCATCGCCGTGATCGCCGCCGCCGGCGAGTCCTCCCCGCACGCCCGCGGGCTCATCCTCGTCGAGGTGCACGCGTGGCTCGACTGGCTCGAGGACTGGCTGCGCCAGCGCCTGCCGCCCGGGTCCGGCGACCTGTTCGTCGCCACGTACGCCTCGACGCTCGTCGGGGCCGCCGAGGCGGCCTTCCGGGTCTGGGCCCGTGGGGCGCGGGACGGCGGCGCGGCCGACCACCCCTCGCTGCGCGCCGCCCTCGCCGTCACCCTCGGCCACCTCCGGAC
This sequence comes from Fodinibacter luteus, assembly GCF_039541575.1. Lineage (NCBI taxonomy): Bacteria > Bacillati > Actinomycetota > Actinomycetes > Micrococcales > Intrasporangiaceae > Fodinibacter (ex Wang et al. 2009) > Fodinibacter luteus. Next base: position 155,219 of record NZ_BAABGM010000003.1, on the reverse strand, counting down.
CGGCCTCGACTCCGGCCGTCCCTGACCCGCGGCCACCCGCCCCAGACCTCGCCCTCCCGCCCCGAACCCGCCTCCCGCCCTCGAACCCGCCCGCGGCCCGCCCCGCCCCGCCCCGCACCGAGAAGGACCCCATGTCCACAGTCCTCTACCGCCTCGGCCGCTGGTGCGCGACGCACGCGTGGCGCACCCTCGCGACCTGGCTCGTCCTGCTCACCGGGGTCGGCGTCCTCGCCGCCACCGTGAGCACGCCGCTCGGGAACGGGTTCACCATCCCCGGAGCGGAGTTCGAGACGGTGCGCCAGCAGCTGGGCGAGGAGATCCCCGAGGCCTCGGGCGGCTTCGGGACGGTGGTCCTGACGAGCGACGACGTGCCCTTCACCGAGGCGCAGCGGGCCCAGGTCGAGGAGGTCTTCGCGACGTGGACCGACGTGCCCGGCGTCAAGCGGGTCATCAACCCGTTCCAGGCCCAGGACGAGCTCGACGCCGGCGCAGAGCAGCTCGCCGACGCCCGGGCCCGTCTCGAGGAGGGCCGGGCGACCCTCGACGAGGGCCGCGCCCAGCTCCGCGACGCCGAGGGTCAGCTGAGCTCGGGAGAGTGGTTCCTCGACCTGCTCGTGGAGAACAACCCGGACGACCCGGCCATCTCCGCCGCGCGCGCGCAGATCGAGGCCGGGCGACCGAAGATCGAGGCCGCCAGGGCCGAGCTGGCCAGGGGCGAGGCCGAGCTCGCCGCCGGGCGCGCGCAGTACGAGGACGGGGCGGCGGTCAACCGCGCCACCGAGGGCACCCGACTGGTCAGCGAGGACGGCCGCACCGCCGTCGCCCAGGTGCAGTTCGACGTCGACGCCCAGGCGGTCTCCGTCGAGGACCGCGCCCTCATCCCGGAGCGCGCCGCAGCCGCCCTCGCCGCCGCCGGCGTCACCGCGACGTACAGCGTCGAGATCACCCAGGACACCGCCCTCGTCGGCCCCGGTGAGGTCATCGGCCTGACCGTCGCCCTCATCGTCCTCGTCGTCGTGCTCGGCAGCCTCGTCGCCGCGGGGCTCCCCCTGCTCGTCGCCCTCCTCGGCGTCGGCGTGGGCCTCGGTGGCGCCATGGCCTTCACGGCGTTCACCGAGCTCAACCAGATGACCCCTGCCCTGGCACTCATGCTCGGGCTCGCGGTCGGCATCGACTACTCCCTCTTCATCGTCAACAAGCACCGGGCCTCGCTGCTCCACGGCCAGGAGCTCGTCGAGTCGATCGCCCGCGCCGTCGGCACGGCCGGCAGCGCCGTCGTGTTCGCCGGCGCCACGGTCGTCATCGCGCTCACCGCGCTCGTGCTGTCCGGCCTGCCGATCCTCGCCGAGATGGGTCTCGTCGCGGCCGCCACCGTCTTCGTCACGGTCCTCGTCGCGGTCACCGTGAGCCCTGCGGTCCTGCGGCTCATGGGTGTGCGCGTCGTCTCGCGTCGGGCCTGGAACGTCGCCGGGTTCGCCACCCCGGGTGACGCCGCGAGCCGTGAGGTCGCCGACGACGGGCGCGACGAGGAGCACGGCGGGTGGTACGTCCGGCTCGTGACGACCCACCCGTGGCTCACCGTGCTGGCCGTCGTCGGGGTGCTCGGCGTGCTGGCGATCCCGGCGACGCAGATCCAGCTCGGCCTCCCGGACGGCGGCAGCGAGCCGAGCGGCTCCAGCGCCTACGCGACGTACAGGACGGTCGGCGAGCAGTTCGGACCCGGCGTCAACGGGCCGATCGTCGCCGTGACGACGCTGCCCGAGGAGCAGCGCCCCACCGACGACGCCTCCCTGCTCGACGCGCAGGCCCGCATCGCGACCGACCTCAAGGACGTCGAGGGGGTGCGCAGCGTCGTGCCCTTCGGGGTGAGCCCCGACCGGGCCACCCTCGCCTTCCAGGTCGTGCCGACGACCGGACCGGCCGACCCCGAGACCGCCGAGACCTTCCACCGCGTCCAGCTCGCGGCAAGCCGGCTCGAGCGCCACGACGGCATCCAGCTCGGGTTCACCGGCCAGACGGTCGCGAACATCGAGGTCTCCGAACGGCTCGCGGCCGCCCTGCCGGGCTATCTCGCGGTCGTCGTCGGGCTCTCGCTGCTCATCCTCGTGCTCGTGTTCCGGTCGGTCGTCGTCCCGCTCATCGCGACCGGTGGCTTCCTGCTGTCGATCGCGGCCGCGTTCGGCGCGACCGTCGCCGTGCACCAGTGGGGCTGGTTCGGCGACTACCTCGGCGTCAACCAACCCGGGCCGCTGCTCTCGGTCATGCCGATCATCCTCATCGGCGTGCTCTTCGGCCTGGCGATGGACTACCAGATGTTCCTCGTCTCCGGCATGCACGAGGCCCGCTCGCACGGCGAGGACGCCCGCACCGCGGTGCGCAGCGGCTTCGTCCACGGCGCCAAGGTCGTCACGGCCGCGGCGGTCATCATGACGTCGGTCTTCCTCGGCTTCGCCTTCTCGCACCTGGCGATGGTGCGCCCGATGGGCTTCGGGCTCGCCGTCGGGGTGCTCCTCGACGCCGTCCTCGTGCGGATGACGCTCACCCCCGCGCTCATGCACCTCCTCGGCGACCGGGCCTGGTACCTCCCGAGGTGGCTCGACCGGGTCCTGCCCGACCTCGACGTCGAGGGGGTCCGCCTCGCCGAGCGGCTCCGGTCGGGGGCGCTGGGAGGTGCGTCCCCGGCATCCGCCGCCCCAGCCCCGGGGACGCGTGGGCCGAGCACCGGCGGGCGAGGTGCCGTGGCACCGGACGGCGACCGCGTCACCACCCCGTGACCCGCCGGTCCGCCGGGAGGGCTCGTTCACGGGGCGATGTATCCCTCGGCGGGGGATGCGCGTCCAAGGAGTGACCGGCCCCGACCGGGGGTCGCCCACCGAAGGAGACCAGCCATGACCGCCAACGTCGGCTCCACCGACAAGGTGATCCGCCTCGTGCTCGCCCTCGCCGCCGTGGTCGGCGCGTTCGTCGCCGGCTTCACGACCGTCGCCGGGATCCTCCTGCTCGTCCTGGCCGCCGTGCTGGCCGTCACCGCCGTCACGGGGTTCTGCCCGCTCTACCGCGTGCTCGGGTTGAGTACGTGCCCCGCCCGTCGCTGAGCGGCGCGACGGCCGGACCTACAGTCGACGCATGGCCCTCGACCCGGATGTCCTCGCCGCCGAGCTGCCGGGCCTCGTCCGGTATGCCGTCCACCTCACCCGGGACCCGGCCGCGGCGGACGACCTCGTCCAGGACACGGTCGAGCGGGCGCTCGCGCGGGGCGACACGTTCCGCGGCGACAGCTCGCCGGCGACCTGGCTGCACCGGATCATGCACCGCCGTTTCCTCGACACGGTGCGGCGGCGCGCGCCCGAGCCCACCCCGGACGAGGAGCTGCTCGCCCGGGTCGAGGCGGCCTGGCGCGACGACGCGTACACCGTCGACCCCGAGGTCGTGCTGGCCCGGGCGGAGGTCCGCGACCGGCTGCGCGACGCGCTCGTCCACGTGCCCGTCATCCTGCGCTCGGCGGTCGTCCTGCACGACATGCAGGGGCTCACCTCGGCCGAGATCGCGGCGGTGCACGGCATCGGGGTGCCTGCCGCCAAGCAGCGGCTGCGTCGCGGCCGGGCGCTGCTCGTCAGCCTGCTCGCGGACGACGACGACCGTCGGCGCGCCATGAAGGGAGTGCCCATGCGCTGCTGGGAGGCCCGGTCACTCGTCGGGGACTACCTCGACGACGAGCTCGAGCCACGCGAGCGCGCGCTCCTCGAGGGGCACCTCGCCGCGTGCCCGACGTGCCCCGGGCTGTACGCGAGCATCGTCGGGGTGTCCGCAGCGGTCGGGCGCCTGCGCGACCCCGACTCGGTCGTGCCGCCCGACCTCGCCGCCCGGCTCGACCGGTAGGCGTGCGGTCGCCGGATGCCGTGCCACCGGCCGGGCGCCCACCTCACCCGACCTCGTGCGGCTTACACGCGGTTCTCGCAGGGGCAGGTGGGTGGAACCGCGCACAGGTCGCACGAGGTCAGGGGGCTGGGGCGTCGGGGTGCCTCGCTCGCCGCCCGGCTCCGGGGTCACCCCGGGACGGCGCGACGGATCCTGGCGCTCGGGTGGTGGATGAGGTCGGTGAGCAGAGCGACCGCCCGCTCGGCCGCCGGGTGGGGTGCACCGAGGTCCCGGACGACCGCCGCGAGGTGGCGCACCGGCGCCGGGGCCTCGAGCGTCAGCCGCACGACGGTCGCGGGGAGGCTGCGGGCGGCCAGGCCCGGCAGGACCGACACCCCGATGCCCGCCCCGACGAACCCGATCGCCGTGTGGTGGTCCTGGGCCTGCACGGTGAAGCGCGGCCGGAAGCCGGCCGCGCTGCACGCGGCGACGACGAGCCGGTGCCCGGCCGAGCGGGGATAGTCGTTGCTCACCCACGTCTCGCCGCGCAGCTCGGCCAGGGCGACCGAGCCCCGCTCGGCGAGGTGGTGCCCCCGCGGCACGATCGCGACGAACGGGTCCTCGGTGAGCTCGGTGCGCCGGTAGCCGCCGGGCAACGGGTGGTCCGGCGGGTCGATGACGAGGTCGATGTCCGGGGCGGGGCCGTGCTGCTCGACCTCGGTGAGCACGAGGTCGAGCACGAGGTCCGGGAACTCCTTCCTGAGGCGCTGGACGAGCGAGGGCATCCACACGGCGCCGGCGGACGCGAAGTACCCGATCGACAGCCGCCCCGAGCGGCCGTCGCGCAGGTCGGCGACGACCTGGTCGAGCTGGTCCCACCGGCTCATGGCGTCGTCGGTGCGGGCGTCGAGGACGAGCGCGGCCTCGGTGGGCACGATGCCCCGGCCGGCTCGGTGGAACAGGGTGAGGCCGGTCTCGCGCTGGAGGGCGGACAGGTGCTGGCTCACGGCCGACGAGGTGAGGCCGAGGTTGTCCGCGGCGGCCTGGACGGAGCCGCTCGCGACGACGGACCGGAAGACGCGGAGTCGGTGTGGGTCGAGCATGCTCCAATGTTAAGTGGAACTGCACGACAACTAAGCAAAGTCGCGTTGTGCTGAATAGTGGAGCGGCGCAGGATGGGGGTATGAACATCGCCACCTACTCCCTCGACAAGGTCCGCTCCCTCGCCTCGGCCCTGCACACGAACCGCCGGCACGGCAGCGGCCGGTCCGAGCACGTCGACCGCGACCTCGTGCGCGAGTCCCACGAGCTCTACCTCCTCGCGCAGAGCCGCGCGCCGCGCATGTTCTGAGGCCACCCCGGCCCCGACCCGCCCTCACGCGGGCGGCGCGGCACCCTCCCTGACCCTCACGCCATGACCTGGCGGAGGGTCAGTGTCGTCCCCGGCGAGCCCGCCTCCAGCTCGGCCCGCTGCGCGAGGTAGAGCTCGGCGCACGCGAGGGCATCGGTGAGCGCCTCGTGGGCACGGTAGACCGGCAGCCCGTGCCGCTCCCGGGCACTCCACAGCCGCAGCGCCCCGCGGGGGGCCTCGTGCCGCCACCGGCCGGCGACCGCCCGCTCCTCGAGGGCGAGGGTGTCGACGACGGCGCACGGCATCCCGACCCCCCACAGCCGTTCGCACGCGGCGGAGAGGAAGCCGGTCTCGATGCGGGCGAAGTGCGCGAGGAGCGCGCGGCCGGTGAGGGCGCGCAGGAGGTCGGCGACGGCATCCTCGAGCGGCTCGCCCCCGGCGAGGGTGTCGTCGGTGAGGCCGTGCACCGTCGCGCTGCGGCCCACCCCGTCCTCCCCCGCGGCGCCGGCCCCGCCACGCACGACGGCCCGCCCGGCGCCACCGAGCACGACCGACCCCCCGTCGACGGGGACGTACCCGATCGACAGGATGCGGTCGGTGCCCGGGTCCAGGCCGGTCGTCTCGATGTCGACGGCGAGCAGGCGCAGCTGCCCGAGCGGCACGGACGGGGCGGGCAGGGGCACCGAGAGGTAGTCGCGCAACGGCCCCGGCGGCGCGTCGCGCAGGGCCCGGACGCGGCGCTCGTCGGGGCTGCGGCGGAACAGGCTCACGAGATGTAGTGCATCGGGAACCGGTGGGCGAGCGTGGACTGCGCGTGGCGCACGATGGAGAAGGCCTCCCGCAGGTGCCGCTTGTCGAAGCTCGAGAGGTCGTCGGGGGACACGTGGTTGTCGGGGAGGTCGCCGCGTCGCACCTGGGCCGCCTGGTGGCGCAGCCGGACGTAGGAGATGAACTCGAACGCGTCGCGCAGGTCGGCGGCCTTGTCGTCACCGAGGATGCCGGCCTCGCGCGCCGCCTCGATGCGCGACCGGGTGTTGACCGCGGGGCTGCCGGTCGACAGGGCGTGGACCCGGGCGAGCTCGACGACCGCCCCGATGCCCCCGCGCTTGATGTCGAGGGTGTGCCTGTGGCTGCCGGCCTTCTCGAGGACGAAGCCGCGGAAGAAGCCGAGCGGGGGCTCGTTCGCGGTGGCCTGCTTCGCGAGGTGCGCGAGGAAGAGGCGCGCCCCGGGCGCGGTCGCGAGGACGTGGCGCTGGAGGCGCGCGTGGAGCGAGGCGTCGCCGTGGACGGCCCGCATGTCGAAGAAGATGCTCGCCCCGAGGATCGCGTCGGGCACCGGCTCGGTCAGCCACGTCGAGAACTCGCGCCGCCACTGCGCCAGGGGCTGGCGCCAGCGAGGGTTGGTCGCCATGACGTCTCCCGTGCACCGCGGGTAGCCGCAGGCGACGAGGTCGGCAGTGACGCGCCCGGCGAGGGCCTCGAACCAGCCCGCGTGCTCGGGCTGCACGGCGTCGTCGATGAGGATGGCCGTGTCCTGGTCGGCGGCCAGGGCCTGTTCGAGCCGGGCGCGCGACCCGAGCGCCACCCAGCAGTAGGGCACGGGGGCGGGGCCGAGGTCCGCCTCGGCGAGCGCGAGGAGGCGCCGCTCCACGGCATCCCCCACCGCGGTGACGACCCGGCCGATGTCGTCGGCCGAGGCGTCCTGCTCCACGAGGCTGAGCACGACCTGCGGCAGCCGGCTCGAGACGCGCGCGACCCCGTCGACGTCCGGCTGCTTCGCGATGTCGCCGGCGAGGTAGACGGGGTTGGACTGCTCGAGCCGGAGCAGGTCGGTCGTCGTCACGAGCCCGACCGGGCGGTCGTGGGCGTCAATGATCGGCAGGTGGTGGATGTGCCGCCCGACCATCTCGAGGAGCACCTCGAACGCGAGGGCGTCGACGTCCCCCGTCACCGGGTCGGCGGTCATCACCTCGCTGACCCGGATGCCGGGGTCGACGCCCGCGGCGAGCACGCGGGTGCGCAGGTCGCGGTCGGTGAGGATGCCGGCGAGCCGTTCACCCTCCATGACGAGGAGGGCGGAGACCCCCTTGCGGGACATGACCTGCGCCGCCTCGCGCACCGTCGCGGCGCCGTCGACGCCGATCGGCTCGCGCCCGACGAGCTCGCGCACATGGGTCTTGAGGATGGCGCTCCCGGTCGTCGACAGCTGGAGCGAGGCGACGGCGCCGCTCATCCGGCTCGCGCGCTGGGCGTCGAAGAACGCCGCGAACGCGGGGTGGTCCGTGCACAGGCGGTGGAAGTCCTCGGCGGGCAGGAGGAGGGCGAGGCAGTCCTCGATGGCGGTGACGTCGAACGTCGACGGGTTGCCCTGGGTCAGGGTGATCGAGCCGAAGCAGGCGCCCTCGCCGCCGCGCTCGACGAGGCTGCCCTGGGTGTCGTGGACGTCGGCGGCCCCCGAGCGCAGCACGTAGAGGTGGTGGTTGTCCCGACCGCGCTCGATGAGCCGGGTGCCCCGGCGGAAGTACTCGACGGTGAGGCCGGCCGGGAGCCGGTCGAGCACGCCGGCGGGCAACGCGTCGAAGGGCTCGTGCTGCGCGAGGAACTCGCGCGTCTCGGACAGCTCGACGTCGAGGGCCATGCGGTCATCGTGGCACCGGCGACGAGCCGGCGAGCGCCGCCCCGGGTGCCGGTGCGACCAGCGCGCGGGCGCTGGCGCCGAACGGCCCCGACGGCGCCGTCGACGGGTCGCAGGGGCCAGACGGATTCCGGCACTGCGCCGGTCGGCTCGCAGGCGCGGACGGATGCCGGCACTGCGCCGGTCGGGTCGCTGCGGTCCGGGGGTGGCCGGGGGTTCGCTCCGCCTGCGCGCAAAGCCCCGCGCACCCCGTCGGCGCTGCTTGCATGAGGGGTCCGCGGCGCGCACCGGCGGCCGCCCCACTGAAAGGTCCCGACATGAGCGACTTCCCCATGGACGAGCAGCTGGACGACGGCGCGGGCAAGCTGGGCCACGCCGAAGGACCGGCGGACAGCGGGGCCGGTCAGGGCCTCCCCGGCGAGCACGACGGAGGGGCGGACGGCGGGGCGGGCGGACTGCCGGGCCGCGGGGACACCTCGGTCGAGGGCCCGGCCGACAGCGGCGCCGGCGACACCACCGTTCCCGAGCACAGCGACGGCGGCGCCGACGGTGCCGCGGAAGGCCCCGCCGACAGCGGGGCGGGCGACGCCGGCACCGCCGGCGCGCAGGACGGTGGCGCCGACGGCGGGGCGGACGCCACGTCGTGACGTCACCGGGGGCCGAGCCGGCGACCGGCGCCCGGCGCGCCGGTCGTGGGCTGGCTGCCTTCGCGACGGTCCCCCGCGAGGTGTTCTCCCGCGACCACTGGGGGCGGGCGCCCCTGCTGAGCCGGGCCGACGACCTCCCGCCACCGACGCACGGGTTCGGCCCGGACGCGGTCGACGAGCTCCTCTCCTCCCGCGCCCTGCGCACGCCCTTCCTCCGGATGGCCCGCGCCGGGGCGACCCTCGACGCGTCCGCCTACACGCTCGGCGGCGGCGTCGGCGCCACCATCGGGGACCAGGTGAGCGAGGACAAGGTCCTGCGCGAGTTCGCCGCCGGCGCCACGATCGTCCTGCAGGCCCTGCACCGCACCTGGGGCCCGGTCGGCGCCAGCGCCCGCGAGCTCGCGGCCGACCTCGGGCACCCCGTCCAGGTCAACGCGTACGTCACGCCACCCGCGAACCGGGGTTTCGACGACCACTACGACGTCCACGACGTCATGGTCGTCCAGGTCACGGGTGAGAAGCACTGGCAGGTACGTCCCCCCGTGCTCGACGCCCCGCTGCGCACCCAACCCTGGACCGACCGACGAGAGGCCGTCGCCGCCGCCGCCACTGCCGAGCCGGTCATCGACGCCACGCTGCGCCCCGGCGACTGCCTCTACCTGCCCCGCGGGTGGCTCCACTCGGCCACCGCAACGGAAGAGGTGAGCACGCACCTCACCTTCGGGGTCCACCCGTGGACGGTGCGCCACCTCGTCGACGACCTGCTTCGGGCGGCGGCGACGCACCTCGACGCGGACCCGGCCGTGCGCGCCTCGCTCCCCGTGGGCGTCGACGTGCTCGACGCGGGGACGACGGCCGACCGGCGGGGCGCGGCCCGGGCCGCGGTCGTCGCAGCCCTGGACGCCGTGCCCGACGAGGAGCTCGCCCGCCTCCTCGCGGGCCGTGCCCGGGCGGCCGAGCGGGCCGCGCCGCTGGGGGTCCTGGCGCAGCACGCGGCCGGCGAGCGGACCGGCCTGCACGGGTGGCGGGTCAGGGAGGGGCTCGCTGCACGGTGGGAGGGGGGCACGCTCGTGACCCGGGTGGCCCGCGTCGCGGTGCCCGACGCGGACCGCGGCGCCGTGCGTGGTGTCCTCGCGCACGAGGTGGAGCCCGGGCGGCTCCCCGAGCGCGTGCTGCGTCGCCTCGCACTCGCGGGGATCGTCGTGCCCGACGACACCGGCGGCGAACCTCGTCGCGGCTAGGCGGTAGCCCGCACGACGAGCCGGGTCGGCAGCACGGTTCGTGCGGGGACGTCCTCCCCGGAGATCCTGGCGAGCAGCAGGTCCGCCATGACCCGGCCCATCTCCTCGACCGGCTGGTGCACGCTCGTGAGCGCGGGCTCGGTGTGCCGGGCCACGGGAGAGTCGTCGAACCCGACGACCGCGACGTCGTCGGGCACCCGCAGCCCGGCCTCGCGCAGCACGCGCATGGCGCCCACGGCCATGAGGTCCGACGCCGCGAAGACCGCGTCGGGGGGTGGCCCGAACCGCAGCACCCGCCGCATCGCGTACTCGCCGCTCGCCTCGCTGTAGTCCCCCGGCTCGACGAGGAGGGCCTCGGGTGGCAGACCGGCATCCGAGACGGCATCCCGCGCGCCGGCGAGCCGGTCACGACCCGACGACATGTCCTGCGGCCCGGTGAGCACCGCGACGCGACGGCGGCCGGTCGCGAGCAGGTGCGCGACGGCCGCCCGTCCGCCGGACCGGTTGTCCACGTCGACGACGCACCGCGGGGACGCGCCGGCCGCACGCCCCCCGCAGACGGTGGGGACGCCGCCCGACTCGACGAGGTCGGGCAGGTCGTCGGGCGCGTGGAGGGAGAGCATGAGGGCACCGTCGACGTACTGGTCGGTGAGGTACGTGGCGACCCGCTCGCGGTCGCGCCGGCTACCCGCCATCGTCAGGACGAGCTGGACGTGCGAGCGGGCGATCCGCTCGCCGATGCCGCGCACGACAGCGGCGAAGTAGGGCTCCCCGAAGACCCGGTCACCCGACTCGGAGACGACGAGGGCGACGGTGTCGGTGCGGCGGGTCACGAGGGACCGGGCCGCCCGGTTCGGCACGTAGCCGAGCTCGGCGACGGCGCGCAGCACGGCGTCGCGCGTCGCCTCGGAGACCTGCGGCGAGCCGTTGACGACCCGGGATGCCGTGCCCCGGCCGACGCCCGCGCGGCGGGCGACCTCCTCGATCGTGGGGGACCGTCTGGCTCCCGTGCCGGGGCCGGGTTCCCGGACGGCCGCGGCACGGGTGCCAGACGGGTCGGGACGGGTGGGCGGGGCCGTGGGCCCGACCGCAGCACGCTCCGTGGGAGCGCTCCCATCCACCACGCCCCATTCTGGTCACAGGCGCGGCGGCGACGTCCAGCGGTTCGGCGGGTCGTGTCCCAACCGTGACCCGGACGGGTGTCAGCCGGTGACGACCTCGCCGCCGGCGCTCTGCCAGGCGCCGATGCCGCCGCCGAGGTGGTAGGCGCCCGTGAAGCCCTGCCCGGCCATGGTGGCGAGCGCCGCCGCCGAGCGGTTGCCCGAGCGGCAGTAGACCGCGTACGGCGCAGCGGGGTCGAGGGTTGCGACCTGCGCCGCGAAGTCGGGCGAGGAGACGTCGATGTTGACCGCACCGGGCAGGTGGCCCTCGGCGAACTCGGCGGGGGTGCGCACGTCGAGCACCGTCGTGCCCGGGCGCTTGAGTGCAGCGGCGAACGCGGCGGCGTCGAGCTCGGCGCCGCTCGCGGGTGCGGTGGCGGCGGTGGGGGCGGCGGTCACCGAGGCCTCCGACCCGGCACCGGAGCAGCCGGCGAGGGCCAGCGCGGCCGCGGCGAGGGCGGCGACGAGGGCGAGGGCGGTCGGGCGGTGCGTCATGGGGCTCTCCTGGTCGGTCGTGGGGGAGGAGTCGGTCGGCTTGCTCGGTGGAAATATACCCCCTAGGGTATACGTTGAGCATCTCGACCAAGCCGTCCGACGCCTCCTGGAGGATCCGTGATCTTCACCCAGTACTACCTCGACTGCCTCTCGCAGGCCTCCTACCTCGTCGCCGACGAGGTCACCGGCCAGGCCGTCGTCGTCGACCCGCGCCGCGACGTCGCGGAGTACCTCGACGACGCCCGGGCCAAGGGCCTGACCATCGTCGGGGTCGTCAACACCCACTTCCACGCCGACTTCGTGTCCGGCCACCTCGAGCTGGCCCGCGAGACCGGAGCCTGGATCGGCTACGGCGAGGCCGCGGTCGCCGACTTCCCGGTGCGCCACCTCGCCGACGGCGAGCGCATCTCGCTCGGTGACGTCACCCTGCAGGTCATGGCCACCCCCGGCCACACCCCGGAGTCGATCTCGCTGCTCGTGTTCGAGCACGCCGACGACGAGGTGGCCTACGGCGTCCTCACCGGCGACGCGCTCTTCATCGGCGACGTCGGCCGCCCCGACCTGCTCGCGTCGGTCGGTGTCACGGCCGACGAGCTCGGCCGGATGCTCTACGACTCGATCCAGCACCGGCTCATGGGCCTGCCGGATGCCGTGCGCGTCTTCCCCGCCCACGGCGCGGGCTCCGCCTGCGGCAAGAACCTCTCGACCGAGACCCAGTCGACGATCGGCGAGCAGCGCGCGTTCAACTACGCCTGCCAGCCGATGACCGAGGAGGAGTTCCTCGCCGTCGTGACCGAGGGCCAGCCGAGCGCCCCCGCGTACTTCCTCTACAACGCGACGCTCAACAAGCAGGAGCGCGGCGTGCGCGACCTCGACGCCGCCGTGCCGGCCCTCACGACCGAGCAGGTCGAGGCGGCCCTGGCCGCGGGGGCCGTCGTCCACGACGCCCGCGACGTGCAGGAGTTCGCGGCGGCGCACCTGCTCGGGTCGGTCAACGTGCCCGCCGACGGCCGGATGGCCGAGACGGTCGGCATGGTGTTCTCCCCGGACCAGCAGGTCGTCGTCATCGCCCCCGAGGGCGTCGAGCAGGAGGTCGCGACCCGGTTCGCCCGGATCGGCTTCGACCATGTCATCGGCTACGTCGCCGACCCCGAGGCCTACTTCCTCGCCCACGAGGACGACGTGGCGCACGCCAGCCGGCTCACCGTGGCCGAGGCCGACGGGGCGTTCTCGCGCGACAAGGTGCAGGTCGTCGACATCCGCAACGCCGGTGAGCTCGCCGACGGCGGGGTCCCCGGTGCGGTGCACATCCCGCTCGCCGAGCTGGCCCGCCGCGCCGGCGAGCTCGACCCGAAGCGTCCGGTCGTCACGTACTGCGCGGGCGGGTGGCGCAGCAGCGTCGCCTCGAGCCTGCTGCGGGCCAAGGGCTTCGCGGACGTCTCCGACATCCTCGGCGGCTACGGGGCCTGGGAGCGAGCCCACGCGACGGCGTCCTGACCCACGGATCCGGACCCACCCGTCCTGAGCCACGAGGTCCGGGCCCACGAGGTCCGGGGCCACGAGGTCCGGGGTCACGAGTCCTGACCCACAAGTCCTGACCCACGTCCTGGCCGACCTGTCCCGGGCCGTCCGGTCCAGGTCGCGGCCCGGGACGATCACCGCCCGACAGTGCTCTCATCGCGGAAGGAGTTCCTTTCGCGGTGAAAGCAGTTCCCGAGGGTTGCGTGAGAGTGGCCTCGGCGGAACTGCTCTCGCCCCGGAAGGAGTTCCTTTCGCGGTGAAAGCAGTTCTCCCAAGGGTTGCGTGGCAGTGGCCTCGGCGGACGATGCCGTCATGAAGGGCTCGCGGCGGGTGGCAGGCTGGGCGCGTGCGAGCCCTGACGTATGCCGCGTTCGGCGCCACCCCCGTGGTCGCCTCCGTCCCCGACCCCACCGCGCCGCCCGGTGGCGCCGTCGTTCGCGTCGTCGCGAGCGGCCTGTGCCGCAGCGACTGGCACGGCTGGATGGGGCACGACGGCGACATCACGACGTTCCCGCACGTGCCCGGCCACGAGTTCGCCGGCGTCGTCGAGGCGGTCGGCGAGGGAGTGGATGCCGCGTGGCGGGGTCGCCCGGTCACGGCCCCCTTCGTCATGGCGTGCGGTACGTGCCAGGTCTGCCGCAAGGGTGCCGGACAGGTCTGCCCCCACCAGCGCCAGCCCGGCTTCACCGACCCTGGCTCCTTCGCCGAGCTCGTCGTCGTCCAGGCGGCGCGGACCAACCTCGTCGCGCTGCCCGACGGGCTCGACCCGAGGCTCGCGGCCGGCCTGGGCTGCCGGGTCGCCACCGCGTACCGCGCCGTCGTCGCGCGGGCCGCGGTGGCGCCGGGTGAGAGCATCGTCGTCATCGGGGCCGGGGGCGTCGGCCTCGCGGCGGTGGCGGTGGCCCGCAGCCGCGGGGCCCGGGTGTGCGCCGTCGACATCTCGGCGCAGTCCCTCGACCGGGCCCTCTTCCACGGCGCCGACGAGGTCGTCGACGCCTCGATCGGCCCGGACCGGGTCGTGGCCGCGGTGACCCACTGGTCCGCGGGCGGCACCGACGTGAGCATCGACGCGCTCGGGTCCCCCGAGGCGTGCCGGACCGGCATCCTCGCCCTCGCCCGGAGGGGGCGGCACGTCCAGGTGGGGCTCCTCCCGCCGGCCGCGGGGCGCGCCGACGTGCCCATGGAGCGGGTCATCGGCTGGGAGCTCGACGTGCTCGGCAGCCACGGCATGGCCGCCGCCGACTACCCGGCCCTGCTCGGCGACGTCGTCAGCGGCCGGCTGGCGCTCGACGACCTCCTCGCACCCGGGGAGCCGCTCGGCCTCGAGGAGACCGGGGCGGCCCTCGTCGCGATGGGGTCGACCCCCTCGCGCGGGATCCTCCTCGTCGACCCCTCCCGCTGAGCGGCCCCGCAGAGCGGCGCCGTGACCACCACCACAGGCGCGCCATACCCCCATGGGTATACAGTCGAGGGTAGCCGCACCCACGTCGAAGGAGACGCCATGGCCGACGTCGTCGTCCTCGGGGCCGGGGTCGCCGGGCACACCGCCGCACTCCACCTGAGCCGCCTGCTCCCCCGGGGCAACACCGTGACCGTCGTGTCACCGAACTCCCAGTGGAACTGGATCCCGAGCAACATCTGGGTCGGCGTCGGGAAGATGGGCAAGAAGGACGTCGTCTTCCCCCTCGCACCGGTGTACTCCCGCAAGGGGATCACCTTCCGGCAGGCCAAGGCGGTCGCGATCCGCCCCGACGGGGATGCCGAGAGCCCCCGGGGCGCGGTCGACATCGTCCACACGAGCCCTGGGCGGGCCGGCGAGGAGGAGCGACTGCGCTACGACTTCCTCGTCAACGCGACCGGCCCCCAGCTGAGGTTCGCGATGACCCCCGGGCTCGGACCCGACGGTGGCCACACCGTCTCGGTGTGCACCGCCGACCACGCGGTCGAGGCCTCGGCCCGGCTCCGCGAGACCATCGATCGCCTCCGGGCCGGCGAGCGGCAGACCCTCGTCGTCGGCATGGGACACGGCACCTGCACGTGCGAGGGCGCCGCCTTCGAGTACGTCTTCAACGTCGACCACGAGCTGCGGGAGGCGGGGGTGCGCGACCTCGCGCGCCTCGTCTACCTCACGAACGAGGCCCAGCTCGGCGACTTCGGCGTCGACGGGATGACGTTCGCCGAGCACGGCTTCCAGACCACCTCGCAGCTGTGGACCTCGAGCCTGTACCGCGAGCGGGGGGTGGAGGCGATCCTCGGGGCGCACGTGCACCGGGTCGAGCCCGGGGTCGTGCACTACGAGACCCTCGACGGCGAGATTCACGAGCTGCCCTTCGACTTCGGCATGCTGCTGCCCCCGTTCGGCGGCGTGCCCCTGCAGGCCTACGACCGCGACGGCACCGACATCACCGCGCAGCTGTTCGCGCCGAGCGGCTTCATGCGGGTCGATGCCGACTACACGCCCAAGCCGTACGAGCAGTGGCGCGGCGAGGACTGGCCCCGCACCTACCTGGCCCCGGGGCACGACAACATCTTCGCCGTCGGCATCGCCTTCGCCCCCCCGCACCAGATCTCGCGGCCGCGCACGAGCCCGAACGGCACGGTCATCGCCCCGTCACCCCCGCGCACCGGGATGCCGTCCGGGGTCATGGGCAAGACGGCGGCACTGACGATCGTCGACCGGATCAGGCACGGGTCCGACCGGCCCGCCCACGAGGCGTCGATGGCGAACATGGGAGCAGCGTGCGTGGCCTCCGCCGGGGCCGGCATGCGGCGCGGTTCGGCCGCGGCGATGACGATGATGCCGGTCGTGCCCGACTACTCGCGCTACCCGACCGGCCGCGACCTCGGCGACACCCGTGGTGAGATCGGCCTGAGCGGGCACTGGGTCAAGCTCATGCTGCACCACCTCTTCATCCACAAGGCCAAGGGCCGCCTCGGCTGGCAGTTCATCCCGGAGTGATCAGATGACCGACGACGCGCACCCCCCCGTGGCCGACCTCTCCGGCGCTCCGCTGCCGACCGAGCGGACGCTGCGGCTGCGCAGGAACCTGCCCTACCAAGCCACCCGCTTCGCCGTCTTCAACCTGCGCATCATGCGGATGGTCCTCAAGGGCGACCACTGAGCGACACTGGCCGCATGGGTGTGCTCCACTGGTGGGACGAGCAGGTCCTGCCGCGCCTCGTCGACGCGGTGCTTGCCGACGCCACCGCGGGCCCGTGGCGCACGACGGTGTGCGGCGGCGCCACCGGCGAGGTGCTCGAGATCGGTTTCGCGTCCGGGCGCAACCTGCCCTTCTACCCGCCGACGGTGACCCGGGTGCTCGCCGTGGAGCCGGCCGACGTCGCCTGGGGGCGCGCGCAGCCGCGCGTCACGGCATCCGGGATGCCGGTCGAGCGGGTTGGGCTCGACGGCGCGAGCCTGCCCCTGCCCGACGCGTCCGTCGACACCGTCGTGTCGACGTGGACGCTGTGCACCGTGCCCGAGGTCGAGCAGGCGCTCACCGAGGCCCGGCGGGTGCTTCGACCGGGTGGAGCGCTGCGCTTCGTCGAGCACTCCTTGGCGCAGGTCGGGGCGGTCGCCGGCGTGCAGCGTCGGATCCAGCCCGTGTGGGGGCCGGTCTCCGGCGGCTGCCACGTCGACCGCGACATCGCCGGGCTGATGCGGGAGGCGGGCTACCGCGTCGAGCTCACCCACGACGGGTTCATCCAGGGCGGCGCCGCGAAGCCGTGGAGCTGGTTCGTCACGGGCGTCGCCGTGCCCGCCTGACGCACCCCGGACACGCGAGGACCCCGTCGCACCCGTGGAGGGGTCCCGGGTGCGACGGGGTCGCTCGAGGGGCGGTCAGCGACCGAAGAGCTTGGACAGGAAGCCGGTGCTCGGCTCTCCTTCGTGACCCCTGCAGCGGTCGTTCGAGGGCACGCCCCGCATCACGCTGTCGACGTGCTGGCCGCAGCCCGCCCACGTCGTCTTCCCGCACTTGCGGCAGTTCACTGCTCGGCACATGGTCCGGTCTCTCCTGGAGGTCGTCGTGACACCGTCTCGACAAGTATACCCCAGGGGGTATCAAGACGCACGTCGGCGGAAGAGCACGACCGTGTCGAGCGCGGGGCGGTCCGCGCCCTCGACCGGGCGCTCGCGCAGCTCGGCGAGGTCGACGTCGACCGGGAGGCCGGCCGCGGAGGCGACGACGTCGCCGGGGTCGAGCAGGACGGCCGGGTCCTGGGGACCGCCGACGCCCTCGTGGAGGTTGCGCAGCGCGTGCGCGACGACGAGCACGACACCCCCGGGAGCCGCGGCGCCGACGGCCGCCGCGAGCGCGGCCCTCCACTCCTCGCGCGGGAGGTGGAGGTAGACGAGGAGGACGAGGTCGGATGCCGTGCCACCGGGCGCGGTCCCGTCCACCACGGGCGGCGGGAGGGTCGCGTCGGCGACGCGGGCCGTGAGCTCCGCGCGCCGGGCTCCGAGGCGGCGGTCGGCGATGTCGACCATCCGCGCGACGGCCACCGGCGAGTAGTCGGTGGCCAGGACGCGCCACCCCTGCTCGACGAGCCACAGGGCGTTGCGGCCCTCGCCCGCCGCGACGTCGAGGGCGCGGCCGGGTGGCAGCGGGCCGCACACCTCGCGGACCCACACGTTCGGCTCGGCGGACCACACGAGGTCGGCCGCGGCGTACCGGGCGTCCCAGGCGGACGCGTCCATGGTCACGGCTGCGCCGTCACGCGAGGGACAGGAACAGCTTCTCCATGGAGTCGACGTCCATCTCGTGCGACTCCGGGTCGGCGATACACTGCCGCAGGCCGAGGGCGATGACGGCGAACCCGGCCCGGTCCAGGGCCTTGGAGACCGCGGCGAGCTGGGTGACGATGTCCTGGCACTCGCGGCCCTCGTCGATCATCTTGAGGATGCCGCCGATCTGGCCCTGGGCCCGCTTGAGGCGCTTGACGACGGCCTGCATCTCGTCGGGGTTGAGCTCCATGCTGCGGCCTCCTGCCGATGGGGACTGACGGGCCGAGGATACCGGGGTGGGTATCCGCGGGGTGCCGGACGCCGCAGCCACTCAGGCCTGCTGCGTGGCGGCCTGGTGGGCCTCGACCTGGGCGCGGACCTCGGCCATGTCCAGGCCCTTGATGCCCTCGATGACCTGCTCGAGACCGGCCGGCGGAAGCGCGCCCGCCTGGCGGAAGACGAGGATGCCCTCGCGGAAGGCCATGATCGTCGGGATCGAGGTGATCTGGGCGGCACCGGCGAGCGCCTGCTCGGCCTCGGTGTCGACCTTTCCGAAGACGACGTCGGTGTGCTTCTCGCTCGACTTCTCGTAGGTCGGGGCGAACTGGCGGCACGGGCCGCACCAGGCCGCCCACCAGTCGACGAGGACGATGTCGCTCGTCGTGATGGTCTGCTCGAAGGTGTCGGCGGTCAGCGCGACGGTGGCCATGGGAAGACTCCTCGTTCGTGGTCGGTGGTGGTCCGCCGACGTCAACACTATACCCCCATGGGTATATTCCGCACCGTCGGCGACACGGGGAGAACACCGGGCAGGTCGCACTTCATCCCGGACCGCGGGTGAGGTCGGCGTCCCGGTCCCGGGTGACGACCTCGGTCCCCGGCCCCGTCGGCGGTCTTCACGAAGGCTTCACACGGGCCGCTGGGGTCGCTTCACGCCGGGTTGGTTGCCTCGGACGTGGACACCGAGGCCACCCATCCCTTCGAACAGCACCAAGGAGCCGATCATGACGACGAGGATCCGCACGAGCGCCGCGGTCCTGGGCGTGGCAGCCCTCCTGGGAGGCGGCATCGCTGCCGGCTCCGCCTTCGGCGCCACCACGACCACCCCGGCCGCGTCCGACAGCGACGTGGCCACCGCCCTCACCTTCGCCCGTGAGGAGGAGCGCATGGCCCGCGACCTCTACGCCGCACTGGCCGCCGAGTACGACGGGGCGCGCCCCTTCAGCACCATCACCCGCAGCGAGGACCGGCACTTCGACGCGATCGGGACCCTCCTCGACCGCTACGACGTGACCGACCCCTCGGCAGGGAAGGCCGCCGGCAGCTACGCCGTGGAGGCCGTCCAGGACCTCTACGACGGCTGGCTCGAGGAGGGCAGGACCTCCCTCGACGCGGCGTACCGCGTGGGCGTCGAGCTCGAGCAGCGGGACATCGACGACCTCGAGAAGAGCATCGCCGACGACCTCCCCTCGGACGTCGACGTGGTCCTCGGGCACCTCCTCGAGGGCTCGAAGCACCACCTCGCCGCCTACGAGCGCGCCGTCGCCGGTGACCTCGGCACGGGGACCGGTGGCCGGTGGGGCGACACCGACGCCACTCCGAACGGCACGCCGCGCAACGGCGCCCCGGGGATGATGAACGGCCGCAACGGCCAGGGCAAGGGCATGGGCAACGGCCCGGGCAACGGCAGCCCCGGGTCCGGCAACGGCCCCGGGACGGGCGACTGCCCCTACACCGACACCGACGACTGAGCGCCCTCCCCGAGGGGTAGCCGGGCCGTGAACGTGGCGCCGCCACCACGGCCCGGCGACCGCGCGTCGAGGGAGCCCCCGTGGGCCCTCAGGATGCCGCGGGCGATCGTCAGCCCGATGCCGGACCCGGTGTCGGCCACGTCGCGGCGCCGGTCCGGCACGCGGTAGAAGCGCTCGAAGACCCGCTCGAGGTCCTCGGGGGCCAGGCCCTCACCGGTGTCGCGCACGGCGACCGTCGCGGAGCGCGGGCCGACGGCCACCTCGACGTCGATGCGCCCCCCGGCCGGCGTGGCCCGCACGGCGTTGCCGACGAGGTTGCGCACGACCTGCGCCACCCGGTCGGGGTCGACGACGACGACGACCGGCTGCGGCGGCATCCGCACGCCGAGGGCGAGCCCGGCATCCTCGACCTGCGGCCGCAGCCGTTCGACGGCACCCGAGACGACCTCGCGCAGGTCCGCCGGGACGGGGACGAGGCCGAGCCGCCCCTCCTCGGTGCGCGACAGGGTCGACAGGTCGTCGGAGAGGCGCCGGAGCCGGCGCACCTCGTCGCTCACCACCCCGAGCCGCTCCGGGGTCGCGGGCAGGATGCCGTCGATCATCCCCTCGACCGAGCCGTCGATGACCGTGAGCGGGGTGCGCATCTCGTGCGCGACCTCGCCGAGGAGGCGGACCCGCCGCGCCTCGGTCTCGGCGAGGGCCGCGCCGAGGGTGTTGACGTCGTCGGCGAGCACGGCCAGCTCGTGCTCCTGGGGCCGGACGGCGTGCACGTCGTATCGGCCGGCCGCGATCTCGCGGGTCGCCTCGCCGAGTCGGCGCAGCGGACGCACGAGGCGCCCCGCCGCGAGCACGCCGAACCCGGTCGCGGCGGCGACGCCGACGACGGTGCCGACGAGGAGCGCCTGGGTCACGGCGTCCGCCACCTGGCCCCGCAGGGACCCGCCGCCGCCGCGCCCCATCATCGGCCCCTGGCCCATCATCCGGTCGAACAGCTCGGGCGTCAGGGCGCGCACGACGAGGAAGGTCGTGAGGCCACCGAGCACGGCGACGAGCACGTGGGAGAGGACGAGCCGCACCGCGAGCCGGTTCACGGGGCACCATCCATCGGGTCGAGGAGGAACTTGTAGCCCACGCCGCGCACCGTGCCGATGACGCGCGGGTCGGTGGCGTCGTCACCCAGCGCCCGTCGCAGGCTGCGCACGTGCACGTCGACGACCCGCTCGTCCCCGAAGAAGTCGTAGCCCCAGACCTCCTCGAGCAGCTGGGCGCGCGAGAACACCCGCCCCGGGGAGGAGGCGAGCGCGCGGAGCAGGTCGAACTCGAGCGTGGACAGGTGCACCTCGTCACCACCGGCGACGAGCTCGCGCCGGTGCGGGTCGAGGGCGAGGCCCTCGAAGCGGAGCACGTGGTCGTCGACCGCAGCGGCCGGGCCCCGCGACGCCGAGCGCCGCATCACGGTGCCGACGCGGGCGACGACCTCGCGGGGGCTGAAGGGCTTCGTCACGTAGTCGTCGGCGCCGGCACCGAGCCCGACGAGGGTGTCGACCTCGTCGGCGCGCGCGGTGACGAGCACGACGTAGACGTCGGAGGAGCGCCGGATCGTGCGCAGGACGTCGAGGCCGTCGAGGTCGGGCAGCCCGATGTCGAGCAGGACGACGTCGGGCGCGGTGCCGTCGGTGGCGAGCGCCCGGCGCAGCGCCTCGGCACCGGTACCCGCCTCGGCGACGGCGAACCCGTCGTGCTCGAGGTAGGCGCGCAGCACAGCGCGGATCTCGACCTCGTCGTCGACGACGAGCACCCGTCGGGTCACGCGGCGTCCTCCTCGTTCGGTGCCCCCCAGCGTAGGAGGATGACCTGTGTGCCGACGCTCCTGACACCCGCGCTCGACGCGGTGCTCGACGGGCTGCCCGCCGACACGCTGCGCCGCGCGACGGCATCCCTCATCGAGTCCTACCGCAGCGGAGCCCCGCCGGCGGAGCAGGTGCTGCGCGACCCCGGCACCGCAGCCGCGTACGCGGCGTACCGGATGCCGGCGACGCACGCCGCCGTCGGGCGGGCCCTGAGGCACGCCACCGAGCTGGCCCCCGACGTGTCGGTGCGCTCCCTCGTCGACGTCGGCGGTGGCACCGGTGCGGCGACGTGGGCGGTGGCCGAGGCCTTCCCGGGACTGGCCACGGCGACCGTGCTCGACGGCTCGGCCGACGCCCTCGCGCTGGGGCGCCGGATCGCGGCCCACGGCCCGCCGGTCGTCACCCGGGCCACCTGGTCGCGCACGCTCCTGCGGGCGGGCACCGTCGTGCCCGAGGCGGACCTGGCCGTCGTGAGCTACCTGCTCGGCGAGCTCCCGGACGCGCTGCAGGCCACGGTCGTCGACGCCGCGGCCACGGCGGCCGCCGCGCTCCTGCTCGTCGTCGAGCCGGGGACGCCCCGGGGCTTCGCGGCGGTGCTCGCGGCGCGCTCCCGGCTCACGGCCGCCGGGTGGCACGTGCTCGCGCCCTGCCCCCAGGACGGGCCGTGCCCGGTCGCGGCGCTCGGCGACTGGTGTCACTTCTCGGTGCGCCTGGACCGCACGGCCCTGCACCGGCGGCTCAAGGGTGGGCGCCTCGGGCACGAGGACGAGAAGTTCTCGTACGTCGTCGCGTCGCGCGCGCCGGTGCAGCCGGCGACGGGGCGGGTGCTGCGCCACCCGGTGACGCGCAAGGGCCTCGTCCAGCTGCAGGTGTGCCACGCCGACGGGTCCGTCCGGCGGGCGGTCGTCACGAAACGCGACCCGATGGCCTACCGTGCTGCCCGGGACGCTGCCTGGGGGAGCACCTGGTCGGACCGGCCCCCGGTGATAGCGTCGACGAGAACGATCACCAGTCCCAAGGAGTGACATGACCAAGAAGGACATCGCCCAGGCCGTCGCCGCGCGAACCGACGTCTCCGCCTCGGCCGCCGAGGAGATCATCGGCGCCGCGTTCGACGTCATCGCCGAGACGCTCGCGAAGGGCGACGACGTCCGTCTCGCCGGCTTCGGCTCGTTCGAGACGCGCGAGCGCGCCGCCCGCACCGGCCGCAACCCGCAGACCGGCGAGGAGATCGCCATCGCCGCGTCGACCTCGGTCGGCTTCAAGGCGGCCGCCCAGCTCAAGCGCGCGGTGAACGGCTGACGCCGACACCCGCGACGGCATCCGGCGTACGCAGCCGGGCCACGGGGCGTCGACCACCACGGTGGTCGGCGCCCCGTCCTCGTCCCCACGGACGCACGCTCCCCCTACCTGCGGAGTCAGGAGCACTCCGCCCGCTCAGGGCCGCCTGCGCTCCTGAGTGGACGAAGTGCACCTGAGCCCGCGAAGAGCCCGACCCCGTGAGGGTCCGCGCACGGCCGGCACCCTCGCGGCCGGACCGTCCGCCGGCATGGTGTGCGCCACGCGTCGTCGCGCGGATGCCGGGTGCGGGCTAGCGTCGGGGCGTACGCCCCGACGACGCAGGAGGACCACGATGAGCCTCGACCGCCCGGTCGCCCCGAACCCCTACGACCTGCTGCCGCGGGTCCCCTCCTTCACCGTGACGAGCGCCGACGTCACCGACGGCGCCCCCCTCAAGGACGACCAGGTCGCGGCGAAGGGCAACACCTCGCCCCAGCTGTCCTGGAGCGGCGCCCCCGAGGGCACCCGCAGCTACGTCGTCACGTGCTTCGACCCCGACGCCCCCACCCCCTCCGGCTTCTGGCACTGGGTGCTCGTCGACGTCCCCGCCGACGTCACCGAGCTGGCGACCGGCGCGGCCGCCGGCGAACTGCCCGGCGAGGCCTTCCACGTGCGCAACGACGGCGGCCAGCACGGCTTCATGGGGGCGGCGCCGCCGCAGGGCGACCAGGTGCACCGCTACTACTTCGTCGTCCACGCCGTCGGGGCCCCGACCCTCGGCGTCGACGCCGACGCGAGCCCGGCCGTCGTGTCCTTCAACCTGGCGTTCAAGACCCTCGGCAGGGCCGTGCTCCACGGCACGTACCAGTACTGAGACCGGATGCCGTCGCGGCACCTGCGACGGATTCCGTAGCCTGCTGCTGCTGCTGGTGCACTTTTCATCGGTCCGAGGTGGTGCGTATGCTCGCGCCCATGCACCAGTACATCGGCGGCCAGCGGCGTGACGCGACGACGGGCGAGAGCTTCGACGTCCTCGACCCGAGCACGAACGAGACGGTCGAGACGGTCACCCTCGCCGGGCCCGACGACGTCGACGCCGCGGTGGCCGCGGCGGCCTCGGCCTTCCGGGAGTGGAGCCGCGCGACACCCGTCGAGCGCTCGAGCGTCCTCCTGCGGGCCGCGCAGCTGCTCGACGAGCGCGCCGAGGACCTCGCGCAGCTCGAGAGCCGCCAGGCGGGCAAGCCGATCCGCCTCGCGCGCGAGTTCGACGTGCCCGGCACGGTCGACAACACCGCCTTCTTCGGCACCGCCGCCCGGCGCCTCGACGGCATGGCCAGCGCCGAGTACTCGGGCGACCACACGTCCTCGATCCGCCGCGAGCCGATCGGCGTCGTCGGCTCGATCGCCCCGTGGAACTACCCCCTCCAGATGGCCGCCTGGAAGGTGCTGCCCGCGATCGCCGCCGGCAACACGATCGTCCTCAAGCCGGCCGAGATCACCCCGCTCACGAGCCTGCTGTTCGCGCAGGCCTTCACCGAGGCGGGCGCCCCCGCCGGGGTCGTCAACGTCGTCACGGGCTCGGGGCCGGTGGCCGGCCAGCACCTCGTCGGCCACCCCGACGTCTCGATGGTCTCGTTCACCGGGTCCACGGGGGTGGGTCGGCGGGTCATGGCCACCGCCGCCGCCACCGGCAAGCGCGTGCACCTCGAGCTCGGGGGCAAGGCCCCGTTCGTGGTCTTCGACGACGCCGACCTCGAGGCCGCGGTCCACGGCGCCGTCGCGGCAGCCCTCATCAACACCGGCCAGGACTGCACCGCCGCCACCCGCGCGATCGTGCACCGCTCGCTCCACGACGACTTCGTCAGCGGGGTCGCCGACCTCATGGCAGCCGTCCGCACCGGGCCGACGGCCGACGAGCACACCGACCTCGGCCCGCTGAGCTCGACGGCCCACCAGGCCAAGGTCGCCGACATGGTCGAGCGCGCTCGCGGGTACGCCAAGGTCGTCACCGGGGGCCGCGCCCCGGACGCGGGCGACCTCGCCCGCGGCTGCTACTACGAGCCCACGCTCGTCTCCGACGTCCCGCTCGACTCCGAGCTCTGGCGCGACGAGGTGTTCGGTCCGGTGCTCGCCGTCGTGGCGTTCGACGACGACGACGAGGCGATCCGCCTGGCCAACGACACGGCATTCGGCCTGGCCGCCTCGGCGTGGACCCGCGACACCTACCGCGCCGGACGCGCCACCCGCGAGATCCGGGCCGGATGCGTGTGGGTCAACGACCACATCCCGATCATCAGCGAGATGCCGCACGGCGGCTACGGGCACAGCGGCTTCGGCAAGGACATGTCGGCCTACTCCTTCGACGAGTACACCAACGTCAAGCACGTCATGCACGACACCACGGCCGTGGCGCACAAGCCGTGGCACCGCACGATCTTCACCCTGCCGGGCTGACCCGCAGGGCACCCGGCGTGACGTGCAGCGGATGCCGTACGCCCGGCATCCGCAGCCGGCATCCGCCCCGCCCCCGCCCCAGACCCCCGCGACTACGCTGAACCGCGACCGCGCACACGAAAGGCCCGCCCGATGAGCAGCTTCCCCGAGCCCCAGGTCCACCCCGACCCCGAGCGCGGCGCGGCCGTCGCGCGGGACGACCGCGCCCACGTGTTCCACTCGTGGTCGGCGCAGGCGCTCATCGCACCGGTGCCGGTCGCCGGGGCCTCGGGCAGCCACTTCTGGGACTACGAGGGCAACCGCTACCTCGACTTCTCGAGCCAGCTCGTCAACGTCAACATCGGCTACCAGCACCCCAAGCTCGTCGCCGCGATCCAGGAGGCCGCCGCCCGGCAGTGCACCATCGCGCCGAGCTTCGCCGACGAGTCTCGCTCCGAGGCGGCCCGGCTCATCGCCGAGCGCGCGCCCGGCGACCTCGACCGGGTCTTCTTCACCAACGGTGGCGCCGAGGCCACCGAGAACGCCATGCGGATGGCCCGCCTGCACACCGGGCGGCACAAGGTGCTCGCGACCTACCGCAGCTACCACGGCGCGACGGCCGGCTCGATCACCGCGACCGGCGACCCGCGCCGCTGGGCCAACGAGCCCGGGATGCCGGGCGTCGTGCACTTCTGGGGTCCCTACCCCTACCGCTCGCCGTTCCACGCGACGACCGACGAGCAGGAGTGCGAGCGGGCCCTGCAGCACCTGCGCGACCTCATCATGGTCGAGGGCCCGTCGACGATCGCGGCGGTCATGCTCGAGACCGTGGTCGGCACGAACGGCATCCTCGTGCCGCCGGACGGCTACCTCGCCGGCGTGCGCGAGATCTGCGACGAGCACGGCATCGTCTGGATCGCCGACGAGGTCATGGCCGGGTTCGGGCGGTGCGGCGAGTGGTTCGCCGTCGACCACTGGGGGGTCACGCCCGACCTCATCTGCTTCGCCAAGGGCGTCAACTCCGGGTACGTGCCGCTCGGCGGCGTCGTCATCTCGGCGCCCATCGCGCAGACCTTCGAGCAGCGCGCGTTTCCCGGCGGCCTGACCTACTCGGGACACCCGCTCGCCTGCGCGTCGGCGGTCGCGTCGATCCGCATCTTCGAGGAGGAGGGCATCCTCGAGAACGTGCGCAAGGTGTCCGACACCGTCATCGCACCCCGCCTCGCCGAGATCGCCGAGAAGCACCCGAGCGTCGGCGAGGTGCGCGGCCTGGGCTTCTTCTGGGCGATCGAGCTCGTGCGCGACCGCGAGACCCGCGAGCCGCTCGTGCCGTTCAACGCCTCCGGCGCGGCCGCCGGCCCGATGAACGACTTCGCCGCCGCGTGCCGGGCCGAGGGTCTGTGGCCCTTCGTCCACTTCAACCGCACCCACGTCGTGCCGCCGTGCACGACGACGGCGGAGGAGATGGCCGAGGGGCTCGACATGCTCGACCGGGCCCTCGAGGTCGCGGACCGGTCCGCCACCTGATGGGCCTGGCCGCCGACGCCGCGAAGGCCCGGGCGATCGGGGCCCGCGCCCTCGACTCGCTCCGGGGGCGCCGCGCGGCGCGGGCGCTGCTCGCCGAGCGGCCGACGGTGCCCGACGGCACCGTCGAGGCGGTCGTCTACTTCCCCGACCTCCCCGAGAACCTCTACCAGGTCGACCAGTGGTACGAGCCGATGCGCCGGCTCGACGAGCGGCACCGCGTCGTCGTCGTGACCCGCAAGTGGGGCTCGACCGCGCGGGTGCTGCCCGACTGCCCGGTGCCCGTCGTGCACTGCGACACCATCGAGGCGGTCGAGCGCTTCCTCGACCGGCAGCGGGTCCGGGTCGTGTTCTACGTCAACCAGAACCAGCAGAACTTCCCGGCGATGCGCTTCGCGGACCCGGCCCACGTCTTCGTGTGCCACGGCGAGTCCGACAAGGACTACATGTCGAGCAACCAGCTCAAGGCCTACGACCACGTGTTCGTCGCCGGCCGGGCCGCCCGCGAGCGGATCCGTGCCAAGCTCATCGGCTTCGACGAGACGCACCTCGTCGAGGTCGGCCGCCCGCAGGTCGACGTCCACGAGCCGAGCCCGGTGGCCCTGCCCGACGACGGCCGCACGGTCGTCCTGTACGCGCCGACGACCGAGGGTGACGTGCCGAGCATGCGCTACTCGTCGGTCGCGGGGCACGGCGTCGCCCTGGCGCGCTCGCTGCTCGCGTCGGGGCGGCACCGGCTCGTCTACCGTCCGCACCCGCGCCTCGGGCTCACCGTGCCCGCCTACCGCGAGGCCCACGAGGAGGTCCTGCGGCTCATCGACGCCGCCAACCGGGCCGATGCCGGCGCGCGGCACGTCGCCGACACGAGCGGCCCCTTCGGCTGGCAGGTCGACGCCGCGCACGTGTGCGTCACCGACGTCTCGGCGGTCGCCTACGACTGGCTCGCGACCGGCAAGCCCCTCGTCGTCACCCGCCCGTCGGAGCCGCGGGCCGTGCTGCCGCAGGTCGGCCTCGTGCAGGAGATCGAGCTCCTCGACGCCGCCGACGCCGGCCGGGCCGCCGACGTCGTCGACGGGGCGGTCCGGCACCCGGGCGACGCGCACGCCGCCCTCGTCGAGCGCTACTTCGGCGACACCACGCCGGGGGCGAGCATGGGGCGCTTCCTCGACGCGTGCGACGCGGTCATCCGAGGGCGGGAGGAGGCGCTCGTGGAGCGTGCGGCCCGCCCGACGACCGGTCGACGGTAGAGAACACGCCGTCCCGGGTCGGCGTGCGGGGCGTGTCCTCTCCGCTCGACGGCCCGGCGCTCGACCCCCCGCCGGCGTCGCAGCCTCCGGGAGGCACCTGTGGACGACGGGGCCGGGACCGTCGGCCCCACGGCATACGGTGGGTGCGTCAGGACGGCAGGCCCTCCAGGGCCTCGAGGACGTGGTGCGGAGGTCGTGTGGTGGGTCGCCTCTTCAGCGTCGACCGCATCGCCGAGCTGACGAACCGCGAGCTCGACGAGGTCTGCGGCACGGTGACCGTGGCCCGCGGTCTCGCCTACGCCAAGCGTGGCCAGGTGGTCGAGCTCGAGGTGTCCGACGACGGTCGCCACGCCACCGGGTGGGTCGACGGAAGCGCCGGCCAGACCTACACGACGCACGTCTCGCTCACCCCGGTCACCGCGCCCGTCACCCGCTGGACGAGCGACTGCTCGTGCCCGGTCGGCGGCGACTGCAAGCACACCGTCGCCGTCGTGGTCACGGTGCGCGAGCGCCAGCCCGTGCTCGACCGCCTCGCCGGCCGGGCGAGCGCACCCGCCCGCCCCACGTGGGAGCGCGCCCTCGGCGGCCTGCTCGGCGAGGCCGAGCTCGAACCGGAGCACACGCCGGTCGGCATCCTCATCGAACCGCTCACCGCGAGGCAGGCCGCCGCCTCGGGGCGCGAGCAGCTGCGGGTGCGCCCGGTCGTGCCCGGGGCCCGCGGCAACTGGATCCGCACGGGTGTCTCCTGGGAGACCTTCGCCGGCGGCTACTACGGCTTCGGCCGGGTCTCCTACGACGACGAGCACCGCGACGCCCTCACCGCCATCGCCGACGCCCACCGCCGCTCGGTGCGTGCGTTCGGCTACGGCCGGATGCCCGACGCCATCCTCCTCGACCACCTCGGCCCCCACTGGGTCGCGCTGCTGCGCGCCGCCGACCGCGCGGGGGTGCGCCTGCTCACCGACCTCACCGGTGAGGGCGGCGTCGCGTTCGCCCCGGACCCCGCCGAGCTCGTCGTCGACATCGTGCGTACCGACGACGGCGCCGAGCTGCGGCCGCGCCTCGACCTCCCGGCGCTGCCCTCCGGCGAGACGCACCTCGTCGGGCAGCCGGCCACCGGGTTCTGGCTGCGCGACGGCACGACGCTCGTCCTCGGCGCGCTCGCCGAGCCGCTCGACGCCACGCGCCAGCGCCTGCTCGACCTCGGCGTCGTCGAGGTGCCCGAGCAGGACTGGGCGCGGTTCACGGTCACCCACCTCCCCGGGCTGAGGCGCAAGGCCAGGGTGCGCAGCCAGTCCGCCGACCTCGAGCTCCCGGATGCCGTCGCGCCCCGGCTCGCGCTCACCGCCACCTTCGAGCCCGGTCACCGCGCACACCTGGAGTGGGGGTTCCGGTACGGCACGGTCAACGGTGGCGTGCTCGTCCCGCTGGCCTCCGAGGAGCCCGACCCGATGCGCGACCGGGCCGCCGAGCGGGGCCTCGTCGAGTCGCTGCTCGAGGTCGACGAGGTCGCCGGGTTCGACGCGCTGTGGCAGGTCGTCGCCCGCTCCCGGCGGCTCGTGCCCGAGACCCGGCTCCACGGGTTCGCGACCGTGGCGTTCGCCGAGCTCGTGCCGATCCTCGAAGAGGTCCCCGACCTCGAGCTGACCGTCGTCGGCGAGCCCGCCGCCTACAGCGAGGCCGTCGACGCGCCACTCATCCAGGTCTCGACGTCGGACGCCGGCGAGGGCGCCCCGACCGACTGGTTCGACCTCGGCATCTCGGTGACCGTCGCCGGGGAGGACGTGCCGCTGGCCCCGCTCATCGAGGCGCTCGCGCGCGGGCACGAGCACCTCATCCTCGACAGCGGCACGTGGTTCGCGCTCGACCGGCCCGAGCTCGAGGCGCTGCGGGCCCTCGTCGAGGAGGCCCGCGCCCTCCAGGACCGGCCGAGCGACCCCCTGCGCATCTCCGTCGTGCACGCCGGGCTCTGGGAGGAGCTCGCGGCGCTGGGTGTCGTCGAGCAGCAGAGCGAGCGGTGGGCGCAGACGGTGGGTGCCCTGCTCGACCTCGACTCGGTCGAGCCGGCATCCGTGCCCGTCGGGCTGGACGCCACGCTGCGGCCCTACCAGGTCGACGGGTTCCGCTGGCTGTCGCTGCTGTGGGACACCGGGCTCGGCGGCGTGCTCGCCGACGACATGGGCCTGGGCAAGACCCTGCAGATGCTCGCGATGGTGCTGCGGGCCCACGAGCGCGGCGAGCTGCACGACCCGGTGCTCGTCGTCGCGCCGACGTCCGTGCTCGCGACGTGGCAGAGCGAGGCCGCCCGGTTCGCGCCGTCCCTGCGCACGGTCGTCATCGACCGCACCCGGGCCAAGGCGCGCCGCGACCTCGACGACACCGTCGGCGACGCCCACCTCGTCATCACGTCGTACGCGGTGGCCCGCATCGACGAGGTCGCGTTCCGGTCCCGCGCCTGGGGGGCGGTCGTGCTCGACGAGGCCCAGTTCGTCAAGAACCACCAGGCGAAGACCTACCAGGCGGTGCGGCGGCTCACCGCACGGGCCAAGTTCGCGATCACCGGCACTCCGCTCGAGAACTCGCTCATGGACCTGTGGTCGCTGTTGTCGATCGTCGCCCCCGGCCTGCACCCGCGGCCGGCCCTGTTCAAGGAGCACTGGGCCAGGCCGATCGAGACCGGTCGTGACCCCGAGCTGCTCGCGACGCTGCGGCGGCGGATCCGTCCGCTCATGCTGCGGCGCACGAAGGAGGCCGTCGCCAAGGAGCTGCCGCCGAAGATGGAACAGGTGCTCACGGTCGACCTCCACCCCCGGCACCGGGCCGTCTACGACCGGCACCTCCAGCGCGAGCGGCAGCGGCTGCTCGGGCTCATCGACGACGTCGACGGCAACCGCATCGCGATCCTGCGCGCCCTCACCGTGCTGCGGCAGATGTCGCTCGACCCCTCGCTCGTCGACGCGTCGTATGCCGGGCTGGCGCCCTCGGCCAAGGTCGACGCGCTCGTCGAGCAGCTCGGGGAGCTCGCCGAGGAAGGGCACCGGGCCCTCGTCTTCTCCCAGTTCACCGGGTTCCTCGCGATCGTCCGGGCCCGGCTCGAGGCCGAGGGGATCGGCTACGAGTACCTCGACGGGTCCACGCGCGACCGCGCGGCGCGGATCGCCTCGTTCCGCACCGGCGACGCCCCGGTGTTCCTCATCTCGCTCAAGGCCGGTGGCTTCGGGCTGACCCTCACCGAGGCCGACTACGTGTTCGTCCTCGACCCGTGGTGGAACCCGGCCGCCGAGGCCCAGGCCATCGACCGCACCCACCGCATCGGCCAGACCCGGCCGGTCAACGTCTACCGGATGGTCTCGCGCGAGACCATCGAGGAGAAGGTCGTGGCGCTGCAGCAGCGCAAGCGCGACCTGTTCGCCCGGGTCGTCGACGAGGGGGGCGCGCTGTCCGCGACCCTCACGGCCGACGACCTGCGCGAGCTCCTCGAACGGTAGGGCCGGCATCCCGTCGACCGCACGTGCGCCTGCAGCGCCGGTGCCGGCGCCGGCGCCGGCGCACGTGCCGCATCAGTCCGGGCGGGTCATCGCGCGGGGGTCGACCCAGCGGTCGTAGTCGTCGGCGGTCACCGCGCCCGAGGCCAGGGCCGCCTCGCGCAGCGTCGAACCGTCGCGGTGGGCCTGCTTCGCGATCGCGGCGGCGGCGTCGTAGCCGATGTGCGGCGCCAGCGCGGTGACGAGCATGAGGTCGGCCGCGAGGTGGTCCGCGATCCGGTCGCGGTCGGCCGACAGCCCCACGACGCAGTGCTCGGTGAAGGACCGGCACGCGTCGGCCACGAGCCGGATCGACTCCAGCACGGCGTGCGCCATGACGGGCGTGAAGACGTTGAGCTGGAAGTTCCCCTGCGTCCCGGCGAAGCCCACGGTCGCGTCGTTGCCGAAGACCCGGGTGACGACCATCGTCAGGGCCTCGGACTGGGTCGGGTTCACCTTGCCCGGCATGATCGACGACCCCGGCTCGTTCTCCGGGATCCGCAGCTCACCGATCCCCGTCCGCGGCCCCGACGCGAGCCACCGCACGTCGTTCGCCAGCTTCATGAGCGCGCCGGCGAGCGTGCGCAGCGCGGACGACACGGCCACGAGGGCGTCGTGCGACGCGAGCTGCACGAACAGGTTCCCGGCCTGGTGGAACTCGATCCCCGTCTGCTCGGTGAGGTGCCTCGCCACCAGTGGCCCGAAGGCCTCCGGCGCGTTGAGGCCGGTGCCCACCGCCGTGCCGCCGATGGCGAGGGCGCGCACGCGCTCCCCGGCGTGGGCCACGTCGGCCTGCGCGTCGCGCACCTGCGCGGCCCAGGCCCCGATCTCCTGGCGCAGGGTCACCGGCGTCGCGTCCTGCAGGTGGGTTCGCCCGACCTTGACGACGTCGCCGAGCTCGTCGGCCTTGGCGTCGAGCGCGGCGCACAGCGCGTCGACCGCCGGGTGCAGCCGCTCGGACAGCTCGAGGAGGACCGCCACGTGCACCGCCGTCGGGAAGGTGTCGTTGCTCGACTGGCTGCGGTTGACGTCGTCGTTCGGGTGGACCGGCGTCTTCGACCCGAGCTCGCCGCCGAGCAGCTCGATCGCCCGGTTGGCGATGACCTCGTTGGCGTTCATGTTGCTCTGGGTGCCCGAGCCGGTCTGGAAGACGACGAGCGGGAAGTGGTCGTCGAGGTCCCCGCGTACCACCTCGTCGGCGGCTCGCACGACGGCGCGGCCGACCTCCGCGTCGAGCAGCCCGAGGTCGGCGTTCGCGAGCGCCGCGCACTTCTTGAGCAGCCCCAGTCCGCGCACCATCGGCCGGCCCCACACGAACGTGTCGCGCCCGATGTCGAAGTGCTCGAGGCTGCGCTGCGTCTGCGCGCCCCAGTAGCGGTCGGCGGGCACCTCGACGGCGCCCATCGTGTCGCGTTCGGTGCGGGTGTGCGTCATCACCCCACGGTATGCCGATCTGCCCCGCAGGAGGCCGGCCGAGCCCCAGCCCCCCGAAGAGCGCTCGAGGTGGTGCCCGCCCGGAGGTCGGGGCACCACCTCGAGCGGGTGGACCGTGCGACGAGGTCAGCGGGCGTCGGTGGGGCCCTCGGTCCGAGGGTGGTGGGTGTCGGGGGTGTCCGCGACGTCGGCCCACGAGTCGGTCGCGGTCTCGGCGGATGCCGCGGCACCGGGCGCCGCTGCCGGCTCGCCGGCCGTCGGCGTGCCGTCGCCGGCGGCCGCTGCGCCGGCGGTGGTCGTCGCGTCGCCGGGAGCGGTCTCGCGCTGCTCGACGACCCAGTCGACGCCGGAGAGCACGCCCGCGCGCACCTTGCCGACGTAGGCGTGGTACTTGCCCTCGGTCTTCTCGTCGACCGTGGCGCCGGCCTTGTCGAGGGTGGCCTCGACCCGGTCCCGGTTCTCGGCGGCGTACTCGCCGGCTCGCGTCGCGGCGACCCGCAGGAAGTGGTCGGCCTGGTCGGCGAAGCTCGTCAGCTTCTTGTCGAGCTCGAGCTCCCTGGCCTTGGCCTCGAGGTCGCGGATCACGCCGCGCAGCGTGTCGGTGGTGGTCATGTGGGGGTCCCCCTTCGTGCGGGATCGGCCGGGAGTCCTTCACCCCGGTCCACCATCCTCAACCCCCGGGCGCCCATCCGGTGTTCCCCCGACGCGCGACCTCAGGGACGGCTCAGGGCACACCCTGACCCCGGCCCATCTGCCACACTGCGAACCTGCCCCCTTTCGCAGCGTCGCGAGCCGGCAGGCGGCTCAGCGGCGCCCGGTCCCGAGGAGCGATGCCGTGACCGAGCCGCACGCCCTCCCCTCGCTCCCCGACGTCCCCGTTGGCCCGGTCGAGGGGGTCCCACCCGCCGAGGGCGTCCCGATGCCCTCCGCCTGGCAGGCCCGCCGCGAGTGGCGGATGGCGCTCGAGCTCGCGACCGCCGCGGTGCGCACCCGCGACCTGCACGCGTGGCCCCAGGGCGACGGCCACCCCGTCATCGTCCTTCCGGGCTTCCTCGCCGGACCCGAGTCCACGGTGTTCCTGCGCGGGCACCTGCGCCGCCTCGGCTACCGGGTCCACGACTGGCGGCACGGGCGCAACCTCGGCGCCAGCCCCGAGCTGGCCGAGCGGCTCGAGGACCTCCTCCTCGAGATCCACGACCGCTACGAGCGCCGCGTCAGCCTCATCGGGTGGAGCGCCGGCGGCATCTACGCCCGCGAGATGGCCCGGGCGCTGCCCGACTACACGCGCTCGGTCATCACCCTGGGCAGTCCGTTCCGCGGCCACCCGGCATCCACCCGCGCCTGGCGCATGTACCGCGTCATGAACAGGCACAACCTCGAGAAGATGTTCACCGAGGAGGCCCTGGCCACGCGCGCCGCCCCGCTCCGGGTGCCGACGACGTGCATCTACTCCCGCAACGACGGCATCGTCGCGTGGGAGTGCTGCCTCTCCGACCCGGCACCGCTCACCGAGAACGTCGAGGTCCACGCGAGCCATCTCGGCTACGGTCACGAGATGCACACGTTGCGCGTCATCGCCGACCGGCTCGCCCAGCCCGAGGGTGCCTGGCGGCCGTACACCGCCCAGGAGCCGGCCCGTCGCGGCAGGGCGGTCTGAGCCGGTGGGCCGGTCCCGCTGGGCCTCTCCCCTCGACGCGATCTTCCTCATGGGCGAGACGCCCGAGACGCTCATGCACGTCGCGTCGCTGCTGTACTTCACCTACCCCGAGGGCGAGACGCGCTCGACCTTCCTGCGGCGCCTCATCACCGACCTGCGGGCGGCGCCGATCGAGGAGCCGTGGCGCTTCCGGCTCCAGACCCGGATGTTCATGCGCCAGCCGGTGCACCGCTGGGTCGAGGACGACGGCTTCGACATCGACTACCACGTGCGGCACTCCGCCCTGCCCTCCCCCGGTGGCGAGCGTGAGCTCGGCGTGCTCGTGTCGCGGCTGCACTCCAACCAGCTCGACTTCCGCCGCCCGCCGTGGGAGATGCACGTCATCGAGGGGCTGGGCGGCAACCG
This sequence comes from Fodinibacter luteus, assembly GCF_039541575.1. Classification (NCBI taxonomy): domain Bacteria; kingdom Bacillati; phylum Actinomycetota; class Actinomycetes; order Micrococcales; family Intrasporangiaceae; genus Fodinibacter (ex Wang et al. 2009); species Fodinibacter luteus. The sequence continues at coordinate 120,479 of NZ_BAABGM010000003.1, read as the reverse complement.
GTTCGCCATCTACACGAAGATCCACCACTCGCTCGTCGACGGCTTCACCGGGATGCGCATCCTCCAGCGGGGGCTGTCGCCCGATCCCGCCGACCGCGACCACCCGTTCTTCTTCAGCACCCGCAAGCCACCCCGCCCCGAGGGCGCCCGGCACGAGGTCGACCCGGTGGGCGACGTCGCGTCGATCCTGCGGAGCCTGACGTCGTCGGTGGGGTCGACACCGGCCGTGCTCAGGACCTTCGTCGAGACCCAGCTGCGGCGCGGTCGCACGCCGACGAAGGCCATCACGAGCTACCAAGCCCCCGACTCGATCCTGAACTCCCGCACCGGACGGTCGCGGCGCTTCGCGACCCAGGAGTACGACCTGACCCGGCTGCGTGCCATCGCCAAGGCCCGGGGCGCGACCCTCAACGACGTCCTCATGGCGATCTGCGCCGGGGGCCTGCGCCGGTGGCTCGACGACCAGGCCGCCCTTCCCGAGCGCCCGCTCATCGCGTTCATCCCGGTCAACGTGCGTGCCCCGGAGAGCGAGGGCGGCGGCAACGCGGTCGGCGCCACGCTCGTCTCCCTCGCCACCGACCTCGACGACCCGCTGGCGCGGCTCTCGGCCGTCACGGCCTCCTCGCGGGCGGCGAAGGCCCGGATGCGCGGGATGAGCGCGGATGCCGTCATGGCCTACAGCGCGCTGCTGCTCGCCCCCGCGGCGCTGCAGGTCGTCAAGGCCATGAGCGGCATCCCCGCCCCCGTGCCGCACACGCTCAACATCTGCATCTCGAACGTGCCCGGCCCCAAGGAGCACCTCCACCTGCGAGGGGCCCGGATGGAGGCGACCTACCCCATCTCCATCCCCGGCCACTCGATGGCGCTCAACATCACGGCGCACTCGTACGCCGGCCGGCTCGACCTCGGCTTCATCGGCGACCGCGAGGCCCTGCCGCACCTCCAGCGCCTGGCCGTGCGGACCGGCGAGGCACTGGAGGAGCTGGAGGCCGCGGTGTCAGCCCGCCCCTGACTCCTGCACACCGCGCAGGTTGACCATCCACGGGATGCCGAACCGGTCGGTGAGGGCGCCGAACTCGTCTCCCCACATCTGCTTCTCGAAGGGCATCTGCACCTCGCCGCCCTCCGACAGCGCGGACCAGTAGTCGCGCAGCCGGGCATCGTCACCGCTGAGCGAGACGGTGATGCTGGTGCCGGGCTCGTGGCTGCCCTCCTGACCTGGCGGCAGGTCGGACGCCATGAGCACGAGGCCGTCGGGGGTCTCGAGCTGGGCGTGCATGATGCCGTCGGCCTCCGCGCCCTCGGCGCCGTACTCCCCGAAGGTGTTCATCGTGAGCTCACCCCCGAGCACCGACTGGTAGAAGGTCATCGCCTCGCGGGCGGTGCCGGGGAAGTTGAGGTAGGGGTTGAGCGTGACTGCCATGACGGGCTCCTGTGACCGTGGTGGTGTCGCGGACGCGGTGGTCGCCCGCTGCCGCGCGACGTTACGCCCGAGCGCCGACAGCGGCCAGCGGTCGGTCCCGGCCAGCGGCCGACCCCGGCCACCGTCGCGTCACCCCATCGCCTCGCACCGTTCGCCCCACGGGGCCGCCCACCGGCATACCGTCGAACCCATGGCCACGACCACCACCTCCCGCCGGGCCCTCACCGTCACCACGCTCGCGACGGCCGCCCTCGTGACGACGGCTGCAGCGCCCGGCACCGCGAGTGCCGCGCCGGCCGCACCCGCCGGTGCCACGGCATCCGCCCCGGACCGCACGCTGCGCGTCGCGACGTTCAACGCGTCGCTCAACCGGAATGCCGCTGGCGCGCTCGTCAGCGACCTGTCGACGCCCGACAACGCGCAGGCGCAGGCCGTGGCCGAGGTCATCCAGCGCACCGACCCCGACCTGCTCCTCGTCAACGAGTTCGACTACGTCGAGGGCGGGGTGGCCGCGGAGCTGTTCCGCGACAACTACCTCGAGCGCTCGCAGAACGGCGCCGACCCGGTCGACTACCCGTACCACTTCGTCGCCCCCGTCAACACGGGCGTGCCGAGCGGGCTCGACCTCGACAACAACGGGGTGGTGGCCGGGCCGAACGACGCCTTCGGCTTCGGGTTCTACCCCGGGCAGTACGGCATGGCCGTCTACTCCAAGCACCCGATCGACACCGACGCGGTGCGCACCTTCCAGCACCTGCTCTGGAAGGACATGCCGGGGGCCCTGCTGCCCGACGACCCGAGCACACCGCGGCCCGCCGACTGGTTCTCGGCGGCCGAGCTCGAGCAGGTGCGCCTGTCGAGCAAGTCGCACTGGGACGTGCCGGTGCGGGTGGGCGCACGGACCGTGCACTTCCTCGTGTCGCACCCGACACCGCCGGTCTTCGACGGTCCCGAGGACCGCAACGGCACGCGCAACCACGACGAGATCCGGCTGTGGGCCGACTACGTGTCCGGCCCGCGGGCCTCCGCATGGATCACGGACGACGCCGGCGCGAGCGGCGGGCTGCGGCCCGGATCGTCGTTCGTCATCGCCGGTGACCAGAACTCGGACCCGCTCGACGGCGACTCGATCCCCGGCGCCATCCAGCAGCTGCTCGACCTGCCCCGCGTCCAGGACTCCCCCGTGCCGCAGAGCGAGGGCGCCGTCGAGGCGAGCCTCCTCCAGGGGGCTGTCAACCTCACCCACCGCAGCGACGCGGCGCAGGACACCGCCGACTTCTCCGAGCCCCCGGGCAACCTGCGCGCCGACTACGTGCTGCCGAGCGTCAACCTGAGGATCACGGACTCGGCCGTGTTCTGGAAGCCCTCGAGCGACCCGCTCTCCCACCTCACGACCGGCTCCTTCCCGAGCGACCACCGGCTCGTCCACGTCGACGTCACCGTGCCGGGGGCCGCTGGGCTCGGCCGCCGCTAGCCCGGCGGGCGGTGGCCCGGCCGACCGGCTCACTGAGGACGTCGAGCAGGGCCCGCACGTCGGTGCCGCCCTCGAGCGGATGACGCAGCGGACGTCCGGCCCGCACCGCGTAGGTGTTGCGGCGCCCCTCACGGTGGCGCACGAGGTACCCACCCTCGACGAGGTCCGCCACGATCCGCTGCACGGCCCGCTCGGTGATCCCCACCTGGCCGGCGATCTCCCGCATGCGTGCCGAGGGGTCCCGGGCGATGCACACCAGCACGTGGGTGTGGTTCGACAGGAAGGTCCAGTCGTGGCTTGACATACGACAAGTATTTCACTAATCTCACGTCGCACAAGGGGAGTATCCCTCGAACGGCGCGTCGTCACCTCGGTCGGTCCCCGACCCGGCGCAGCCGACCGGTGGTCCGCGAGGACCGCGGTGGGAGAGACCTTCGACGCCGTCGAAGGAGACCTCTGTGGAGCAAGCGTTCGTCGTGCCCTGGTGGGCCTGGGCCGCCCTGACCGTCACCATCGTCGTGATGCTGGCCATCGACCTGTTCATGCACCGCGACGGGCACGAGATCGGCTTCCGCGAGGCGGCCGTCTGGAGCGGGGTCTGGATCGCCGTCGGCCTGGGCTTCGGTGTGGTCCTGTGGGCCTGGCAGGGAGGCGAGGTCGCCGGCACGTACTACGCCGGCTACCTCATCGAGAAGGCGCTCTCGGTCGACAACGTCTTCATCTTCGCGATGATCTTCTCCGCCTTCGCCGTCCCCCCTGCCTTCCAGCACAAGGTGCTGTTCTGGGGCGTCGTCGGCGCGCTCGTGTTCCGGCTCGTCTTCATCTTCGCCGGGGTCGCCCTGCTCGAGACGCTGTCGTGGACCGCCGTGCTGCTCGGCGCCCTGCTGCTCTACACCGGCTGGAAGATGGCCTTCAAGCACTCCACGGACGTCGACCCCGACCGCAACATCATGGTCCGCCTCGTGCGCCGGGTCATCCCGACGACGCCCGAGTACCACGGCAACCGGTTCTTCGTCCGGATCGACGGGCGCCGCACCGCCACCCTGCTCTTCGTCGCGCTCGTCGCCGTCGAGGCCACCGACCTCGTCTTCGCCATCGACTCCGTCGCCGCCGTCCTGGCCATCACGACGACCACCTTCCTCGTCTGGGCGGCCAACGCCTTCGCCGTACTCGGTCTGCGCGCCCTCTACTTCTGCCTCGCGGGCCTGCTCGCCCGGTTCGTCCACCTCCACTACGGCCTGGCGTTCCTGCTCGGCTTCGCGGGCCTGAAGCTCATCCTCTCCGAGACCCCCGTCGGCAAGCTCCCGATCCCGGTCACCCTCGGGGTCATCGTCGCGACCCTGACCGTCAGCATCGCGAGCAGCCTGTGGGCCACCCGCGGCGCCGACCGCAGGGAAACCGCGTCCACCTCCGGCCGCACCCTCTGAGAACCCCAGCCCCAGCCCCAACCCCAACCCCAACCAAGGAGCCCCCCCATGACCGCGACCGCCATCGACGCAGCCCCCCGCCGGGCCGCCCCGCTGCCGCTACCCACGGCCGCGGAGGTCCTGGCCCTGCAAGCCGTCCGGGAGTACCCGGCCATCTCCGTCCTGTGCACGACGGACACCGCACCCACGATGTCCACGACGGCCGTCGCGCGCCTCGAGCAGCTCGTCGACGACGCCACCCGCCGGCTGCGCCGGGAGTTCGGCGGGCCGGTGGCCGCCTCCCTGCGGGACGACCTCCTGCACCTCGTCGACGACGTCAAGGAGCGGCCCACCCGGGCCGCGGTCGCGCTCTACGTCAGCAGCAGGCACGTGTCCGCGTGGGGCCTGCCGCAACCCGTCATCGACCGAGCCGTCGTGGACCCGACCTTCGCCACCCGCGACCTCGTGCGGTCCCTCCACCGCACCCCCCGGCACGTCGTCCTCGTCCTCACCGAGGGCGAGGCCCGTCTCTTCGACGGGACCGGTGACACCCTGCTCCCGCCCTTCGGGGGTCCGTTCCCCCTCGTGGACCGCACCCCCCGCGGCCGAGGGCGCCCGCAGGGACGACCCGCCAGGGGCCACGACGAGCACCGCCGGACGGAGACCTTCCTCCGCACCGTCGACCGCGCCCTCGGCACCTACCTCAGCCTCCACCCCGCCCCCCTCGTCCTCGTCGGCGCCGGCCGGACGCTGACCCGCTTCACCCGGATCTCCACCAACCTGCAACGCCTCGCGGGCTCGGTGCAGGGCAGCCATGCCCGAACCCCGCTGCCGACGCTCGCGCGGCTCATCCGCCCCGTCCTCGAGGACTACCTCCGCTCCCGCGAGGGCGAGGCCCTCGCCCTGCTCGACCGGCGGAGCAGGACCGGCACGGTCGCCACCGGCATGCCCGCCGTCTGGCTCGCCTCGCGTGCCGAGCGCCCCGAGATGCTCGCCGTCGAGGAGGGGCTGTTCTACCCTGCCCGGGTCAGCCGCGACGGGGACCTCATCACCCCCGCCCACGACCTCGAGCACCCCGACGTCATCGACGACGCGGTCGACGAGGTCATCGAGACCGTGCTGCGACGTGGGGGCTGGGTGGCGCTCGTCCGGGACGGCGCGCTCAGCGCGACCGAGCGGATCGTCCTCACCGTGCGTCCACGGTGAGGGCGCCGCCGCCCCCGGGCTCAGAGTCGCTCGATGACCGAGCGACCCCGGCGGGTCAGCGCCTCGCGCCGGGCGGCAACCATCGCGTTCCGCGACCGGGTCGCCCTCCGCGCGCGCGGGTCGTCCTCCACCCGCCGTGGCGTCACGACCCGGCGAGGTCGGCGAGCACCGCCCGGGCGACTCGGTGGCCCGACACGAGGGCGCCCTGGATCGAGGCCGTGTCGCGGTGGTCCCCGGCGACGTACACGCCGGGTGAGACCCGCGGCTCGCTCACCGTGCGCAGGGGCGGGGGCTGGGCGGGCAGGGCGTGCTCGACGTCGTCACGGCGGACGAGCTCCCACCCCGTCGTGGACGCCCCGAACACCTCGCCGGCCTGGCGGCGGACCTCCGCCTCCGCCTCGGCGCCCGCCGACCCGGGGGCCCCGGCCGACGCGCGGTCGAGCAGGCAGGTCACCTGCACGAGGTGCCGGCCCGGCGGTGCGTACGACGGTGCGGCGTTGCTCACGACGGCGGCGTTGACGAGCGGGCCGGGCCGGCGCCCGTCGACCGCGAGCATCGGCGAGGTCGTGGGCGCCTCGGGTGCGGCGAACCACCAGGTCCGCAGCCCCTTCGTGGCCGGGACGGGGACCGGCAAAAGACCCGCGACGGCATCCGGCCCGACGGCGACGACGACGGCGCGACCCGTGACGCGGCCGCCGTCGGCGAGGTCGACGCCCACTCCGCCGGCCGCCCCGACCGCTGCCCCGACCGCCCTCACCGGCGCATCCAGCCGCACCCCGACGCCAGGCCCGGCCGCCCGCCCCGCGAGCTGCTCGGGCAGCGCGCGGATGCCGCGCGCCGGCACCCCGGGCAGCCCGAGGGCGAACATCCGCACGAGGAGCCGCACGAAGGCGTCGGAGGTGTCGCCGCGGTCCTCCGCCAGCACGCCGGCGAGGAACGGCTCGAGCACCTCGCTGCGCAGCGGCCCGCGCACTCCCGCGCGGTCGAGCCCCGCGCGCAGCGTGCGGTCGGGCCCGGCGATGACCCGCCGCGGGGCGACGAGGGCCGGGCCCGCCCAACGCAGGAGGGAGAGCACCGCACGGGGCGCGAGGAGGCCGCTGCGCAGCGTCCTCGGGATGCCGCGCGGCGACCGCAGGGGATGGGTGAGCTCGGCGAGTCCGGACTCGCGGCGGACGAGCAGCCCGGCACCGAAGCTGCGCAGGTCGAGCGCGTCGTGGTCGACCCAGCGCCGCACGGCGGGGTACGCCGGGTTGAGCACCTGGAAGCCCCGGTCGAGGAGGAAGCCGTCGACCTCGTCGGTGCGCTGGCGCCCGCCCACGGCGTCGGCCGCCTCGAGCACGAGAACCGAGCGCCCGGCCTCCGCCAGCGTCAGGGCACAGCGAAGCCCGGCCAACCCGGCCCCGACCACCACGACGTCGCAGTCCACGGCCTCGACCCTACGCGTGGCTCCGGTCCGCAGCCATCTCGGATGACCAGTGTTTGTCGAATGTTGGATGGCGCATCGGCGCCTTCGTTGTCTAGGCTCTGCCCCACACCGGCGTCTGGCTTCGGACGGGGCCGCGAGCGAGGACGGGAGGAAGGTGCGTCGATGAGTGCCGAGGTGACCACGATCGACCTCGACGCCTGCCGGCTCACGGCGCCCGTCGAGAGCACCCTGACACAGGCCGACGCGCTGCTCGAGTCGACCTTCCTCGAGCTCTCCGAGGCCCTCGACCTGGCCGCCTCCGACGCGCCGGGCCGGGCCGCGCACGACCCGGGCCCGCTCGGGGTCGACCTCGTCGGCGAGCTCGCCGAGCGCTCACGCAACCACGGCAAGCGGTTGCGCCCCATGCTCGCGCACTGGGGCTGGGTCGTCGCGGGGGGCGACGCCGGCACCCACCATCACGTCGTCCGGGTTGCCGCCGCCCTCGAGCTGCTCCACCTTTTCGCCCTCATCCAGGACGACGTCATGGACCGCTCCGACTCGCGGCGCGGCAGGCCGACGCTCCACGTCGTCGCGGCCGGTCGCCACCGCGAGGCGCAGGGCCTGGGCGACGACTGCCTCTTCGGCGACAGCGTCGCCACCCTCGTCTCCGACCTCGCCCTCAGCGAGGCGAGCCTGCTCGTCGCCCCGACCCCCGCGCCGGTGCGGGCCGCCTGGCGGCTCATGGCGGTCGAGCTCGTCGAGGGCCAGCTGCTCGACGTCACGCACACGGCCGGGCGCCGCCGCGACCACGCGACCTCTCGCCGCATCGCACGCCTGAAGAGCGGGCGCTACACCATCACCCGACCCCTCCAGCTCGGGGCGCTCGTCGCCGGCGCCGACGCAGACGTCGTCCACAGGCTGCTCACGTGGGGCGACCTCGTCGGCGACGCCTTCGCGGTGCGCGACGACGTCCTCGGCGTCTGGGGCGACCCGGCCCGCACCGGCAAGCCCGCCGGCGACGACCTGCGCGCCGGCAAGCCCACGGTGCTGCTCAGCTGGGCCGCCGAGCTGCTCCCCGAGTGCGACCGGCCACTCCTCGCCGCCTGCGACGCCGGCGAGCTCGACGACGCCGGGGTCGAGGCGCTCCAGCACGCCATGGTCGTCGCCGGGGTCCGCGAGCGCGCCGAGCAGGCCGTCGCCAGCCTCGTCGACCGCGCGCACCGGGCCCTCGACGACCTGGCACCCGAGCCCGCGGCGGATGCCGCGCTGCGCGGCCTCGCGGACGCCATCGCCTGGCGGTCCGCGTGAGGGTCCTCGTCATCGGCGCCGGGCTCTCCGGCCTCGCCGCCGCCTGCCACCTCACAGCGGCCGGCCACGACGTCACCGTCCTCGAGCGCGAGGACGTCGTCGGCGGTCGGGCCGGTCTGCTCCGCCTCGGCGACTTCCGGCTCGACCCGGGCCCGGTCGTCATGACGATGCCCGAGCTGCTCCACGACCCGATCCGTGCCGTCGGCGGCGACCCCGAGGCCCTCGTCCCGATGCGTCGCCTCGACCCCGCCTACCGGGCCGTCTACCCCGACGGCAGCGAGCTGCACATCCGCGCCGACATGGGCGAGCTGCGCGAGGAGATCCGCACCACGATCGGCGAGGCCGACGCGGCGGGGTTCGACCGCTTCCTCCGCTGGCTCGAGCAGCTCCACGAGGTCGAGTTCGACACCTTCATCGACACGAACTACTCCTCCCCCCTCGACCTGCTCCGCTCGCCGGCCACCGCCCTGCGGCTGCTGCGCCTCGGCGGGCTCGGCGCGCTCGGCCCGGCGGTCGACTCGTTCTTCACCGACGACCGGCTGACCCGCATCTTCAGCTTCCAGGCGCTGTACGCTGGCATCGCCCCGGCCAGGGCGCGCGCCGTGCTCGCCGTCATCACCTACATGGACACCGTGCGCGGCGTGTTCTACCCCGAGGGCGGGATGCACGCCGTCCCGCGGGGGATGGCGCAGGCGCTCACCGACGCCGGCGCCACCGTCCACCTCGGCGTCGAGGTGAGCCAGATCCTCCGGCGCGGTGACGGCGCCGTCGCGGGGGTCGCCACCGCCGACGGGGAGCGCCTCGCGGCCGATGCCGTCGTCGCCACCGTCGACCTCCCGATCGTGTACGACCGGCTGCTCCCCGGGGTCCGGGCGCCGCGCACCGTCCGCACCGGGGCGTACTCCCCGTCCGCGGTCGTGTGGCACGTCGGGGCGTCCGGCACGCCGGCGCCGCACCTGCGCCACCACAACATCCACTTCGGCACCGACTGGGACGGCGCGTTCGAGGCGATCATCGACCGCGGCGAGCTCATGCCCGACCCGTCGCGCCTCGTCACCGTCCCGTCGGTCACCGACCCCACGGCCGCGCCCGAGGGGTCCACGGCGATGTACGTCCTCGAGCCGGTGCCGCACACCGGCGCCGGCATCGACTGGTCCCGCGAGGCCGGGCCGATGCGCGAGCGCCTGCACGCCTTCCTCGAGGCGGGGGGCTACCCCACCGACGTACGCGAGGAGCTCTTCGTCGGCCCCGACGACTGGCGGGCCCAGGGCATGCACCTGGGCACCCCCTTCGCCCTCGCGCACACCTTCCTGCAGTCCGGGCCGTTCCGCCCCTCGAACGTCGACCGCCGCGTGCCCGGCCTGTTCTTCGCCGGCTCGGGCACCCAGCCTGGCGTCGGCATCCCCATGGTTCTCGTGAGCGGCCGGCTCGCGGCGCAGCGGGTGCAGGAGTACGCCGGCCCGGCCCGACCCGTCCCACGGCGACCCCGTACGGTGGTCCGGTGAACGAACGCGCCCCCGCCACCTCCCCCGAGGTGCTGGCCGCGGGTTATGCCCGCTGCGCACAGGTCACCCGCGAGCACGGCACGACGTACTACTGGGGCGCCCGGCTGCTCCCGGAGCAGTCCCGCCGGCACGTCCACGCGGTCTACACGCTCGCCCGCCTCGCCGACGACATCGTCGACCTCGCCGGCCCCGACCCCGGTCCCGCGACGGCCGCCGCCCTCGACGCCTTCGAGGCCTCCTTCTGGGACGCCGTCGACACCGGCACCTCCCCCGACCCGGTCATGGCGGCCGTCGCCACGACGGTGCGCGAGTGCGGCATCGACGACGAGTGCTTCACCCGCTTCTTCGGCGCGATGCGCACCGACCTCACCCGCCGTACCTACGACACGTGGGGCGACCTGCTGGGGTACATGGACGGCAGCGCCGCCGTCATCGGCGAGATGATGCTCCCGGTGCTGCGTCCCGGCACGGATGCCGTCGCGCCGGCTCGGGCGCTCGGCCTCGCCTTCCAGCTCACGAACTTCCTGCGCGACGTCGGCGAGGACCTCGACCGGGGGCGCGTGTACCTCCCCCAGGAGGACCTGCGCCGCTTCGGGGCCGACCCCCACGCCCGCGTCGTCACCCCCGAGTGGCGGGCGCTCATGGCCTTCGAGATCGAGCGCAACCGGCGGTTGTACCGCGAGGCCGACGACGGCATCCCGGCCCTGCCGGGCGCGTCACGGCGGTGCGTCGCCACCGCTCGAGTGCTCTACGCGCGCATCCTCGAGCGTATCGAGGCTGCCGACTACGACGTCTTCGCCTCTCGCGCACGGGTTCCCACCGTCCGCAAGGCGGCCCTCGCGGCTCGGATGGTCACCTCCCGCGAACCGATGCGCCTCGTGCACCGCGACCGCGCGGCCCTCGACCCCCTCGGCGGCACGTGGGTCTCGGACGACCCCGTCGTGCTGCTCGACGACACCGGCTCACCGGTCGGGCAGGCGCCGAAGTCGGCGATCCACCACGACGACACCCCACTGCACCTGGCCTTCTCGTGCTACGTCCTCGACCCGGCCGGGAGGCTGCTCGTCACGACCCGGGCCGCGAGCAAGCCGAGCTTCCCGGGCGTCGTCACGAACACGGTGTGCGGCCACCCCCGCCCGGGCGAGGACCTCGCCGAGGCCGTGCGCCGACGCGCGCGCAGCGAGCTCGGGGTCGAGGTGCACGACCTGCGGCTCGTGCTGCCCGGGTTCCGCTACCGCGCCGAGATGAACGGGCTCGTCGAGCACGAGCTGTGCCCCGTCTTCGTCGGCTGGGCCGACGGCGACGCCGTGGCACCGGACCCTGCCGAGGTCGACGACGTGCAGTGGGTGCCGTGGGAGGAGTTCCGCGACGACGTGCTCGCCGGCAGGCGCACCGTCTCACCGTGGGCCACCGAGCAGGTTCCCCTGCTCGCGGGTCTCGGGCCGGACCCCCGGGCCTGGCCGGCCGGGGCCCGCGACGCCCTGCCCCCGGCTGCCGCCCTCGGGCCCGCCGCCGAGGCGGCATGAGGTAGCCCGTGGACGACCGGTACCAGTACCTCCTGCTCATGGCGGGGTGCCTCCTCATCACGCTCCCGCTCGAGTTCCTCCTGCGCGCTCGGGTCTACCGCCAGCCGGTGCGGCTCGCCCTCGCGCTGCTGCCGATGCTCGCCGTGTTCATCGCGTGGGACGTCGTCGGCATCGTCCGGGGCCACTGGTGGTACAGCGAGCAGTACACGACCGGCATCCTGCTCCCGCTCGACGTGCCGATCGAGGAGCTCGTCTTCTTCCTCGTCATCCCGATCTGCGGGCTGCTCACGTACGAGGCGGTCGGCACGGTGCTCGGCTGGCTGCGGCAGTGGCGGGGCCGCGATGCCTGAGTACACCGCCCTCGCCGTGCTGTCCGTCCTGGGAACGGTGGCCGTGGAGCGCTTCTGGCTGCGCACCGGGGTCTTCCGCCGGCCCCAGTACTGGATCGCGATGGGCATCGTCTACTTCTTCATGGTGCTCGTCGACGGGTGGCTCACGAAGCTGTCGGCGCCGATCGTCATCTACGCCGGCGACCAGATCACCGGCATCCGGGTCCCGTGGGACATCCCGGTCGAGGACTACCTCTTCGGGTTCAGCATGATCACCCTGACCCTGCTCGTGTGGCTGCGCCTCGGCGAGCGCTCCGGGCCGCCCGACCCCCCGGGGGCGGCCGCGCAGGCCGAGCACGCCGAGCCCGCCACGACCCGCCCGACGCCCGAGGAGGCACCTTGACCACGTCCGCACCGTCGACCGGGGAGTGGGTGCTCGCGGACGCGTTCGACCGGGCCGCGCCGAGCTACGACGCCATGGTCGCCCTGTCCCCCGGCTACCACGCGCAGCTGCGCACCGCGGCCGACGCACTCCTCGAACGGCTGCCCGCCCCCGACGGCTCGACCCTGACCGTCCTCGACCTCGGCTGCGGGTCCGGGGCGTCGACCCGCGCCCTCGTCGACGCGTGGCAGGCCCGGGGCGGCGCCCCCACGAGGCTCGGCGTCACCGGCGTCGACGCGTCGGTGGGCATGGTGGCGCAGGCCCACGCCAAGCCGTGGCCCGACGGAGTCGAGCTCGTCGTCTCGGATGCCGTGGCGCACCTCGAGTCCCTCCCCGCCGGCTGCGTCGACGGCGTCCTCGCGGCCTACCTGCTGCGCAACGTGCCCGACCGCGAGCGCCTCGTGCGCGAGGTGGCCCGGGTGCTGCGCCCGGGCGGCGCCCTCGTCGTCCACGACTACTCCGTCGCCGGCAGCGCACGCGCCAAGGCCGTGTGGGCCGCGGTCTGCCACGGCGTCATCATCCCGCTCGCCGCCGCAAAGGGGTCCGACGTGCCGCTGCACCGCTACCTGTACACGAGCGTGCGCGACTTCGACTCGGTGCCGGCGATCTGCGACCGGCTCCTCGCCGCCGGGCTCGTCGACGTGCGGCACCGCACCTACGGCGGGTGGCAGCACGGCCTCGTGCACACCGTCGCCGGGTCCGCGCCGTCGTGATCCCCGGACGGAGCACGCCGCGGTGGCGGCCCGGGCGGGACCGGCGGGCGGTCTTCCACCCGCCGCCGGCCCCGGCACCCCGCCGTGGGCTCGAGGGCGACGTGGCGCCCGGTGAGCGGCACGTCGTCGTCGTGGGTGGCGGCATCGCCGGCCTGACGGCGGCGCTGGGGCTGGCCGAGCGGGGGGTGCGGGTCACCGTGCTCGAGCGCGAGCACCGGCTCGGCGGTCGCGTGCGGTCGTGGCCCGTCGAGCTGCCCGACGGGGGGACCGCCCAGATGAGCCGCGGGTTCCACGCGTTCTTCCGGCAGTACTACAACCTGCGCGCCGTGCTGCGCCGCACCGACCCGACGCTGTCGCGCCTGCGACCGCTCGACGACTACCCGCTCGTGCGCGACGGCGGTGGGCGCGACTCCTTCGCGAAGATCCCGCGCACCCCGCCGTGGAACCTCGCGGCGTTCGTCGCCCGCAGCCCGAGCTTCGACCTCGCCGGCCTGGCCGCCGTCGACGTCGAGGCGGCGCTCGGCCTGCTCGACGTCGACTTCCCCGCGACCTACTCGGCGCTCGACGGGGTGAGCGCCGCCGAGGTGCTCGACCGGCTGCACTTCCCGGAGCAGGCGCGCCACCTCGCGCTCGAGGTCTTCGCCCGCAGCTTCTTCGCCGATCCCCGCGAGTTCTCCGGGGCCGAGCTCGTCGCGATGTTCCACATGTACTTCGTCGGGTCGGCCGAGGGGTTGCTCTTCGACGTCCCGGCCGACGACTACGACGCCACGCTGTGGGCCCCCCTCGGGGCGCACCTGCACCGGCTCGGCGTCACCGTGCGCACCGGGCGCACCGTCGACGCCGTCACCGAGACCCCCGAGGGTGTCTCGGTGCTGCACACCCCCCGCGACGGGGACGCCACCGAGTGGGAGCACGCCGACGCGGTCGTGCTCGCCCTCGACCCGGTCGGGCTGCGCCGTGTCGTCCACTCCTCACCCGGGCTCGGTGGTGACGACGCGGCCGGGGCCGCGTGGCGCGAGGCGGTGGCCGGCATCCGGTCCGCCCCCGCCTTCGCGGTGTGGCGGCTGTGGTTCTCGGGCCTCGTCGCGCCCGAGCGGCCGCCCTTCCTCGGCACGAGCGGCTACGGGCCGCTCGACAACATCTCGGTGCTCGAGCGCTTCGAGGACCACGCGACCCGGTGGAGCGCCGAGCACGGCGGGTCCGTCGTCGAGCTGCACGCCTACGCCCTGCCCGAGGGCACCGCCGAGGCCGAGCTGCGCGAGCGGATGCTCACCGAGCTGCACCGGGTCCACCCGGAGACGGCCGGTCTCGACGTCGTCCACGACGAGTGGGTGCTCGAGCGCGACTGCGTGCTCGTCGGGCTCGAGCCCTGGCGGTCACGCCCCGGGGTGCGCACTCCCGACCCGGCGGTCGTGCTCGCGGGGGACGCCGTGCGCTGCGACCTGCCGGTCGCGCTCATGGAGCGGGCGGCCACGACCGGCTGGATGGCGGCCGACCGGCTGCTCACCGGCTGGGGGCTGCCCGGCCACGGCGTGTGGTCGGTGCCGATGGGTTCGCGGATGGGGCCGGTGCCGCGACTCGCGCGGCGCGGCATCCGCGCCTTCCGCTCGCGGGGCAGGCGCGGGGCGGGCGACCGCTAGGAGCGGGCGGCCGCCCCTGGCGGGCGACCGCCGGGGCCCACGCCTCCCCGAACGCGAGCGTCCTAACGCCCGGCGGCCGCGCGACGACGCAGCTCGTAGAGGCGGGACGCGTAGACGAGGTCGTCGGCCCACAGCTGGGTCGCGGACGCGCGCATGCCCACCGTCACGAGGGCGGACAGGCCGCGGGCCACCTTGAACCCGAAGCGCTCGGACGTCGCGACGACTGCCTCGGTCATGACGGTGCGGGCGGGGTGGACCCCGGCCGCGGTGAGCGGCGTCGCGTGGGTCTCCACGACGCTGCCGGTGCCCTCGCCGTCGGTGATCGTCATGACGATGGTGTGCGAGTCGGGGCAGGTGAACTCGGCGCGCACGGGCACGGCGAAGGTGCGCCCGAGGCGGTAGGCGACGTCGAGGACGAGCCGGTCGTCGGTCGACTCGTCGTCGTCGACCGACAGGTCGCTGAACGCGTAGGGGTGCAGCCAGGCGCCGTGCCAGGGGTCGAGCCGGTTCGCGATGATGTCGCGGGGCTCGCAGGTCGCCGCGAGCGAGATGACCGAGGCGATCGACTCCTCGAGCGGCGGGCGGGTCGCGAGCACCGGCCGGTCGGTCGGCTCGACACCCTCCTCGACCGGGCCGACCCGCACCCAGACGAGGACGCCGTCGTCGTGCGCGGCGAAGGTCGCCCACGGCGGCTGGCTGTGCCGTCCGAGCGGCATCCCGTGCCAGCGGCACAGGACGGTGCCCTTGACGACGTCGCACGCGTCGAGGCGGGCCCCGAGGTGGGGACAGGCACCGGGACCGGCGAGGACGGCGCCGTCGGTGTCGCGCCACAGGACGACCTCGCGCCCGGCCACCGTGCGCACGAGGGTGCGGGCGGCCGGGACGTCGGCCGAGGCGGCCGCGACGAGCCAGCCGTGGGTCGGCCGGCGCAGCGCGGCGGCGAGCGAGGCGTCGATCTTCGCGGGGCGGGCGTCGCGCCACGTGCCCCGCAGGTGGTCAGGGGTGGTCTGCGGGAGGTAGCGCACCGGGACGCGGTGTCGCACCTCCTCGCGGAAGGACCGGTCGGTGCGCAGCAGGCTCACCCGGCAACGCTAACCCGCCGCGCCGGGGCAGACCAGATCCGGCCCACGGTGTCGAAGGCCACGTTCGACCGGAGGGCGTCCGGGGTGGCGGTGGCCGGCACGCGGCCCGGCTTGGGACACTGGCGTCGTGGACCTCACCTCGCTCGCCAGCGGCAGCCTGCGGCTGTCCGCCTCGGGGCGGCTCCCGGTGGATGCCGTGTGGGAGCGCTACACGCACCCGGCGTGGTGGCCGGTGTGGGCGCCGCACCTGCGCGAGGTGCACTACCCGGATGCCGTCATCTCGCCCGGCACGACCGGCCGGGTCACGGGGGTGGGCGGGGTCGTCGCCGTCTTCCGCATCGACGCCGTCGACCACGAGGCCCGGACCTGGTCGTGGAGCGTGCGCAGCGGGCCGGTCCGGGTGTCCCTCGACCACGGGGTCGACCCGCCCGACCCCGGCTCCGGCCACCCGCTCGGCTGTACCGCCTGGCTCGTCACCCGGGCCCTGTGGCCGGTCGCCCTCGGGTACGCCCCGGTCGCCCGCTGGTCGCTCCAGCGCCTCGTCACCGGCTGAAAACCCCTGTTCGAGGCGGGCGCGCTCTGCCACCCTTGAGCCATGTCCGGGCGACGGGGCGGTGACACCCCTGCCGGCGACGCGACGAACGAAGGCTCGTCGGCCGCTGTCGGCGGCCCCGTCGTCCCCGACCTGCCCGTCATCCTCGTCGCGACCTCCGACGACGACACCCGCGCCGTGCTCGACTCCGAGATGCGCCGTCGCTACGGCACCGACTACGAGGTCGTCACCTGTCGGCGCTACGCCCACGCGACGGCGATCCTCGACGGCCTGCGCCACTGGGAGCGCGACGTCGCCCTCATCGTGTCGTTCTACGGGCCGAAGGATGCCGAGGGCCTGGCGTTCCTGCGGCGGGCCCGGTCGGTCCACCCGTCCGCCAAGCGCGTCGTCGTGCTCCAGTGGGGCGACTTCGACAGCCGGGGGCCGGTCTTCCGGGCCATCGCCGCGGGGCACCTCGAGAACTTCCTCATCCGCCCGGAGCGCCCTCGCGACGAGGAGTTCCACGGCGGCATCGGGGACCTCCTCCACGACTGGCACTGGGCCCAGGGCACGAGCGGGTTCGAGGCGGTGCGTCTCGTCGGCCACCAGGACGAGCGCACCCACCTGCTGCGGGACGCGTTCGCGCGCAACCACATCCCCATCGGGTTCTACGAGGCGGACGAGGAGAGCGGCCGGCGCATCCTGCGCGGCCTGGGCATCGACGACCCTCGGCTCCCGGTCCTCGACCTCCAGTTCACGACGCCCCCGCGCACCCTCCAGGACCCCAGCGACACCGAGCTCGTCGAGGCCTTCGGGCTGACCACTGAGCTCGACCCCGACGTCGTCTGGGACACGGTCATCATCGGGGCGGGACCGGCGGGGCTCGCCGCGGCGGTCTACGCGGCATCCGAGGGTCTGTCCACCCTCGTCGTCGAGCGGGAGGCGATCGGTGGCCAGGCCGGCACGAGCTCGCTCATCCGCAACTACCCGGGCTTCGCTCGCGGGATCAGCGGCAACCACCTCGCGTTCCGGTGCTTCCATCAGGCCTGGATGTTCGGCACCGTGTTCCACTTCTTCCGCGCCGCGACCGGGCTCGAGGTCGACGGCGAGGAG
Organism: Fodinibacter luteus; assembly: GCF_039541575.1. NCBI lineage: Bacteria > Bacillati > Actinomycetota > Actinomycetes > Micrococcales > Intrasporangiaceae > Fodinibacter (ex Wang et al. 2009) > Fodinibacter luteus. Next base: position 103,375 of record NZ_BAABGM010000003.1, on the reverse strand, counting down.
CAGCGTGTGCTGCTGTCCGACGGGTCGTCGGCGCGCACCCGCACGACGGTCGTCGCCACCGGGGTCGACTACCGCCGGCTCGACCTGCCGGAGGTCGAGGACCTCATCGGTCGCGGCGTCTTCTACGGCGCGGCGGTCACCGAGGCCCGGGCGATGACCAGCCTGCCGGTGCACGTCATCGGCGGGGGCAACTCGGCCGGGCAGGCCGCCATCCACCTCGCGAAGTACGCCTCCCACGTCACCCTGCTCGTCCGGGGGGCCGAGGTCGCCGACACGATGTCCGAGTACCTCGTCTCGCAGCTGCGGGCGACGCCCGTCGTCGAGATCCGGCACCGTGCCGAGGTGACCGGAGCCCGCTCCGTCGACGGCCGGCTCACCGAGGTCGAGGTCACCGACCGCGGGGACGGAGAGGCGGCCTGGATGCCGTGCCACGGCCTGTTCGTCCTCATCGGCTCCTCGCCGCACACCGGGTGGCTCGAGGGGGCGGTCGGGCGGGACGAGCAGGGCTTCGTCCTCGTCGGGGCGGACGCCACGGCGGCGGCGGGCAGGGCGGATGCCGCCGGGTCGGCGGCCGCGGGGACGACGGGGGGCGAGGCCCGTCACCCGCTCGAGACGACGGCATCCGGCGTCTTCGCGATCGGCGACACCCGTCGCGGCTCGGTGAAGCGGGTCGCCACGGCCGTGGGTGACGGGGCCGCGGTCGTCGCCGCCGTGCACGCCCACCTCACGGCCCGGATGCCGCGGTGAGCGCCCGGGTGAGCGGCCCGGGTGCCGGGGCGGACGCCGGCGACCTCGCCGTCCCCGCGGTCCGCCGGCTCCTCGCCGTCGCGGCCGTGCTCGTGTTCCTCGCCGGGCTGCAGCTCTTCGTCTTCCCGCACGACACGGCGACCCACTTCGCCTGGACGATCGCGTCACCCATGACCGCCGTGTTCCTCGGCGCCTCGTACTGGTCAGCGGTCGGGCTCGAGCTGAGCGGGGCCCTGGCCCGCCGGTGGTCGGTGGCGCGGGTGGCCGTCCCCGCGGTGTTCGTGTTCACGACGTTGACGCTCGTCGTCACCGTCGTCCACCTCGACAGGTTCCACCTCGCCGCGGACCTGCCGGGCACGACCCGGGCCGTGACGTGGGGGTGGATCGCGGTGTACGCCGTCGTGCCGGTGCTCATGGTCCTCGCGTGGGTCGCGCAGGCCCGCAGCGGCACCGCGGTGCCGGCGCCGGCCGGGCTGCCGACGCCGGTGCGGCTCACCCTCGTCGCGCTCGCCGTCGTCCTCGTCGGGCTCGGAGTCGCGCTGCTCGTCGCGCCGGGGTGGGCGGATGCCGCGTGGCCGTGGCCGCTCACCCCGTTGACCGCCCGGGCGGTGGGCGCCTGGTGCGTCGGGCTCGGCGTCGCGGCCGGCCACGCGCGGCTCGTCGACGACGCCCGCTCCCTCGGGCCGATCGGCGTCACGGGGGTGCTGTTCGGGGTGCTCCAGGCGCTCGCCCTGGCCCGCTACGGGTCCGAGCTCGACTGGTCGAGCCCGGCCGCGGTCGGCTACGTCGTCGTCGTCGCGGCGATCGGGGCGGTCGGCGCCTGGCTCCTCGTCGCGGCACGGGGTGCACCACCCGACTGAGCACCGGCGCCCGCCACGACCGCGGGGGGTCCGATCAGCCGCGGGGATCGAGCGGCTCCGGGTCGACCCGCACGAGGATGCCGGCCCGCGCCGCCCGTCGCAGCCCCACCCTCGACCCCACGGAGTCGACGAGGTCGGAGAACCGGGCGGGGAAGCCGTACTTGGCGACGACCGCGCGCCGCGCCGAGGCGACGCCCGCAGCATCCCGGACGACCCGCGCCGTCCCCGCGTAGGTGGGAGCCCCCTCATCGACCCGCCCCCGCAGGTCGCACGCCCGCAGCTCGACGCGGCGGGTGTGCCCGAGTCGTTTCGTCTTGCCCGTGTCGTCGACGCTGATGGCCGCGAACAGCGTCGGGTCGTCGAGCGACGGTGCGAACCAGACCGGTGTCGGCACACCGACCCCGGTGCGCCGGAACGTCGTGAGCTCGACGTACTTCGCGGTGGCGAGGGGGTGGTCGGCGGCGCGCACGGCCGGCCCACCGGCATCCGGCTGGTCCATGGGCGCCAGCGTAGGTGTGGGTCCCGATGCGGCGATGACGGGGTCGCACCGGTAGGGTGGTGGGCAGTTGTTGAGCTTTCCGTTGTGAAGTAGTCGCAGAACGTCCCGCCGGGGCTGAGCACTTTCTGAGCAGAGGTCACACAGGCATCACCAACGCGGAGTCCCCCGACGAGCGGGTGGTGCTCCTCTCTCAGAAAGCAGGTATCCCCATGGCTACTGGCACCGTGAAGTGGTTCAACGCCGACAAGGGCTTCGGCTTCATCGCCCCCGACGACGGTTCCGCCGACGTCTTCGCCCACTACTCGGCGATCAACAGCAACGGCTACCGTTCGCTCGACGAGAACGCCAAGGTCGAGTACGAGACCCAGCAGGGCGCGAAGGGCCCGCAGGCGGCGAACATCACCGTCATCGGCTGACCACGCCCCACCCCGCGCCGCGAGGCGCACCCACGACCGCCGTCCGGCTCACCGGGCGGCGGTCGTGTCCGTCCGCCGTCCCCGCGGTGGGTGCCCAAGCGGTCGCGCCGGCAGCCGCTTCCGCACTCAGGGCTGGTCGGCGAGGTGAGGGGTGGGCGTCAGGAGAGGGCGACCGCCTCGGCGAGGTGAGGGGCGAGCGTCAGGAGAGGGCGACCGCCTTGGCGGCCCGCTCCCCCGACTCCACGGCACCGTTGAGGAAGCCGTAGTAGTACGTGCTCGTGTGCTCGCCGGCGAAGTGGATGCTGCCCTCGGGCGTCGACCCGGCCCCGAAGACCCGGGTGTACTGCCCCGGCCGCTGGGCCGTGTAGGCGCCGCGGCTCCACGGGTTGGCGTGCCAGAAGTCGCGGTAGGCCACCCCGGTGTAGGCCGCCGTCGTGCCGGGGAAGATCGGCTCGACCTGGGCGAGGTAGGACTGCACCTGGGATGCCGTCGGCACCCCGAACGCCGGACCGGACCAGCCGTCGCTCACCTGGCTGCCGCCCGGGAAGAGGTTGAGCACGCCCCCGGGCAGCGGCTGGTCGGCGGTGTCGTCCCACCCGCACTGGAACCCCTCGAGGTGCGTGTAGCACGCTCCGCCGTAGCCCTGCTCGACCCACGGGCGGCGACGCACCCCCAGGTGGAGCTTGGCGTTCGCGCCGAGGTCGAGCTGCGCGATCGCCTGCCGGGTCGCCGGGCGCAGCCCCGCCTGCGAGAGGTCGACGTCGCGCAGCGTCGTGAACGGCAGGGCGAGCACGATCCGCTGCGCCGTCACCTCGAGCCCGGGACCCCCACCCGTGCTGAAGGAGAGCCGCACCCGTCCGTCGGCGAGCGCCTGCACGGCGGTCAGCCGGTGGCCGAGGTGCACGGAACCGGCGGGCAGCTCGGCCGCCATCCGGGTCACGAGCTGGTCGTTGCCGCCGCGCACGGAGTACTTCTCGTCGGACCCGTTGAGCGGAGACAGGCTGTTCTGGCCGTTCCAGCCGAGCAGGTAGACGAAGTTGAGTGCCGACTGCTCGGCGGGGTCGAGGCCGTACTCGGCGACCGCGTTGCTCTGCATGAGCCGGGCGAACCGGCTCGAGAGGCCTCCGGGGACGTTGGCGTCGAGCCACTCGTCGACCGTCATGTCGTCGAGGGCACGGCCGGCCGGGGTCCACGTGTCGTATGTCTGCGGGTAGGGCGCCGCCTTGAGTGCGTTCTTGACGGCGAGCCAGACCTGGCCCCAGTCGGCGTTGGCGACGTCGTACGGGTAGTCGGCGCCGTCGATCCGGTACGTGTCGACCCAGCCGGCGTAGCTGCCGCCGTTGACCGTGTCGAGGGTCAGGCCCAGGCTGCGGGCGAGGTTGCGGATCGCGTTGTGGTCGGTGTTGATGAGCGCTCCGCCGTGCTCGACGACGTACCCGGGGAAGTGGTCGCGCAGCGTCCAGCAGCGCCCGCCGAGGCGAGTCGACCCCTCGTAGACCGCCGCCGCGATCCCCTTGACCTTCCACAGCCAGTGCGCGGCCCGCAGCCCGGCCAGCCCCGCACCCACGACGACGACGTCCGGCTCGGCGGCTCCGGCACGGGTCGGCGCACCGGCCGCGGCCGCCACGACGCCACCGGCGGCCAGCAGCCCCGCCGTGCGCACGGCATCCCGTCGGGTCAGCTCGCGCCGGTCGGCCTCCTGCCGAGCGGCCTCGGCCCGGCCGCCCAGCACCTCCGCGACCGGGACGCCAGTACGCGTGGCCTCCTCGTGGGCACCGAGCGTCCACCGCAGCCGGGTCGTCAGGGGGGTGCGTCCTCGACCTGCCATCGCCGTGCCTGCCTCCCGTCGAGCCACGGTGTGGGGCGACCCCGGTGGGGAGCCCGGATGCCGTGGGCCAGGGTCTCGAGTCTGGCGGTCGGTGGGGCCGGGTGTCCATGCCGGGATCGAGTGGTCCGGGCCGGCCCCCGCCTCGCCGTGGGTGCGGAAGCGGTCGCCCTGGCAGCCATCTCCGCACCCATCGCGAGAAGACAGGGGGGCGACCAGCCGAGATGACAGGCGGACCGAACCTACGCTACCGTAACTTACGGTAGCGAAACCTACGAGACCGTAGGTTCCCCCCGACGAAGGTTGACCCGATGCCCGCAGCCCTGACCGACACCCTCCGCCGCGCGCCGCACGCCCCGTCGAGCGCCGAGCGGGCGAACCGCACCCGGCCGACGGTCATCCAGGGCGGCATGGGCGTCGCGGTCTCCGGCTGGCGCCTGGCCCGCGAGGTCTCCCGCGCCGGCCAGCTCGGCGTCATCTCGGGCACCGCGATGGATGCCGTGCTCGCGCGCCGCCTCCAGGACGGCGACGAGGGCGGGCACTACCGCCGCGCCCTGGCCCACTTCCCGAGCCCGGCGATGGCCGAGCGCGTGCTCCGTCGCTACTTCATCGAGGGCGGTCGCCACCCCGACGCCCCCTACAAGCCCCTCCCCAAGCTCACCATCGACACCGCCCGCGCCAGCCAGGAGCTCGCCGTCGTCGGGAACTTCGCGGAGGTCTGGCTCGCCAAGGAGGGCCACGACGGCGTCGTCGGCACGAACTGCCTCGAGAAGATCCAGATGGCGACCCCGACCGCGATCCTCGGTGCCATGCTCGCCGGCGTCGACTACGTGCTCATGGGGGCCGGCATCCCCCGCGAGGTCCCCCAGCTGCTCCGTGCGCTCGCGGCCGGTGAGGTCGGCCGGATCCCCGTCGACGTCTCGGGCTCAACCGTGCACCGCTTCGTCGAGGTCGACCCCGTGGCCCTGCTCGGCGACGACCTGCCGCCGCTGACCCGCCCCGACTTCCTCGCGATCGTCTCCCTCGACCAGCTGGCGTCCTACCTCCACCGCGACCCCGAGATCCGTCCCGACGGCTTCATCGTCGAGCGTCCCCCCGCCGGCGGCCACTCGGCCCCGCCGCGCGGCAGGATGCAGCTCGACGAGCGGGGGGCGCCGGTCTACGGCGCCCGCGACGAGGCCGACCTCGGCAAGATGGCCGCCATCGGGCTGCCGTTCTGGATGGCGGGCGCCTACGGAACCCCGGACCAGGTCGCCTCCGCGGTGCGCGCCGGCGCGGTCGGGGTCCAGGTCGGCACCCTGTTCGCGCTCTCGTCGGACTCCGGCCTCACCCGCGCCGGTCGCACCACGATTCTCGACGGGCTCCGGTCCGGCGAGCTCGCCGTGCGCAACGACCCACGGGCCAGCCCGACGGGCTTCCCGTTCAAGGTCGTCAGCGCCGAGGGCACCGTGAGCGACGACGAGGTGTACGCCGCCCGCCCCCGCCTGTGCGACCTGTCCTACCTCCGCCAGCCCTACGAGCGCGCGGACGGCACGGTGGGCTATCGCTGTGCCGCCGAGCCGGTGCACATGTTCGAGAAGAAGGGCGGCAGTGTCGAGGACACGGTCGGGCGCAAGTGCCTGTGCAACGGGCTGGTCGCGACGGTCGGCATGGCGCAGCACCGCAAGGACGGCTACGTCGAGGACCGGATCGTCACCCTCGGCGAGGACCTCGAGGGGGCGCGCGAGCTGCTCGCCCGCCACCCCGACGGATGGACCGCCGTGCAGGCGCTCGTCTACCTGATGGAGGCCGTGTCGGGGGATGCCGGCCCCTGAGGGCCCGACAGCCCTCGCGGTGAGGGCGGACGTGGTCGCCAGAACCTCCACTTCCGCACTCGAGGCCGGATGCCGGGTCACCAGTTCCGACCTCGTGGCCGGATGCCGTGCCCGTTCAGGTGGTCGGGTGGTCGGTTCCGTCCGGGACGACGACGACCTTGCCCCGTGCCCGCCCGGCGGCCACGTGGTCGACGGCGGCGCCGGCATCCGACAGGGCGAACGACCGCTCCACCGCGGGCCGCAGCCCGCCCCGCTCGATGACGTCGGTGAGAGCCGCGAGGTCGGCGCCGTCCTCGGTCGCGACGAGCATGACGAGCCTGTGGCGCACGAACGGCGACAACAGCGCGGCGCCGACCGAGCGCTGCAGCCCGCCGAGCCACCGGCCGCGGTGCTCGCTGCCCACGACGACGAGGGTGCCCCGCTCCGTGAGCAGGCGCCGCAGGAGGCGCACCGGGCGGTGGCCGGCGATGTCGAGCACGGCGTCGAACCGCTCACCGAGGCCGTCGAGCGAGGTCGTCGTGTGGTCGACGACCCGCTCGGCGCCGAGGGAGCGCACGAGGTCGGCCTTCGCCGGCCCGCAGACGGCCGTGACGTGGGCTCCGAGGTCGACGGCGAGCTGCACGGCGAACGAGCCGACGCCGCCCGACGCGCCGATGACGAGCACCCGGTCGCCGGCGCCGACCCGCGCCGCCCGCAGGGCCTGCAGGGCGGTCAGCCCGGAGACCGGCACGGCCGCGGCTTCCTCGACCGACAGGGCCGCCGGGCGTCGGGCGAGTCGCGTCGTCGGCACGAGGGCGAGCTCGGCGAACGACCCGCGGGCCGTGCCGTACACGGCATCCCCGACGGCGTAGCCGGTGACACCCGGGCCGACCGCCTCCACGGTGCCGGCGACGTCACGGCCCGGGGTGCGGTCGCGCGGGCGGCGCAGGCCGAGGCCGAGGCGGGCGACGAGGGGCAGCCCGGTCATGGCGTGCCACGTGCCGCGGTCGACGCCGGCCGCACCGACGCGCACGAGCACCTCGCCCTCGCCGGGTACCGGGTCGGGGACGTCGTCGAGGCGCAGCTGCGCGCTCGTGCCGTAGTGGTGCTGGACGATCGCTCGCATGGTCTTCCTTACGCCGTAAGCCTGGCAGGACAGGGCAACCGTAGCCTTACGCCGTAAGATGCGGCAAGCCAAACCACCTCGAGCGCAGGAGTCCGGATGCCGTCCGCCCGCCCCCCGCTGTCCGCCGACCGCGTCGTCGCCGAGGCGGTGGCCCTCGCCGACGAGTCGGGGCTGGCCGCGCTGTCGATGCGGGCGCTCGCGGCCCGACTCGGCGTCGAGGCGATGTCGCTGTACCACCACGTCGCGGGCAAGGAGGCGCTGCTCGACGCCATGGTCGACGCGGTGTTCGCCGAGATCCACCTCCCCGTCAGCGGGGAGGACTGGCGACGGGAGCTGCGCGAGCGCTCGGTGTCCGGGCGCGCCGCCCTCGCGCGGCACCGGTGGGCCGTCGGCCTCATGGACTCGCGGCGCCGGCCCGGGCCCGCGACCCTGGCCCACCACGACGCCGTCATCGGGTGCCTGCGGGCGGGGGGGTTCGCACTGCCGGCGACGGGCACCGCGGTGGCCCTGCTCGACGCCCACCTGTACGGGTTCATGCTCCAGGAGCTCGCCCTGCCCTTCGACGGCGGTGACGACCTCGCCGCACTGGGGGCGGAGGTGCTCGGGCCGGAGGTGCGGGCCGCCTACCCGCACTTCACCGCCTTCGCCGAGCGACACGCCCTGCGGCCGGGGTACGCCTTCGGTGACGAGTTCGAGGTGGGCCTCGACCTCCTCCTCGGGGCGGTCGAGGGCCTGCGGGCCACCGCCTCGACGGCCCGCCTCGAGGTCACCGTGCCGGTCCTCGGGGTCGACGGGTGCCCCGGCGGCTGGGTGGGGGCCCTGCTCGTCCCGGGCGCACCCCGTCCGCGGGTCGTCGTCGCGCCGACCATCGGCGAGCTCGTCGAGGCGGTCCGAACCGAGGTGGCGGTGGAGGTCGTCGGCATCGACATCCCGATCGGGTTGCCGGACATCGGAATCCGACAAGCTGACGTGCTCGCCCGCCGCGAGCTTCCCGGCCGCGCGAGCTCGGTCTTCACGACCCTCACGAGGCCGGCCTACCTCGCGGGCAGCCGGGTCGAGGCGGATGCCGTGAACCGCGGCCTCAGCGGTCAGGGGGTGGGTTCGCAGGCGTTCGCGCTGCGGGCGAAGATCCTCGAGGTCGACGCGTGGCTGCGCTCGCGGCCCACGGTGGACGTCGTCGAGGTGCACCCGGAGGTCTCGTTCGCGGTCATGGCCGGGACGGTGCTCCCCCGCAAGCGCACGGACGAGGGGCGGGCGGCGCGGCTCGAGGCCCTGGCGGCGGCCGGCATCGCCCGCCCGTCGGTGCTCGAGGGCCGCGGGTACGCGGCCGACGACGTCCTCGACGCGTGCGCTGTCGCGTGGAGCGCCCACCGGCGCGCCACCAGGGTGGGCCGGTCTATGCCGGACCCGCCCGAGGTCTTCTCGGACGGCATCCGCGCTGCCATCCACGTGTGAGCCGCATGGCAGGCTGGGCGCATGACCGCACGGGTAGCCCACACGACGATCGACTGCCACGACGCGTACGCCCTGTCGCAGTGGTGGAAGGCGGTGCTCGACTACGTCGACATCGAGGGTGACCCCAACCTGCCCGGGCACGAGGAGTGCATGATCGTCAGCCGAGACGGCACGCACCGGCTGCTCTTCATCGAGGTGCCCGACGACAAGGTCGTCAAGAACCGCGTGCACCTCGACCTCGAGCCGGTCGAGGGCGGACGCGACGACGAGCTCGCCCGCCTGCTGGCGCACGGGGCCGTCGAGGTGGCCGACCGTCGTGGCCAGTACGGCCCGGGCACCGGCTGGGTCGTGCTGGCCGACCCCGAGGGCAACGAGTTCTGCATCCTGCGCACCCTCGCCGAGCGCGAGGCCGCCGCCTCCGTCGACGGCACGGTCGAGGGCTCCTGACCTCCACCCACCCGGCCGACCCGAACCCCCGAGGACCCCTCATGCGCTGGACCGCTGACGACCTGCCCGACCTCACCGCCCGACGCGCCCTCGTCACCGGCGCGAACTCCGGCATCGGGCTCGTCGCCGCCCGGGAGCTGGCCCGCCACGGCGCCGACGTCGTGCTCGCGGTGCGCAACACCGCGGCCGGCGAGGCGGCTGCGGAGCGGATCCGGGCGACCGGTGCGCCGGGATCGGTCGCCGTCGAGAGCCTCGACCTCGCGTCGTTGGAGTCGGTGCGCTCTCTGGCCGCCCGGTTCGACGGGCCGCTCGACCTCCTCGTCAACAACGCCGGGGTCATGTCCCCGCCGCGACGCCGGGAGACAGCCGACGGCTTCGAGCTGCAGTTCGGCACGAACCACCTCGGCCACTTCGCGCTCACCGGCCTGCTCCTCCCCCACCTGCTGCGCACCCCGGCACCCCGCGTCACGACCGTGTCGTCGATCGCCCACCGCCGCGGTGACGGTGCCGTGTGCGAGGGCAACCCGGCGCAGGGCTACGACCCCCAGACCTCGTACGGGCGCTCGAAGCTGGCCAACCTGCTCTTCGCGAGCGAGCTGCAGCGGCGCGCCACGGCATCCACCGCACCCCTGACGTCCACCGCCGCGCACCCCGGGGTCTCGGCGACCAACCTCGTCGCCAGCCCGGACGGCCTGGGCTCGATCCCCGTCGTGGGCACCCTCGGCCAGTGGGGGGTGCGGCTGCTCTTCCCCGGGCCGGACCGGGGTGCCGAGGCCGTGCTGTACGCGGCGACGGTGGCCGAGCCGGGCTCCTACACCGGCCCGACGGGGCTGGGCGAGACCCGTGGCCCGGTGGGTGAGGCCGGGCGCAGCCGGTGGGCGCAGGACGAGGCGCTCGCCGCCCGGCTGTGGGAGCGCAGCGAGGAGCTCACCGGGGTGACCTACCGGTTCTGACCGGGGATCGCGCCTTCAGGCCACCGCCCGCGCAGCGGAGAAGCCCTGGAGCGCACCCGGAGAGCCCTGGAGAGGCCCTGGAGCGCACCGGAGAACAGGCAGTGCGACCCGCCCGCCACGGGCGGCACGCTCGGCGAACCCCCCGCCGCGGTGCACTGCCTGTCGGTGGGTACGCGGGCCGGCACCCGTGCCGTGTCGAACCCCCGTACCGGGCCCACGACCCGTCTGGGACGCTGGACCCATGACGCTGCGCCGAGCCAACATCGCACGCATCTCCGGCGGCCTGTTCGACGTCCTCGTCGTCGGCGCCGGGATCAACGGCGCGGTCTCCGCGGCCGCCCTCGCCGGGCGTGGCGCCTCGGTGGCGCTCATCGACCGGGGTGACTTCGGCGGGTTCGTGAGCCAGGAGTCCTCGAACCTCGTGTGGGGAGGGTTCAAGTACCTCGAGAACTACGAGCTGCCCCTCGTCTTCGGGCTGTGCCGGTCGCGGAACCGCCTCATGAAGGCCTACCCGGACAACATCAAGGAGATCTCCTTCCTCGCGACCCTCGACGAGACGGCCCCGTTCCGCCCCTGGTTCGCGGCCCTCGGTGCGACCGCCTACTGGGGCATCGGCCTGTTCGGCACGAAGCGGCCCCGGCTCTACGACGCCGAGGAACTCGAGTCCGTCGAGCCGGTCGTCGACACGAGCACCGCCCGCGGCGCCGTGCAGTACCAGGACTGCTACCTCGTCGACAACGACTCGCGCTTCGTCTTCTCCTTCGTCCGCTCGGCGGTCGAGGCCGGGGCCGCCGTCGCCAACTACGTCGAGCTCGTCTCGGCCGAGCGGGTCGGCGACCGGTGGGTGTGCCTGCTGCGCGACACCGACACCGGCGAGGAGGTGACGACCTCCGCCCGCGTCGTCGTCAACGCCGCCGGGCCCTTCGTCGACGAGCTCAACTCCGCCTGGGGCCTGACGACGGCGCACCGCATCGTCTACTCCAAGGGCATCCACCTCATCGTCCCCCGGATCACGACGACCCGGCACGACCGGGTGCTCGCGTTCTTCGACGACACCCAGCGCCTCTTCTACGTCATCCCGATGGGTCACCGCTCCGTCATCGGCACGACGGACACCCGGGTCGACACGCCGTACACCGAGGTCACCGACGAGGACCGTGACTTCCTCCTCGGGCAGATCAATGCGCGCCTCGACCTGCCGGACCCGCTCACCCACGACGACGTCATCGCCGAGCGCACCGGGGTGCGGCCGCTCGTCGTGCGTCGCGAGGCCGGTGACCAGTCCGACGCCGACTGGACCTCGCTGTCGCGCAAGCACGAGATCGAGCGCGACGACGCCCGGGCGGTCGTCACGATCTTCGGTGGCAAGCTGACCGACTGCCTCAACGTCGGCGAGGAGGTCGCCGAGCACGTCCAGCACCTCGGTGTCCCCCTAGAGAAGGACCTGCGCAACTGGTACGGCGAGCCCGCCGCCGCGACGCGCAAGGAGTTCTTCCGCCAGGCCCGCCTCATGCGCCTGGACTCGCTGCGCACCAAGCCCGGCACCGAGCCCCTGAGCGACCGGCTGTGGCGTCGCTACGGTCGCCGGGCCTTCGACCTCCTCGAGTCGATCCGTGCCGACCCGACGATGGGCACGGACGTCATGGGCTCGGCCGACTACCTCCGGGCCGAGCTGCACACCGCGGCCGAGCACGAGATGGTCGTGACCCTCGACGACTTCATGCGCCGCCGCAGCAAGATCGACCTCGTCGTCCGCGACCGCGACATCCTGGGCTCACCCGGGCTGCGTGAGGTCGCCGAGATCCTCTTCGGCGACGAGGCGGACCGTCGGCTCGCCGACTACGTCCTCGCCAAGACCGGGCAGCACGCACCGCCGGCGCACTGACGGCGCCCTGGCCGCGACTGCGGGCGCCCTGGCCGCGACTGCGGGCGCACTGGCCGCGACTGCGCCGCGACGACCGGGCCGGCCGCCAGCCGGCCCGACCCGCACGACGTCCTGCGCGGATGCCGCGCCGGCCCACCGAACGCTGCACGTCCGGGTGTCGGCCGTCGGTGGTCGGTGCCACGCTGGAGGAGCACACCGACAGCAGGCAGCACAGGAGGAGACCGATGTCCCGACCCATCCACTTCGAGATCCAGGCCGACGACCTCGAGCGCGCCAAGGCCTTCTACGCGGAGGTCTTCGGCTGGACCTTCGAGGACTACGGCCAGTTCACCGGCTCGCCGTACTGGGGCGTCGTCACCGGCGCCGAGGACTCGCCCGGCATCAACGGCGGCCTGCTCCCGCGGCCGGCGCCGGCTCCGGGCCCCGGCCAGGGCACGAACGCCGCCGTGCTCACCATGGGGGTCGAGGACTTCGACGCGACCGCCGCCCGGATCGAGGCCGCCGGGGGTGTCGTGGCCCTGCCGAAGATGGCCCTCACCGGCATGGCGTGGCAGGGCTACTTCCTCGACACCGAGGGCAACACGTTCGGCATCCACCAGCCCGACGAGAACGCGGCCTGACCGAGCCGGCGGCGCGTCCCGAAGGCGCGTCCCCGCCCCGCCGGGTCGAGGCCGAGGCGGGTCGGCCCGCGCCGGTCGGCTTCGGAACGGGTCGGTCAGTCGCCGGTCGTGTGCTTGGCGCGCCCGACGATGAGTGGGTCGGGTGCGAAGACGACCTCGTGGTCCTTGTCGGCGTACTCGAACTGGTGGAGGAAGGCCCGCAGTGCATTGACCCGGGCCCGCTTCTTGTCGTTGCTCTTGACCGTGATCCACGGGGCGTACCGCTTGTCGGTGTGCTCGAACATCTCCTCCTTGGCCGCCGTGTAGGCATCCCACCGGTCGAGGCTCTCGAGGTCCATCGGCGACAGCTTCCAGCGTCGCACCGGGTCGATCTGGCGGATGGCGAACCGGGTGCGCTGCTCGTCCTGGGTCACCGAGAACCACAGCTTGGTGACCGTCGTGCCCGAGTCGACGAGCATCCGCTCGAACATCGGTGCCTGCGTCGTGAAGACGGCGTGCTCCTCGTCGGAGCAGAAGCCCATGACCCGCTCGACGCCGGCCCGGTTGTACCAGGAGCGGTCGAACAGCACGATCTCCCCCGCGGTGGGCAGGTGGGTGACGTAGCGCTGGAAGTACCACTGGCCGGACTCGGTCGAGGTCGGCTTCGTCAGCGCGACGACGCGGGCCGCGCGGGGGTTGAGGTGCTCGGTGAACCGCTTGATCGTGCCGCCCTTGCCGGCGGCGTCGCGGCCCTCGAAGACGACGACGTGCCTGGCGCCGCTGTCGATGGTCCAGTACTGGAACTTGAGCAGCTCGATCTGGAGGAGGTACTTCTCGACCTCGTAGCTGTTGCGGGACATGAGGTGGTCGTAGGGGTAGTCCTCGCGCCACGTCTCGACGGCCTGGCCGTCGGGGGTGATGAGGATCGGGTCGTCGCCGTGGTCGTCGCGCACGGTGTACCCCTCGGTGCGCAGCTGATCGATGTACGCGCGGAGGGCCATCTTCTGGGGCATGGGCCCATTCCATCGGCCCGGCCCGCGTCGCGCCAGCGTTTCGTGGCACGCGTCACCGGCCGGTGCGGCACCTGGCACCCCGTGGCGTCGTCCGGCTCGGGTCCGGGTCGGGTCAGGATCGTGCCCGACGGACCGGACCGCGCGCTCAGGGCGGACCCGCGGTCAGGGCGGACCGGCGGTCTCGACGAGGAGCCGGACGAGCTCGGCGATGCCGTCCGTCTCGTCCCAGTCGACGTTGGCGAGCAGGACGATCCGGGTGTCCGTCGTCGGGTCGAAGCGCGCGAAGGTCGAGACGCCCGGGTCGCCGCCGTCCTTGAAGAGCACCCCGTCGTCGCGAAGCATCCCCCCGTAGCCCGCCGACCACCGGCCGCCGGCGGGGAACCGCGGGGTGAGGAGCTGCTGCGGCGTGACACCGGGCCAGACGCCTCCGTCACGCACCGCGCACAGGAAGCGGTCGACGTCGGCCGCCGTCACGAAGGCGCCTCCGTCGCCACCACCGACGACCGGGACGGAGTAGATGTTCGTGCGCCACGGTCCCCCGGGCTCCCGCGGGCGCAGGTACCCGGTGGCAAGGTTCGGGTGCACCTCGTCCAGTGCCGGGTACCCGCTGTCGGCCATGCCGGCCGGAGCGAGGACGCGCGTGCCGACGACCTCGGCGAACGGCATCCCCGACACGTGCGAGAGCAGGATGCCGAGGAGCACGTAGCCGGCGTTGCTGTAGTGGAACGCGGTGCCCGGAGGGCATATCGGTGGGAGGTCGGCGAAGAGCGGCAGGAGCGTGGTGTAGTCGCGCACGAGGTAGGTGGGCAGCTCGGCCCACAGCTCGTCGGCGTCCGCGCGGTGGCCCGGGAGGTCCTCGTCCTCCTCGTAGTAGTCGGCGATGCCCGACGTGTGCGACAGCAGGTGGTGCACGGTGACGTCGGCCCGCAGCGTGCCCGGTCGCCGGTGCGGCGGGAGGAGGTCGACGACGGCGTCGTCGAGCGCGAGCTCACCGCGCCCGGCCGCCTCGAGCACACCGACGGCCGTGAACAGCTTGCTCAGCGACGCGGTCGCAAACCTCGTCCTCGGGGTGACCGGGACGCCGTCCGCCCGGTTGGCCAGCCCATGGCACGACTCCCAGAGCACGTCGTGCCCGCGGGTGGCACGCAGGATGCCGGAGAACTCCTGCTCGCGCTCCAGGCGCGCGGCCCGCTCGCCGAGGGCCGCCCAGTCCGGGGTGGACACCCGCTCAGCCCGAGGACTCGGCGGCCCGCTTGAGCCGGGCGAGCCCCTTGTCGAAGTCCGGGCCGATCATCGAGTCCATCGACCGGATGAGGGCGAGCACCCGCATGACCCCGGAGAGCTCGCCGTGCATCCGCCACTCGATCTCGGTCGACTGCTCACCGAGGGGCGTCATGAGCAGCTCGATGCGGTTGTGCGCCGGGAACGGCTTCTCGAAGCGCAGGTCGATGTCGACCCGCTCGGGCTCGTCCCCCGTGACGGTCATCGAGCCCTTGCCGGCCTTGCGGTTGCCCTCCCACGCGTACGCCGCACCCACCCCGGCATCCGGCCCGGTGAACGTGCGGCGCATCGCGGGGTCGAGGTCCTCCCAGGGCGACCACTGCGGCCAGGCGTGGAAGTCGTGGACGAGTGCGCGCACGCGGTGCGGCGGGGCGTCGACGGTCGTCGTGCGGGTCACGGTGTAGGGCTTGGCCATGCCCCAGTGTGCTCCCGGTGGCTTCCGGCCGAGAAGACATCACCTGCTCCCGGTCGGTTCCGGCCCGGAGGACCTCATCCGGTGAGCAGCGCGGCCATCCTCGGTCGCCGTGCCCCCGGGTGGACGGCGGTGACCGCGACGGAGGTGTCGCGCAGCCCACTGGGCGGGGCGTGCCGCCCTCGCCGTCAGGCTATGGCGGCCGAGCCGAGCCCGGGCGGCCATGGTGTCCGACGCGACACCGGTCAGCCGCCTGCACGCGGGTCCGCGGTCGGCGTCGCGCGCTCCGCGAGACCGGCCCGCAGGGCCTCGGCCAGCCGGCGGGTGAACTCGGCCATGCTCGGCACCCGCGGACGGAACCGCTCGGCCGCGTGGTACATCCCCGGCACGACGTGCAGCTCGCACGCGACCCCGGCCTCACGCAGCCGCCGGGCGTAGTCGACGTCCTCGTCGTGGAACAGGTCCCGCTCACCCACCCCGATCCACGCCGGGGGCAGGCCGGTGAGGTCGTCGCGGCGGGCGGCCGCGGCATACGGCCGTTCCGGCCCGGCCGTCGGCGGGTGCCCGAGGTAGGCGGTCCAGCCGTACCGGTTCGCCGACGGGGTCCACACGGCCACGCCGCGCCCGTCGTGGTCGTGCCGCAGCACGGTGCGGTCGTCGAGCATGGGGTAGACGAGCAGCTGGAAGCACACCGGCACCTCGCCGCCGTCGTGGGCGACCTGGGCGAGGGATGCCGCGAGCCCACCGCCCGCGCTGTCCCCGCCGACGGCGATGCGGCTGCGGTCGACACCGAGCTCGTCGGCCGTCTCGTGCACCCACCTCAGCGCCGCGTAGCAGTCGTCGACCGCTGCCGGGAAGGGGTGCTCGGGGGCGAGCCGGTAGTCGACGCTGACGACGAGGATGCCGAGGTCGGCAGCGAGCCCGCTGCACGTCTCGTGGTAGCCCTCGACGTCGCCGATGACGAGGCCGCCCCCGTGGATCCACACGAGGGCGCCGCTCGGCGTCGCACGCCCGGCCGGCCGGTAGACGATGACGTCGACCGGGGTGTCCCCGACGGCCGCGACGGTTCGACGCTCGGCATCGACCCCGGGGCGCACCGGCGTCGGAAGCGCCGGAAGGCGCCGGGCCACCCGCACGACGGCGGGGCCGACCGGCAGCGGCAGCCACGCCATCGGTGCGAGCAGCTCGGTCGGGATGCCGGCCAGCGCCGCGCGCCGGCGGCGCACCGCGCGGGCCGCGAGCGCGACGGCGGCGGTCGCGACACCCCCCACGACGAGGGCGGTGCGGGGACGGTCGGCCATGGGTCCTCCCGGGGTCAGGTGGTGACGAGCATGGCACGCACGGCCGCGGGCTGGTGGCCGCCCGGGTCGGCATCCACCGCGCCGGAGGAGGAGGGTCAGGCCTCGCCCGTTCGCGGTGAGGCTCACCACCCGCGCAGCTCTGGCCGCCCGTGCGGCGACCGGGCAGAATCGGAGGTGGGTGCCGTGGCCGTCGCCACCGCCCCGGCACCCTCCCGTGGCACGGTGACGACCCACGTGAGGAGCAGCCATGAGAGCCAAGCCCGGTGACCGGATCATCCTGGCCGGAGAGCTGGTCGACCAGCCGACCCGCGCCGGTGAGGTGCTGGAGGCGCGCGGCGCCGAGGGCGGACCGCCCTACGTCGTGCGGTGGGAGGACGGGCACACGAGCACGATGTTCCCGGGGCCGGGGGCCGTGCTCAAGGTGACCGAGAGCTCAGGTGCGGCGGAGCACACGGAGGTCGTGGCACGCCCCGAGCTCGGGACGCTGCGCGAGTGGAGCGTGCGGGTGACGATCTTCGAGAAGGGCGATGACACGACCGCCACCGTCGCACTGCTCGCCGACTCCCCCGAGGCGCTCACCGCCAAGGGCACGAGCCACCGCAGCAGTGCCGACCCGGACGCCGCCCACATCGGCGACGAGGTGGCCGTGGCCCGGGCGCTGCGGCGCCTCGCCGACCACCTGCTCGCCAGTGCCGAGCACGACATCGAGGAGGCCACGGGGGAGGTCGACGTCGTCGTCCGGGCCCGCTGACGGGCGTCCGCGCTCCCGACGACGCTCCCGACCGCGCTCCCGAACGCCCGCGCGCGGTCAGCCCTCGTCCGAGGCCGGCCCGTCGAGGCCGTCGAGCCACTGGGCGACCGGCTCGGCGGCGGCCTCGGCCGAGTAGATGCTGCCGTGGTCCTCCCTCGGGAGCACCTGCACCGTCGCGGCGTGGCCCCCGGCGCGCAGGGCTGCGCCGAACTGCGTGCTGAACGACGGGGGGACGACGTCGTCGAGGTCGCCGTGGAGGAGGAGGAAGGGGACCTCGGGTCGCTCTCCCGCGCGCAGCACCGGGTTGGCGGCGTCCCACTGGTCGCGGTCCGCGCCGTCCTCGAAGAGCACGGACGCGGCATCCGCGAACCGCCGGATGTCGTACGGACCGGCGAGCCCGACGACGGCGTCGGGGACGACGAGCGGGTCCTCGCACCGGGGGGCGTAGTCGTCGACCGCGAGCGCGGCCAGGGCGGACAGGTGCGCTCCCGAGGAGTGACCGAGCAGCACGAGGCGCTCGGGCTCGATGCCCTCGTCGCGGGCGGTCGCGGCCCCGTCGGCCAGCGCGCACAGGACGTCCTCGACGGGGGTCGGGTGGACGACGTCGTCCTGCGCCGCCCGGATGACGACCGGCATCGCGAAGACCCCACGGTCGGCGAAGGCCTCGGCGAGCGGCTCGAGGCCGGCGGGCTCGGCCGATCGCCACGAGCCTCCCGGGACCATGACGACGACCGGGGCCGACGTGACGTCGGCCGGGACGTGCGGGTGGGCGGAGAGACCGGGGCGGTACTCGTGGGATGCCGGGTCCGCACCCTCGGCGCCCGACCCGGCGGTGCACGCCCCGAGCAGGAGTGCCAGCGCACCGACGACGGCCGCGGTCGGGGTGGCGGGAGCGCAGCCGGTCAGCACCGTGCGCCCCCGGACGTCCGGGCGCTCGACGCGGTGTCGACCCGGCCGGCGGTCCGCGTCCGGTCGGGATCGGTCGACGGCACCCCGTGACCCTACTCGCGCGCCATGCGCGTCGCGGGCACCGGCGAGGGGATGCAGGAGCCGGCGTGGCGGAGCGCCCGCGCCGAGGGCGGGCGGTCGGCTAGCGTGGACGGGTCGAGGTGCGGTCGACGGGCCGACGGTCCGGGCGCCCTCCCGTCGGAAGGCTGGCGATGGCGTCGAGCAGAGCCGAGGTGGGCGCCGCGCTGCGGCTCGGCTGGGCCGTCGCCGAGGTGCGCGGCCGGGCCTGGCCCGACGGCCCCCGCCCCGGTCGGGCCGTGCCGCCGCTCGACCCCCCTGACGTCCTGCCGCTGCGCTCGCAGCGCCGCCCCTCCGACGCGCACCGCGAGGCGCTGCGCGGGCTCCTCACCGGTGTCGAGCGGCTGCGGCTCGACCGCCACCACCGTTTCGCGGACGAGCTGGCGGCAGTGCTCCCCGTGGACGGTGCCGGTCCCGGCTCGCGCGAGGCGCCGGCATCCGGCCCGGGTGACACAACCGCCCCGGGTGACGCATCGGCATCCGCCCCCGGTGACGCACCGGCATCCGCCCCGGGTGACGCACCGGATGCCGGGCCGCCGCCGTGGGCCGCCACCGCCGGGTTCTTCCTCTCGTGGGACGCCTGGTTCCAGGACGAGCTCGCCCAGCGCGACGAGGCGCTCGCGAACGCCTACCTGCTCGGTCGCGGCCTCGCCGAGTGCTACTGGGGCCTGGGGTCGGAGGCGGCGTGGTCCACCGCCTCGGGACCCTCGGCGGTCTCGCCGGCCTTCCTCCTCGGGGCCGACCGGCGACGCGAGCTGAGCCGGATGCTCGGCCGCCTCGACCCGGCGATGACCCACGAGACGACGCCCGCCGCCATCTCGGGCAGCCTCGAGGCGTGGGGGGCGGTGGCCGAGGACGAGCACTGGCACCGAGCCCCCGACCTGCGCGTGACGCTCTACGAGCAGGTGCGACGGTGGTACCAGCTCATCATCCTCGGGCAGGACCCGACGACCCTGATCCGACCGTACGCGAAGCTCACGGGGGTGCGCGGGATCGGGCGGGCAGCCCGGCTGTTCTGGCCGCAGGCCGTGCTCTTCATCACCGCCTTCGCCCTCGTCACCGGGTTCTTCACGGTGTCCGGGGGGTCCGCACCGACGTGGGTGACCTCGCTCCTCGCGACGAGCGGCTTCGGGGTCTTCGTGGCGGCCGGCCTGCTCGCCCGCGGCCAGAGCGCGGCGCAGCGCCTCCTGACCCGGCTGCGCCAGGACGCCTACACCGACCTCGTCGCCGTCAGCCTGACGACCGTGCCCGAGCGACCCCCCGGCGCCGACGGTCGCGGAGGCGACGCCCGTTCGGCCCGCAGCCGGCTCGAGTCGCTCGTGCGCCGGCGCGCGCTCACCCCGCCGACGCCGCCCCCGGCCTGAGCGGGGCGGCCACGGCGGGTCAGGTGCGGTAGCGGTCCCGGGCCTCGATGATCTCCGCGCGCCGGGTGGAGACGAGCAGGCCCGGGTCCCCGAGCGAGCCACCCTCCGCCCACCGCCCGTCCGTCCACGCGGCCAGCATCGTGGCGGCCTTCGCCGACGGCGCACCACGAACCCCGAAGTCGGCGGCGAGGTCCTTGACGAGGAGCACACCGCCGGGGCCGACGAGGTGGTTCTCCACGCCGGTCGCCCACAGCACGCCGCAGGCCCGCCCCTCGACCGAGGCCCGACGCCGTACGCAGCCCGGGTCCCGCACCGCGGCTCCGACGAGGAGGCGCCGAGCGGCGGTGCGCCACTCGTCCCGGACCGGTCCGAGGGCTTCGACCCGGGGGGAGGTCTCGAGCCACCGGTCGATCGCGGCCCCGACGGCGGCGACGCCGTCGCGGACGTCGGCGGGCACACGTGCGGTGTCGAGCGGTTCGTCGGGAAGCGGGTCGGTGTCGAGCCGGTCGAGCGCGTCTGCTCCCCCGACCTCCCTGGCCAGGGTGTGGAGCACCAACGGGGACGGGTCACCGTGCTCGAAGGCGTCGATGAGTGGCGCGACCTCACGCCAGTCCGCGACGGCTGCGCTGTGGCGCAGGGCGTCGAAGACGTCACGGCATGCGGCCACCACCGCCAGCGTCTCGCTCGTCCCCGGCTCGGCGACCCCGAGCCGGGCATGGGCGAAGCGCACGTAGGCCGGCAGGACGTCACCGACCCGGTCGAGCACGGCGTCGCTCGCGCCCGCTGCCCAGGGCAGCCGCTGCGTCAGCGCGATCTCGACCTGCACCGGCGACAGCCGCAGCGGGTGGCCGCCCGCCTCGGCCATGTCGGTCGCGATGAGGGCGGCCGCGGCGTCGGCGTCCGGGAGGTCGCGCACCCCGGCCGACTCGGGGGACGCGAGGAAGGCCTCGACCGCCTCGGTGGGCGAGAGCTCGGGCAGCCCGGCTGAGGTGAGCACGGGCGAGCCGCCGGGCGGCATCCGGCGCAGGAGCATCTCGAGGAAGGGCCGCGCGGCGGGCCACCCGAGCGGCTCCCCGTCGGGCCCGGTCCAGTCCTCGGGGACGGCGGGCGCGTCGGGGGCGTCGCCACGGTCGATCGCGAGGCGCAGGCTCGCCCGGGCATCGGCCGGGTCGATCGCGACGAGTGCCGAGCGGGGGTCGCCCTCCTCCTCCGTGATCGCGCGGTACTGGTCGACGACGACGTCGAAGGGCTCGGGGACGAGGAAGACGTCCTTGACGCGGGTGCCGAAGGACTCGTCGACGTACACGACGGCCGTGACCCCGCGGGTACCGGGCCACTCGAGCCCGAGGATGAGGTTGTCGCCGTCGCCGAGCTCGTCGCCGAGGTGCGCCGCCCGCGTCACGACGATGTCGCGCACGCCGGTCACGTGGTCGGGCAGCGGGTGGTGCCGCTCGGCGAGGGCACGCCGCAGCCGGGTCGCGTCGAGCTCGTCGGGCAGCATCGCGGCGATGACGTGCAGCGCGGCCGTGGTCTCGGCATAGGAGACCGACAGGAACGAGGTGACGAGGTCGTCGACGGACAGGTCGTCCTCGTCGGGCTCCTCGTCGTCCGTGTCCCAGCCCCCGGCCGGGAGCGAGCCCCCGTCCGGGTCCCACTCCCTCGTCGCGGACAGCGCGCTCGACACGAGCACGGTGAATGCCGTCGGGTCCGGCGAACGGAGCGCGTCACGCACGACCTGCGGCACGAGCCCACCGCCGTCACCGCCGTCCGAGCCGTCGCCCACGCCCGCACCGGGGGACCCCGGGCCCCCCGGCTCGGACCGGCGCCGAGCCCGCGTCGCGTTCCGGTTCGGTTCGTGTCGTCCGCTCCGCGGACCCCGGCTTCCGCCTCGACGTGCCATGCCCCCATCGAACCACCGCCGGCCGCGGGGCGTCGGCCTCCCGGACGGCGCGTGGGACAGTGGGCCCATGTCCATGCGCCGCATCGACCGCGCCGTCGCGGACTACACCGCGCTGAGGGAGCGGCTGCTGCCCGCCACCGACGAGTTCGTCGAGCTCGTCACCGGAATCATCGACGACGCGGGCATCAACTACCTCAGCGTGACGGGCCGCACGAAGTCGGTCGGGTCGTTCGCCGCGAAGGTCCGCGGTGTGCTGACCGCCGACTCGTCCGCCGACCCGCTGCGGGCCGTCACCGACCAGGTCGGGGTGCGCGTCATCACCTACGTCCAGCGAGACATCGACGCCGTCGCGGGGCTGCTCGCCGAGCAGCTGACCGTCCTCGACGACCGCGACCTCGGCGAGGAGACCGCCGCCGCCGGGCGCTTCGGCTACGCGAGCCGGCACCTGCTGGTCTCGCGGGCAGACGGTGAGCCCACGGCGTACGACCCGCAGTTCTGTGCGTCGGTCCAGCTGCGCACGGTGCTCCAGCACGCGTGGGCGGAGTTCGAGCACGACATCCGCTACAAGGGCACGGTGCCGCCTGAGCAGGTGCCGGACCTCGACCGCCGCTTCACGCTCGCCGCCGGCCTCATCGAGCTGGCCGACCGCGAGTTCCAGGCGATCCGGGACCGGCTGCAGGCGGGGCTCGGCGACAGCAGTGTGGACGCCGGCGACGCTCTGGACCCCCGGATCAGCGCCCAGGAGCTCGCGACCTTCCTCGCCGGGCGCTACTCGAGCGCCGGGTGGTCGCGCACCGAGCACTACGCGTGGATCTCGGGCCTGCTCCTCGAGCTCGGCATCGCCTCGCTCGACGAGCTGAGCGCGACGCTGCGCGACGTCGACAGCGCCGCCGTGACCGCGGCGATGGGCTACCGCTACCCGCCGGGTGCGGTGCGGCGCCTCGACGACGACCTGCTCGCCCGGTTCGGCGACGCCTATGTCGGGCTGCACGGCAACGCCCACCGCCGCGAGGCCCTCGAGGCCCGCCGAACCCACCTGCCCGGCTGAGCGGAGGACCCCGATGGCGAGCGCCCTGGTCGACCTGATGCCGCCCGGCACCACCGTGGATGCCGATGGCGTCGCCCGCGTGGGCGGCTGCCGGATCGACGACGTCGCCGCCGGGGCCGGCACCCCCGTGCTCGTCGTGGCGGAGGATGCCCTGCGGGCGCGGGCGCGTGAGTACGTCGACGGGCTCGCGGCCCGGTGGCCCCGCAGCAGGGTGGTCTTCGCGTCGAAGGCGTTCCCCTGCACCGCGGTCCAGCGAGTCATGGTCGAGGAGGGCCTCGGCCTCGACGTCGCCGGCGGCGGCGAGATCATCACGGCCCTCAAGGCCGGCGCCGACCCGGCATCCCTCGTCCTGCACGGCAACGCCAAGCTGGACGAGGAGATCGCGCTGGCCGTCGAGCATCGTCTCGGGCTCGTCGTCGTCGACAACGGCGACGACGTCGACCGGCTCGAGTCGGCGATCCCCCGGGGACGCTCGGTCGACGTGCTCGTGCGGGTCATCCCCGGTGTCACCGCGGACACGCACGCCAGCGTCCTCACCGGGCACGACGACAGCAAGTTCGGGCTCGCGCCCGAGCACGCGGCGCCCCTCATCGCCCGGATCGAGGCGTCGCCGGTGCTGCGGATGCGCGGCCTGCACTCCCACGTCGGCTCGCAGATCCTGAGCACCGAGCCGTTCGCGGATGCCGTGGCGGCCGTCGCGCGACTCGGCGAGTTCCCGGTGTACGACCTCGGGGGCGGGCTCGGGGCCCGGTACACGTGGGCCGATGACCGGCCGTCGGTGTCGCAGTACCTCGACACCCTCGTCGACGCGGCCCGGGCGCACCTGCCCCCCGAGGCCGAGATCGTCATCGAGCCGGGGCGCAGCATGGTCGCGGAGTCGACGTGCACCCTGTACCGGGTCGTCACCGTCAAGCGGGGGGCCCGCACGTTCGTCGCGGTCGACGGCGGCATGGGCGACAACCTCGAGGTCGCGCTCTACGACCAGCGCTTCGAGGCCGGCGTCGTGGGGCGCTTCGAGGGGGCGACCTCGGCCTGCGACGTCGTCGGCCGGCACTGCGAGAGCGGGGACGTCCTCGTGAGCGGCGCCCCCCTCGTCGACCCCGCGGTGGGCGACCTGCTCGTCGTCCCGGCGACCGGGGCCTACTGCTACACGATGTCGAACAACTACAACGGCAACCGCCGCATCCCCGTCGTCTTCGCCCGCGCCGGCTCCTGGCGGGTCGTCGTGCGGCGGGAGACGTGGGACGACCTGCTCGCCCGCGACGTCGACTGGCCTGGGGACGACGCCGGTCGGGCGGGTGCACGCGGCACCCGCCCGACCGGTTCGCTCACTTGACCTCGGCGCGCCGGACGAGGACGAGGCCGACGGCCAGCGGCACGAGGAACCACAGGGTGCCGGAGACCGCGAGCTGCTGCCACTGCTCGCTCGACATGCTGCCCTCGAAGAGCGGCATCTGCGCGAAGCTGTAGTCGACCCACGGCTGCAGGTCGGCGAACCACTGCTGGTTGGCGGCGAGCAGGCCGAGGAGCGGTGGGAGGACGAGCGTGTAGACGAAGTAGGCGACGATGGCGCCGGCGGAGTTGCGGATGACGACGCCGAGCATGAAGCCGAACAGCATTCCGAGGACGCTGCCGAGC
The DNA here is from genome assembly GCF_039541575.1 of Fodinibacter luteus. NCBI lineage: Bacteria > Bacillati > Actinomycetota > Actinomycetes > Micrococcales > Intrasporangiaceae > Fodinibacter (ex Wang et al. 2009) > Fodinibacter luteus. The sequence goes on along the minus strand of NZ_BAABGM010000003.1, from coordinate 79,036 downwards.
ACGATGAGCGCGAACTCGGTGACGGTGGCGTTCCAGACCGGGTCGAGGCCGGTGACGGCACTGCCGAGCAGGGTGCCGAGCGTGCCGACGACGAGGGCGACGAACATCGCGACCACCCCGACGACGAGCGCGCCGACGAGCTTCGCGCCGAGCACCCGCCCACGGTGCGGGATGAGCGTGAACGTCGTGAGGCCGCTGCGCTGGCTCCACTCGCTCGTCACGGCGAGGATGCCGATCATCGGCAGGATGACCGTCATCGGCGCCCCGATCGCGGCGGCGAAGTTGTCGAAGGTCAGCGCGTCGTCCGGCGCGAAGACGATGAGGGCGGCCGTCGCGAGCACGCTCGTGATGACGATGCTCGCCATGAGCCAGAAGCCGGAGCGGGTGTCGAACATCTTGCGCAGCTCGACGCCGATGACCCGGGTCAGCGGGATCCGGGCGGACGACGTTCGCGCGCGGGCTGCGTGCGTGGCCGTGTCGGGTGTCGTGGGGTCGAGGACGGTGGTGCTCATGCTGCGGCTCCTTCGCGCTGCGTGTCTGCGGTGAGCTCGAGGAACATCTCCTCGAGCCCGGCTCCGTCGGCGTGCCGGAGCTCGGTGAGCGCCAGCCCGGCGGCGTGGGCGACCTCGCCGACCCGCTCGGGGCCGACCTCGGTGTGCACGCTGCCGTCCGCGTGCACGGTGAAGGCCAGGTCGGCCTCCTCCATGGCCCGGGCGAGGGCGGGGGCGTCCTTGGACCGCGCGACGGTGCCGATGGCCTCGAGCAGCTCGGCCTTGGTGCCCCGGGCGACGATCCGGCCGTTGCCGATGACGACGAGGTCGTCGGCGATGACCTCGATCTCGTGGAGCAGGTGGGAGGACAGCAGCACCGTGCCGCCCCGGTCGGCGTAGCCGCGCAGGAGGTCGCGCATCCAGCGGATGCCGGCCGGGTCGAGGCCGTTGGCCGGCTCGTCGAGGATGAGCACGTGCGGGTCGCCGAGCAGCGCCGTCGCGATGCCGAGCCGCTGGCGCATCCCGAGGGAGTAGTTGCGCACCCGGCGGTCGGCCTCCTCGTCGGTGAGGCTGACGAGCTCGAGCATCTGCTCGACCCGGGCCCTCGGCAGACCCATCGTGCGCTGGGCGACGGTGAGGATCTCGCGGCCGGTGCGCCCGGCGTGCTGCGCGGAGGCGTCGAGCAGCACGCCCACCTCCCGGCCCGGGTTGGGCAGGTCGGTGAACCGGCGCCCGTCGATGGTGGCGGTGCCGGCCGTGGCCGGGGTCAGCCCGACCATGATCCGCATCGTCGTGGACTTGCCGGCCCCGTTGGGGCCGAGGAAGCCGGTGACGCGGCCGGTGGCCGCGGAGAAGGAGACGTCGTCGACGGCGGTGAAGCCGCGCCCGTAGGTCTTGGTGAGTGATTCGACAGTGATCATGCGGAGCATCGTGTCGGTACGGCGGGGTCGCGCACATCGGGGAGCCACCTGAGCCCGACCCTGACGCGACCCTGAGCGGGATGGGGGACGTCGCCCGGCTCCTCACCCCGTCCGGGTCTCGGTGAGGGTGTGCCCCGAGCCGAACAGGGTGGCACGGTCGGCGGCGTGCACCCCCGCCGACCAGCCCTCGAGGTCGGTCGCGCTGCCGAGGGGCTTGCTGACGACCCGGGGGAACAGCTCGTCGACCCGAGCGTCGACCTCGCCAGCTCGTTGGGCCAGCACGCGGACGAGCACGCCGGTCGGCATCTGGCCGGGTGCCACCTCGTCGGGGGTCGGACTCGCCCGGCCCACGGCCTCCCGGGTCTCGTGCTCGGTCACCTCACGCAGCCGGTCGCCGATGCGGTGGGCGTAGGCGGTGAGGAAGGACTGGCGGAACGCGCGGGTCCGGGACCGACCGGTGCCGCTCACTCGGCTGCCCTCTCCCGCCATGGCTCGGGTGGCCTGGACGAGGAGCGAGGTGAAGATCGTCTCCGCCGCGGCGAGGTCCGCCTCGAAGCCGATGACGGTGACGAAGCCCAGGCCGCTGCTCCACACCGTGCGGCACCGGTTGGCGCGGCTGACGACGCCAAGGAGGAGCACCTTGGGCGACTCGTACGGCCGGTCGACGCCGATGCGTCGAACAGCGGGACGGTCGTGCGGGCGCCGTTCGGCAGCCGTGAGCATCGCGGCGTCGATGCTGTGCCGGGCCATGAGGGCCTGCGCTCCGGCGGTGAACGTCTCGGCCTCTGCCTCGTAGGGCGTCGACTCCGCCTTCGCGAGGAGGGCCCGGACCCGGCTCAGGATGCGTTCCTCGACGTGCTGCGCTCGGGCGTCCGTCGTGGATCGGGCCCGACCGGGCAGCGGGTCGAGCCGCTCGAGCGCGGGGAGGCCGGCCAGGACGGCGATCACCGCGAGGGCTGCCGCGACGGCCCGTTCCGTGCCGAAGCCCGCGGTGTCGGCGCGGGCCGTGACCGGGTCGGAGTGGCCCGGCCACCACCTCGTCGCTCCCAGGTCGCGCAGCTGGAGGTGCCACCGCTCGGCGATCGTGGTCTCGGCGAAGGGGCCGAGCTGGTGGGCCATGGCGTCGCCCACGACGAGCTGCGCACGCTCGTCGAGGCTGCGGCCCACGATGCGGTGGACGTCAGCGGGCTGCCAGCCGCGCTCCCACGCCATGGCCACGCAGTCGGTGAGCAGGGCGGTGAGCCGGGCGGCCACGAGGCGGCGGCCTCGTGGGGTCTGCGCCAGGCCCACGACGCGGGCCACCGCCCGGTCGGCCTCGTGACCCCGGGAGCGCAGCCGCTCGACGGCGTCGAGGACCTCTCGGGACACGCGGCCCTCGAGGGTGTGCTCCGGCTCCGCCGGACCGGTGCTGCCTCGTGCTGCCCGCTGCCTGGCCCTCGCCGCCCGACGCCGCCTCGTGTCCCGTCCCATCGTCTTCCCCCTCGGATGTGTCCTGGGCGGGAGCCTTGCAGGAGGCACCGACACCCCCGCAGCGGCAGTCGTGGCGGTCTCCACACAGCGGTACGGCAGCCGACCGCGGATGCCGGGCGCGCGGCATCCGACCGCGCCCGGGCCCGGACGCCACCTCCCGCTCCCTCAACCGTTCCCGTCCGGTTCGAGCACCTCGACGGCGAGCACCGTGGGGAGGTGCCGGGCGATCTCGTCCCACGTCTCGCCCTCGTCGCGGCTGGCGAAGACCGACCCGGTGTTCGTGCCGAAGTACACCCCGGCGGGATCGCGGCGGTCCCCGCCCATCCCCTGGCGCAGCACGGTGAAGAAGCACGACTGCTGCGGGAGCCCCGCTCGCTGCGCCTGCCACGACGCTCCACCGTCGCGTGAACGCCACACCGCCGCCGCGGCATCCGGCGGGTACCGGCCCTCGGTGTCGCCGTTGAGGGGCACCGTCCAGATCGTCTGCCCGTCGCGCGGGTGGACCCGGAGTGGGAACCCGAACGTCGAGGGCAGGCCGGCGGTGATGTTCCGCCAGGTGAGACCGCCGTCGGAGGAGCGCCACACGCCATGGTGGTTCTGCTGGTAGAGCACGTCGCCACCCCCCGGCGCGAGCGCGACGTGGTGCACGCAGAAGCCGGTGTGACCGTCGCTGGCAGCCGCAGGATGGCCGTCTCCCTCGCCGTCGGCGGGGTCGGCGAGGTCGTTGCGCCGTTCCCACGTGACCCCGCCGTCCTCGGTGACGAAGACGCCGGCGGCGGAGATGCCGACCCACATCCGTTCGGGGTCCTCGGGGTCGGCGACGATCGTGTGGAGCACGAGCCCCGCGGCGCCCGGGCTCCAGCCGTCGGCCGACGGGTGGTCGGTGAGGCCCTTGACCTCCGACCACGTCGCCCCGTCGTCGTCGCTCACGAGCAGGGTCGCCGGCTTCGTCCCCGCGTAGAGCCGATCCCCGGCCCGGCCGAGCGACCACACCTGGCTGAAGCCCTCGCCGAACGGAGCGGGGCCGTCGGTCCACCCGATGGATGCCGCGAAGTCCGGGTCGTCCGCCGCCCACGCGTCGAGCTGGCCGGTCGTCAGGCGGGCCAGCGACCACGTGTGCCCGCGGTCGGCGGAGGACCACACCCCCGCCCCGGACCAGTCCCCGCCACCGCCCGCCCACATCATCCCCGTGCCCGGGTCACCGACGACGTGGTTGACCGGCCACCCGTCGCAGTACGGACCTCGGACGCTCCAGTGCGTGCGGTCGGCGTCGCCGTCGATGACGAACGCGCCCTTCGTCGTGCCCACCAGCAGGTGGATCGCCGGGTCGGCCATGGGGGTCCCCTTCCTCGCCGTGACCCGACCCGTGGTCGCGGGTGGGCCGCCCCCCAGTGTCGCGAGCGACGGCGCGATCCGGCAACAGAGGAGCGGTCCGGGACGTCATGGCGTCGGGTCCGGTCGCTCGGACCGTGCCCGTGACACCACCTCACGGACGACGAGCAGGGCGACGACGAGGGCGATCGCCCCGTCGACGACTGCCGCCGGGAGGGAGCCGGCCGGCACGAGGAGCACCAGCACGGCCCCGGCACCGACGTAGAGCGGGACGGCGGTCGCCGCAGCGCCGTTCGACGTCCGGTGGAGCCATGCGATGGAGGCCAGCGCGATGGCGACCGGGACGGCGAGAGCAGCGGCTGCGACGAGGTTCCCTCCCCTGTCGTCGGCGTGGGCCAGGTGGAGCTGGGCCTGGACGCCTGCCCCGGCCGCCGCAATGGCGGCGAACAGGACGTAGTGCCCGTAGCCCCAGCGGAACGCCGCGGCCCGGTTGCGGGTGAGCGCCTCCGGGCCGAGCGTGTCGAAGTAGATCCACCACAGGGAGAACGCGATGACGAGCGCAGCGGTCACCACCGCCGGAGCGGCTCCGAGGTCGCCGTCGCCGTCGAGGGTGTCGCGCAGCCCGACCGAGACCGCCAGGATCGTCTCGCCGAAGACGATGATCGTGAACAGGCCGTAACGCTCCGCGATGTGCCCGGGATGGAACACCCGGTCGGGTGACCTGCGCACCGCGAGGACCGGCGTGGTCAGCTCCGTGGCGAGGGCGACGACGAAGACCACGGCCCCCGCGGCCGTCGGCGCCAGTGCGCCGACCACCCAGAGCACCTGGGCGAGCACGGAGCCGACGGCGTAGGTCAGCGCGAAGCCCCGGTGGAGGGCGTCGTCACGGGCCGACCGGAGCCACTGCAGGACGAGCGGCAGGCGCATCACCGCGTAGGCCAGCGCGAACGCCAGCAGCTCGCCCTCCCAGGCCGCCGGGACGGCCGCCGCCACGGCGAGGACGCCGCCCATCTGGAGCAGGGTCAGCAGTCGGGTGAGAGGGTCGTCGTGGGAGAAGGCCGTGGCGAACCACGTGTAGCTCATCCAGGCCCACCAGATCGGGATGAAGAGCAGGGCGTACGCGATCGCCGCCTCGAGTGCGTGGCCGTCGACGATCCCGTGGTCGAGCTGGGCGGCCAGGACCGCCACGGCGACCACGAAGCACAGGTCGAAGAGGAGCTCCAGGGGTGTCGCGGGACGCTCGTGGACGTCGTGGTCGCGCATCGTGGCGGGCCGGAGGGTGCGAGGACGACGCAGCGGTGGCGTGGTCATGGGTGTCGGATCTCCTCTGCCCCCGGCCCAGGCGGCTGCCGACGAGCCTCCTTGACCCGCTGGTCGTGGCGGAACGTGTACATCGGCGCCTGGCCCCCGACGAGGAAGAACGCATCGAAGGTGTCGAGGTCCAAGGACGCGAGGGCCGGGGTGCCCTCGACGAGGGCCGCATGGGGCGGGCTGCTGATGAAGCCCCGGCTGATGAGGTCGTGCGCGGAGTACCCCGAGGGGTCGGCGGGGTCCGACCACGAGTCCGCCTGCACGGCTCCTCCGTCCGGGCTGGCGACCACCACCTCGTAGCCGGCTTCGACGAACTCCCAGTACGGGTGGGTCAGCTCGGCCCACCAGAACCCGACCGGCCACCCGGTGCGGTCCGAGATCCCGGGGTTGGACACGACCATCAGCACCCGCATGGGCCGCCCGCGGGTGTCGACCGTGGCGCTCATGGGTCCTCCTTTACGTTACGCGGCAGATACGTAATGGAGAGGGTACGGGGCGGTCCGCCTTGATTTCAATACATGGATGTCACGTAAAATGCGTCGGGTGGACGCGACCCCGACGACAGACCCGCCCGCCACCCAGGGCCGGCCGCGGGACGCCTCGATCGACCTCGCCGTGCTGGAGACCACGCTGCGACACCTCGCCCGCGACGGCTTCGGCGGGTTGTCGCTCGCGGCGGTCGCTGCCGACGCCGGCACGACCCGACCCGCCCTCTACCGTCGCTGGAAGGACAAGACCGAGCTCGTGGTCGACGCGGTCGCCCACCTGGCCAACGTCGATCCTCCGGTGGTCACCGGCGCCCCGTTCCCCGACCTCGTCGCCGAGCTCGAGCACTTCCGCCACTGCATCAGCGAGGCTGCAGCCCTGCCCCTCGTCGGCCTGATGCTCGGCGACGGTGTCTCCCCGGCGGTCCGCCGGACGTACACGGACGAGATCGTCGCGCCCCGCCGGGCCCGGATCCGGGCCTGCCTGGGCGCAGCCGTCGAACGCGGCGAGATCCCCGAGGATGCCGACCTGCTCGTCGCGGCCTCGTTCCTCACCGGCTCGTGGTACTCGCTCGCGCTCGTGGGCGCCGAACCCCCGCGGGACTGGTCCCGGCGGGTGGCGACGCTCGTGTGGACGGCGTGCGGAGGGGACCCGAGAGCCCTCACCCCTCACCCGGGCGATGGCGGCCTGTGACCTCATGGCGCCCCGACGGCCCGTCTCAGCCTGACGGCGAGGGCGGTCTCAGGGTGGGTCCGGGGCGTACTCCTCGTCCGGGTCGACGGCCACGTCCTGGAGCTGGTCGAGCCGGTCGGCGTCGTCTGCGTCGCCAGGCTCCCGCGGTGGACTCAGGGAGACTCCCCCGGCGGCAGCCACCGCGTCGTCGGGAGTCACGGCGGGGTCGGCGTCCAGTTGTTGCTCGAGCCGGTCGGCTTCGGGGATCGCGCTGCCGATGTCGTCGTCATGACCGCGAGCCATGTCGGGGCCTCCTGTTCCTCACGCAGCCGGGCGTTCTCCGCCTCCAGGTCGAGCACCATGCCGATGCCGGTCAGGTTCAGCCCGGCGTCGAGCAGGGCCGCGATCCGACGAAGGCGGTCCAGGTCGTTCGCACTGTAGCGACGGGTGCCACCAGCCGTGCGATCGGGTTCGAGCAGGCCGCGGGCCTCGTAGAGGCGAAGGGTCTGCACGCCCATGCCGACGAGCTCGGCGGCCACGGAGATGCCGTAGACGCCGCGGTCTCCGCCGGGAGTGGGGCCGGTCATGCTGGTGCGTCCTCCCTCCGGCATTTCCTCAGCTCGCCTCTTGCACGAGTATGCCGTTGGTGCTACAAGAAATCTATAGCGGTCGCCATAGATCCTCGCTCGATGGGACCGCTCGCAACGACAGGTGACACCGCACATGGAGGTGATGACAATGCTCATGCGTACCGACCCCCTTCCGTGAACTGGACCGACTCACCCAACAGTTCTTCGGCCCGGACGGCACGCTGGCCCGGCCGTCGGCGATGCCGATGGACGCCTGGCGCGAGGGTGAGACGTTCTTCGTGGAGTTCGACCTCCCTGGGGTCAGCCCGGACTCGATCGACATCGACGTGGAACGCAACGTGGTCACGGTCCGGGCCGAACGTCCGGCCCGGGCGAGCGATGCAGAGCTGCTCGCCGCGGAACGCCCTCGCGGGGTGTTCAGCCGGCAGCTCGTCCTGGGGGACAACCTCGACACCGAGCGCATCGAGGCGGGCTACGACAGCGGCGTCCTCACGCTGAGGATCCCGGTCGCCGATCACGCCAAGCCGCGCAGGATCGAGATCACCAGCGCCCACGAGGGTCGGCAGGCCATCAGCGCGTGATCGGTGGTGGTGAGGCTCATGCCCGCGGCGCCCGAGGTGAGCCACGGCATCCGCCCGGACCGCAGTGGCGGCGGCAACGCTCTCCCCCGTGACCGTCCGGGCACCCGCCCGCCCACGGCCGAGGAAACCCGATCGACGAAGGGCAGGTGATCACCCGAGACCGACGATCCGACACCGAGGCACCTGACCGCACGACTCTCGCCTGGGTCGCGTTCACGCATCGCGTCCGACGCAGTGCCGCGCGACGCCCACGCCTTGACGGCGTACCGGTTCGCGGCCCAGGCGAGGCCCCGTCGACCCCGGCTCCAGCGCGGACCGCGCCCACCACCCGCAGCGGCGCCGGCATCACGAGGAAGGACCGCGGGTGGCCATGACCGCTGAGCCGTGCGACCTGTACGCCGTCCTGGGCCTGAGCCCGGAGGCGACCCAGGAGCAGATCCGCCGCGCCTACCGCGTGCTCGTGCGCCAGAACCACCCCGACACGCGATCCGCGGGCGACCCCGACGACGAGGCGGTGGCGACCACCATCCTCCAGCAGGCGATGGCCGCGTACACGATCCTCGGTGACCCCGCTCAACGCGCGGGATACGACCGCCGCACGGTTCCCCAACCCGTCGCCTCCCCGAGGCGGACTCGACCGGTGCGGCGCCCCGTGGACGCAGATCCACCGCAACCGACGATCCGGGTCGGGCCGGTGTACTGGCGCCCCAGCCGGTGACCCGACGCGAGTACCCTCTGCAGGGTGACGACGACGAACCGTCGTCCGCGCCGCGCGTCAACCGTGGGCCGTGCTGCGGCAGGTCGGGAGGCAGCGGCGTCTGACGCGGCAGCCCTCGACGACGCCTGATGCCGGGGGCCGAACGCACGGCGCAGCACGATCGCCAGCCCTCACCCGTGCTGGTGGTCAGGGCAGACGGGTGCGGATCCCGGACGGGGCCACGAACCGAGAGGGACGACATGAGGATCCTGGTCGCCTACGCCACGCGGCACGGCGCCACCGCCGGGATCGCCGAACGCATCGCCGCGGTCCTGACCGAGACGGGCCGGCCGGCCGAGGCCCGGCCCGTCGAGGACGTCACGAACGTCGAGGGATACAACGCCGTCATCCTGGGCGGCGCGGCGTACATGCTCCACTGGCTCAAACCGGCGGTGAAGTTCGCCCGAAGGCATCGGGCGGCGCTGGCCGGCCGCCCGGTCTGGCTGTTCAGCAGCGGCCCGCTCGGGACGGACCTGGTCGACAAGGACGGTCAGGACGTCCTGCAGTCGACTCGACCCAAGGAGTTCGACGAGCTCACCGAGCTGCTGCACCCCCGGGGTGAGCAGGTCTTCTTCGGGGCCTACGACCCGGAGGCCGAGCCCGTCGGTCTGGGTGAACGCCTCGTGCGGCACATGCCCGCCGCCCAGGACGCCCTGCCCGCCGGTGACTTCCGGGACTGGGACGCCATCGAGGCCTGGGCACGCGGCATCGCCGAGTCACTGGGCACCCACGGCCGCCAGCCCGAGTAGCCACGGCAGCGCCGCACGTCGCTTGACCTTTCGCGATGGCAGCTCGGGTGACGGGTCGTGAGAACTGCCGCTCGAGCATCCTCATGTGACGTGGCTGGCCTCAGCCACCTCGTGGCTGGCCTGAGCCCTCGTGTGGTTCTTGCGCTCCCTGCGGTGGGCGACCCAGATCGCCGCCGCCATGAGCATCGCGACGTCGGCGAAGCCGAGCAGCGAAGCCCAGGGCAGGTCGATGTCGCCGCCCGTGAGGTTGTTGAAGAACGCCCCCATCGGAGTGAGCAACGGCCAGACGATGAGCACGTTGGTGGTCAGCCGGAACGCCACCGCGTAGACCACGCCGAGCGCCAGCAGGAACCACATCTCCGACACGCCCATCCCGTACCCCACGTGGTAGAGCGCGTACAGGACGGCGGCCCCGGCCACCGCCGGGACGGCTCCGAAACTCGCCTCGAGCCGGCCTTGGACGAACCCGCGGAAGAAGACCGCTTCGAACAGCCCGACGACCAGGGACATCCCGAGCAGGGGCACCCACTTCGCGGGTGCCGGCAGGGTGTAGCCCTGGAACGTCACGAGGAACTGCGCGGCCGCGAGCACCACCCCCATGGCCAGCGTCGGGCGCAGCTCGTGGGCTCCCAGACCGAGCGAACGCAGGGGACGGTGCCGGCCCCACACCGAGTAGACCACCGGCCCGACGACGCCGAGCAGCAACCCGGCGGCGAAGCACAGGAAGAGGCCGAGCACGTTGTCGGTGGTGAACACCTGGAACGCCAAGCGGAACAGGAGCACCACTGTGACGTACATGGCGGCCAGGACCACCAGGTCGGTACGGTCCACCCGCGCCGACGCGTGGGGCCGCAGCGCGGGAACCCCGGCCAGCACGAGAGCGGCCAGGACGACCACGCTCGCCCACACCTGCAGGTCCACCAGGTCAAGTCCCAGCAGGGCGAGTACACAGAAGAGGAACCAGACGAGCGTCCGGGTCGACACGCGCGGAGCACTGCGTGGGCGCGTCGCTGGTTCGTGGGTGACGGCCATCGAGATCACACTCCCGAGGAGTGCCCTACTCGTCGGCGTCCCGACGACGCCGCGAACGGCCTCCCCTCCATCGTCCTCCGCCCACCGGTGACAGTCGGAAACCGAGACCGACCTCACGCTGACCCAGGCATCGACGCGAGACGACGAGCAGGTGAACGTGACGACAGCGCCGACAGGCCCGACAGCGCACCACTCCCGAGCCGACCGTCACCTGAGCGCTGAAGGCGAAGCCGCACGGACACCGCGCTCCGTCACGGATGCCGGCCGCACCGTCCCGGTGTGGCCGCCCTGCTGACGACCGGGTCGATCTCACAGCGGCTGGGTGGACACTGGGTCGTCATGAGCCCCGCGAACCCCTACGCGATCCTGGGTGTTCCCGAGGATGCATCCGCGGAGGAGATCAAGAAGGCGTACCGGCGGCAGATGCGCCTCGCGGCGGTGGACATCCATCCGGACGTCTCCGACGCGGAACGCGACGTCCTGCAAGAGCGGATGGTGGAGGTCAACTGGGCGTTCGAGTCCCTCACCGGGTCACGACGCGAGGCACTGGATGCCGACCTGCGTCGGCAACGCGTCGCCGAGGCGGCCCGCGAGCAGCGGCTGAAGCACGAGCAGGCCAGACAGGCGGCGGCCTGGCAGGCCGCGCAGCGTCGGGCCCATGAGGCCGAGGACCGGGAGCGAGTGGCGCAGGCCTGGCGGGAGGCGGCGCGGGAACGCGAACGTCTGCAACGCGTCAGGAGACAGGCCGAGGAGCACGCACGACGCACGGCCCAGCGGCGGCGGGACGACGAGCGCCGCTACCGGGAGGCGGCCTGGGTGCGCGAGTTCACGGACGGTGGGACCGGCTTCCGCGAGGAGGTGCGCTTCGACGGACCCGTCGTCACGGAGCAGCTGCTCAACGAGCTGTGGGAGCTCTTTGCCCCGCGGCCTGGCCAGGACGTCCACGAGACGATCGAGGTGACCAGGGACCAGTGGGCCTCCGGGGCGGTGTGGACCTCGGGCATCGACGGTCTGCCCCTGGTGGGTCTGGAGCACTCAGGGCCGGCCACCTACTGTTTCCGCGGACGCGGCATGCACGGGGTCTACGGGGGTCCGCGCGGTGACCACTACGTGACGGTGGTGCATGTCGACGAGTTCGGCCAGCCGGTCCTTGGAGGGTTTCGCGCTCCGGACCGGCGGGTGCCGATCCGCGATGAGACCGCCGAACCGCCGGTGGAACGTGCCGGTGCCTCGCGTGGGAGGCCGGGCCCACTGGCCGTCGCTGGTACCGCCCTCAGGCTCGTCGGCACCCTGCTCAAGTGGGCACTGATCGTGCTGGCGGGGCTGGCCGCGGTCCTCCTCGTCCTCGTGGTGGTCCTGGCGTTCGTCGCCGCCAGGGGGTGACGGCGCTGGATGCCCGCCGGGCGCCGAGTCGCGGCAGCGTCGTCGGAGTGGACGAGCAGGTGGATCGCGGTGATCAGCCTCCACCGTGGCGCCGCGCTCCAGGCCAGGCAGCGGAGGTGTGTCAGCCGAGCAGGCGGGTGACCTCGGCGGAGGTGAAGAACGGCTCGAGCTGCGCCCGCAGCAGCTGCTCCAGGTCGCCGGACTCGCGCAGTGCATCCACGATGGGGACGGCCAGCTTCACCAGGTCGTGCACGACGTCCTCCCGCCTCAGGTCGAGCTGGTCGAGCAGCTCGGTGGGGGTGTAGCCACCGAACCCGTCGAAGAGTCCGTCGATGACGACCTCGGCCAGGTCTGCCGCCTGGTCGGTGGCAAGGACGGTGATCACGACGTCGTGGAGGGCGTCGGCCACATCGGAGATCTGCCCCTGCGTCGCGTGGTGGCTCAGACCCACCACCTGCTCCCGTGCGAGCAGGTCCCAGGTCTGCAGTACCGCGAGCCGGGTCGTGGGATCGAGCACCGTGTCGATGACGACCCGGTTGAGCCGACGGACCGCGAAGGCGCCGCCCTTGCCCATGGTGTCGCCGAAGAGGGCCTCGAACTGCCGGTCCGCGGCGCCCATCACCCGGGACGCCGACCTGGTCCCGAACGACACCAACGACCCCAGCCCGGGCACCTTGTCGGCCACGGTCTTGTTGGCCTGGGCGACCTCTCCCACGATGCGGCCCATGAAGCGCGCTGCCGTGGTCCCCACGAGAGGGACCTCCGCCGATGCCTCCACCAGTCGCTCGAGGACCGGGTGCAGAGCCAGCACGCTGTCGAGGAGCGTTGCCACCTGACCTCGGTCGACGAGCTCCCCGAGGGGGTACGGCTCGGCAGGCCCCTCGACGACCACCGCGGTGACGAGCTCGAGGATGCCGCGCGCCGCGGCGCTGGCCGGCATGGTCGCCAGCGCCCGGGCGGCGATCAGCTTGACCGCCTCCCGGTCGACGAGGTCCTCGATCTGGTGACGCCCTCCCGCCGCCAGGATGTCGTCGGCGAGCGCGGTGACGGTCCCGGCGAGCTGGTCCCCACTCCACCGCTCGAGGTGGTAGGCCACCTGCGCGTCGAGCAACGCCCGGGCCAGGGACGGAGCTCGCGAGCGGGGGTGGGCCACGTCGTCACGGTACTGGAGGCGTGACCTGGGGAGACGGGGCCCGGATGCCGGGTCGCCGGGTGCGTTCTCGAGCCGCGCCTCCCGCCCGGATGCCGGACCGCAGACGGTGGGGGCGTCAGGAGGCCCCGTTCGGCAGCACGGCGTGCCCGGCCCGGCCGGCAACGGAGAGGACCTCGTCGAAGCCGTCGCGCATGCACTCCATGAGCACGTCCGGGTCCGGAACCGCACCGGTGTCGGTGTTGATCCCGACGAAGCAGGTGTCGCAGTAGGACATCAGGGTGATGTTCAACGCTGCCCCGATCGTGGGGCCGAAGGCGTAGAAGCCGTCGACGGGTGCCCCCGAGAGGTAGAGCGGGACGGGTATCCCGGGCACGTTGCTGGCGAGGAAGTCGATGTGCTTGAGCATCCCGCCGACGTAGGCACGTGGCAGGAGGTTGAGGGCGCCCGCGAGCAGGTCGGTGAACGGCAGGGACCGGTCGGCCTTCATCGGCTCGCAGCGGTCATGGGTCTCCCGCATCCGCTCGCCCGGGTCGGTGATGCTCACGGGAACCTTGAAACGCATGAGCGTGATGCGGTTGCCTCCGATCGGGTCCCCGTCCTTGCGGATGCTGACCGGCATGGTGACCCGAAGCTCGTCGACCTGCTCCCCGTGCCGTTCGTGGTACATCCGCAAGCCCGCCGTGACACCGGACAGGAACGCGTCGTTGAGCTTGGCCCCTGCGGCATGCGCCGCGTTCAGGATGTCCGCCAGCGGGAACTGCAGCACGTCGTAGTGCCAGGCCATGTGGCGCCCGGTCATGACGGGAGACAGGGTGTCGGAGGCGGGTTGGAGGAACCGCGCGACCGACTGCACCGTCGTCACCGTCTCGGTGAGGGTCCGGCGGGGATGCCGGATCGCGTGTGCCGCCTCTGCGGGTGCCGAGGTGAGCACCTCCCTCGAGAGGTCGAAGAGCCGGGACCAGCCGTAGCCGAGCGCATCGCGGACCAGGTCGACGGTGCCGAGGGTCTCGCCCTGGGGCGCTTCGGGCATCGGTCCCGGATCCCCCGGATCCGACTCGACGTCGAAGAGGAGGCGAGCGAGGTCCATGCCACCGATGCCGTCGGTCAACGAGTGATGGAGCTTCACGACGACGGCCGTCTGGCCACCGTCGAGCTCCTCGATGAACGTGACCTCCCACAACGGCCGGTCCCGATCCAGGCCCGCCATCCCGGTCTTGCGCGCGAACTCCAGGACCGTCGCCAGCGTCCGCGGCTGCGCGGCCTCGAAGCGGCGGATGTGCCATGACAGGTCGAAGTCAGGATCGACGACCCAGCGCGGCGTGGCCAGCCGCAGCGGCGGCTGCACGACCTTCTGACGGAACGCGGGGGACACTCGAGTGAGGCGCTCGAGCCGTTCGGTCAACCGATCCCAGTCCGGCGCGCCCCCGAGCATGAGGACCACGACGACCGTCGAGCGCAGCAGTGGGTCCTGCTCCATGTACCAGGCGAACGCGTTGGTGTCGCGCATGTGAACCTCGACGCGCTCATCCACCGCGACCACATCCATCTCAATTGTCGGCGTACGCGTCGACGCCGCGCTCCGCGAGTCTAGTTGTCGGATCCCCCTCGGACCGCGCCATCGGTGGATCTGGCCACCTCCGTCAGCCGTCGGTCTCGATCCGCCAGGATTCGGCGGTGACGCGGAAGCCCATTCGTTCGTGCACGCGTTGCGCCGGGTGACCACCACGACCGAGTGACGCGCCAGGTGGCCGCCGGACGCGATCGCCGCCGCGGCCGCCGCCGCGTCGTCCACGATTCGCTCCACCGCCATCCGGGACCCCTTCGAGTCGATCGCACTGTCCGGCCACCGGATCACCGGGGTTGATCGTCTCACGCCCGCGGAGTGACCCACCCGCTGCCACGATCGGCTCACGCGCCCTTGACTGCCGCGAAGCAGCGAGCCGTACGGTGGCGATGTGCAGGTTGCCGTCGCGTCCTACTGCCTGGCGGTGGCTGCACTCATGGGACTGTGGTGGGGAGTCGAGATCCGCAACGGCGCAGTGAGTCGCCCGGATCGCAGCCGCGGTGAGATCGCGCTGCACCTGGCCGCCGAGTCGGCCACGGTGCTCCTCCTGGCGATCGGGGGCATCGTGCTCGGCGGGGGCGGCTCGCGGTGGGTGGCCCTCGTGGGCCTGGGAATGCTGCTCTACACCGTCATCCAGAGTCCGGGCTACTTCGTGGCGCGACACGAGCTGGCGCCGGTGGTGATGTTCGCAGTCCTCGCCCTGCTCACCATCGGCGCCATCGTGGCCACCGCCACGCTGTAGGTCACCGTGACAGCGGCTGCCCGTGGCGGACCGCGGCGACGACCTCGAGGATGGCCCGGCTCGTCGTGGCGGCGTGCGTCTCGTCCCCCACCAGTGCGTCGTGGCTCGCCCCGTCGACGGAACGGTGCACGCTGTCGGTCGACAGTGCGGCCAGCCGCTCCTGCTTCCCCTCCCAGCCGGCCCCGTTGCCGACGGTCGCACTGAGCACCATGAGCGGCTTGTCGCCGAAGTCGCGCAGCGAGGCCGCCTGCTCCATCGAGGTGTTCGCCCGCGCGTACTCCTCGACGGTGCTGCCGAGGGTGGCCGCCGTCGCGGTGCTGGCCCGGTGCTGGGCCTGCTCCCGGGCAGGCAGGTCGGTGGTGGCGATGGCGGAGTACAGCCGGCCGAGGCCCAGCCGCGCACCACCCGCCACCAACGCCGCGGCCCGGCCTGCGACGTCGTAGGCACCGGTCGCCGCAGGACCGTCGATCGGGTCGACGTCGTGGGGGGCGGTGGAGTCGATGAGCACCATGCCCGCGACGTCCTGGGGGTGTCGGGCGGCGAAGGTCAGCGTGTAGAGGCCGCCGAAGGAGTGGCCGGCCACGACGTAGGGGCCCGGGACACCAGCGCGGTGCAGCAGGGTGGACAGGTCGGTGGAGATCGCGACGGCGTCCTGGGGGCTCCCGGCATCCTCGCTCCAGCCGCGGCCGGCGCGGTCGTACACGCAGATCGTCGTGTCCCGGGCGACGGCCGGGGTGATCCAGCCGAGGCTGGCAGCCATCTCGCCGCCCCCGGCCTGGACGACCACGGTCGGGGCGCCGGACCCCGTGCAGCTGAGGTGCAGGCGGTGCCCCCCGACGTCGACCAACCGGCCCGGCATGGTGGTCGTCGGGGCGGTCGCGGTGCCGAGGGTCTGGTAGGCGCCGCCGATGGCGGCCAGGCCCATGGTCCCGATGACCGGGTAGAGGAGCCAGCGTGAGCCACGGCTGTCCAGGTGGCGACGTACCCGCGTGACCATCCAGGCCGCGAGTGCGAGCAGGATCGGCGGCCAGACCCAGTCGGCGCCGGGGTGGGCCGAGGCCCCGAGGCCCCACAGGACGAGACTCCCGGCGCCGAGCACGACGGCGGGCACCACGGCCCAACGCTGCGGCTGCGCGGTGAACCGCGCCGAGAGCACGGCGAGGACGACCCAGCCGACCGCGAACCCGCACAGGACCGCCCCCGTGAGAGACGCCTCCGTGGCCGGCACGACGGGCGCCGCCACGAGCGCGAACGCGGTCAGGAGCCCGCTGACCAGTGACCCGGCGACCACCGCGGCCATCGGAAGGCGACGACGCGACGGCTTGCCGGCCGGTGGTGTGGTCGGGGAGGCGCCGGGTGCGGTTGCGAGATCCTGGATGCCGTGGGTCGAGATGGTCATGGCGGGCTCCTACGGGTGGTGACGAGTGGGTGGAGCGACCACGCTCCTCGGACGTGCGATGGATCGCCCCGGTCGATTGACCGGGATCGCACGCAGCCGCGCCATCCCCTTCGATGACCTTCCCGGCGGCAGGCCGCCTCCTGGCCACTGCGGGCTGCGACAGGCACGACGGGCTCGGTGACCTCGCCGTGGGCGGAGGCACACGGCATCCCGGTCGGATGGCCGGGGCGATCCCGGGCCAGCCACGCCAAGGTCGGAGACGACCCGACGACGATGACCGAGGAGACGGACATGAGCGATGCGACGACAGTCGGAACGGTCCAGTGGGCGATGCGCACCGGGGGGCGCCTCGAACCTGCCGAGCGGCGTCGCCTCGTCGCTGACCTGGCCCGCGTGCACGTGGACAACGTCGTCGGCCGGTTGAGCGTCGTCGTCCGCCTCGATCCAGGGAGGAGGGCCCACGTTCCCGCAGAGCGGCTCGTGCCCCCGGACTCACCACTCACACGGGCGGCGCGTGAGGCAGCCTGCCACGCGCTCCCGACCACCCTGCTCAACCACAGCCACCGCACCTACCTGTTCGGCCGAGCACTCGGCGAGCTCGAGGAGGTCGAGGTGGACGCCGAACTGCTCTACGCAGCCGCACTGCTGCACGACACCGGCCTGCTCCATGCGCGTGGTCGCGAGGACTTCACCCTCGTGTCCGCGCGGCTGGCCGGGGACGTGGCCGAGCAGGTCGGGCTGTCCACCGCCTCGACCCAGACCCTCCAGACGGCCATCACGATGCACCACAGCCCTCGCGTCACCCTCGCAGCGGGACCGGTCGCCTACCTGCTGTCCGCCGGGGCCGGTGTCGACGTGGTCGGCCTGCGGTGCTGGCAGCTGCCGCGGTCCACCGTGGCCGGCGCCGTCGCCGCCCACCCGCGAGAGGACTTCAAGAGGTTCTTCAGCAACGCCTGGGCCGACGAGGCCGCCCGGGTCCCGCAGGGCCGGGCGCGGCTGCTGCAGAGGTACGGCGCGTTCGCGGTCGCCGTCGCCCTGGCCCCGTTCGACGAATGAGCGTGAGGGGCACCGCCACGGTCACGGTCACGGCCACGGGGCAGCCGGGACCTCGTGCGTGCAGGCCGCCACGGTGCGGCGGTACGGTCGGCTCGTGCTGCACGGCCGGGAGCGGGAACGCGCGCTCCTTGTCGCCACGGTGGCGCAGGCGCGCGCCGGGATCGCTGACGTCCTGGTCGTGGTGGGGGAACCGGGCGTGGGCAAGACCGCACTCCTGCGTGACCTGGTGTCATCGCAGCAGGGCCCCGGCGGGGCGCGCGTGCTCCGGACCGCCGGCGTGGAGTCCGAGTCGCCGCTGCCGTTCGCCGCCCTGCACCGGCTGCTGCGCCCGGTCGCGACCCTCGGCGAGCTGCCGGCTCCCCAGGCGCGGGCCCTGCGCATCGCCTTCGGCCTCGAGGACGGCCCCGCGGTCGAACCCTTCCTCATCGGGGTCGCGACCCTGTCCGCGTTGACGGAGGCAGCCGCACACGACGGACACCTGCTCTGCGTGGTGGACGACGCGCAGTGGCTGGACTCCGCGTCCGCGGACGCGCTGCTCTTCGCAGCCCGGCAGCTGTCCGCCGACCCGGTCGCGATCGTGTTCGCCGCTCGCGCAGAGGGCCCCGGTGTCGCGGGGTTCGCCGCCGACGGGCTGCCGGTCCTCCACGTCCGCGGGCTGACCGAGGAGCCCGCACGTCAGCTGCTGAACCAGCTCAGCGACGCCACGCTGCCCGGCGACGTCGTCGACCGGCTGGTGCGCGAGACCGCAGGGAACCCGCTCGCGCTGCTCGAGCTGCCCGCCGAGCTCAGCCCCGCCCAGCTGGACGGGACGGCGCCGATGCCGCAGCAGCTGACCCTCACCGCGGGTGTGGAGCGCGCCTTCCTCGATCGCTGCCGCCGGCTCAGCGAGGACGCGCAGACGTTGCTCCTCGTCGCGGCTGTCGACGCCACCGGCCGGGTGGACACCGTGCGCCGGGCCGCCGCCGCCCTGGGCGTTGCGATGCATGCGTGGGAGGACGCCGAGCGCGCGGGGCTGCTCAGCGTGACGGGGGAAGGCGTCGCTGTGCGGCACCCCCTGGTCCGGTCGGCCGTCTACCAGGCGGCCACCAGCTTCGAGCGCGGACGGGCCCACCGGGCGCTGGCGAGCGCGGTCGGGCACGACGACCCGGACCGGGCCACGTGGCACCGGGCCGCAGCCGCAGCCGGACCCGACGCCCACCTCGCCGATGACCTGGACCAGGTTGCGCTGCGGGCCGAGCAGCGTGGCGGCCACGTCGCGGCGTCGAACGCGTTCGAGCGCGCCGCGGCGCTGACGACGGACGAGGGGACGCGAGCGGCGCGACTGTTCGGGGCGGCCCGCACCGCCTGGGCGAGCGGGCAGGCGGTCCGCGCGCGAGCGCTGGCGTCCTCGGCCAGGGGCCTCGCCCTGGACCCGCTACTGCGGGCGGACATCGACCGGCTTCGGGCCCGCATCGAGATCAACGTGGGCTCCGCGGCCGACGCACACCGCATCTTCACCGTAGGGGCGCGGGCCGTCGCCGACCTCGACCACGGCCGGGCCCTCGAGATGGCGTCGGCAGCCGCGCTGACCCGCACCTACGGCGGCGACAGCGGAGCCAGCCTCCCCCAGGCGGTGCTGGCGCGTCTTCTGGCGCCGACCCCGGCAGACACCACCCGCACCACCTGCCTCCGGCTGCTGCTGGCCACCCTCACCGCCTCCGCCGACCACGAATGGGCTCGGGCGTCGGCCACCCTCGACCAGGCCCTGGATGCGGGGCGCCAGCTCGAGGACCTCGACGTGTTGGGCAACCTCGGCAACGCCGCGCTCAGCCTCGGAGCCGACGATGGCGCTCAGTTCGCCTACGCCACAATGGTATCCGTGGCCCGAGAGCTCGGTGCCGGCATGGTGGTCATCTACGGCCTCGAAAGGCTGGCCTTCGCCCAGCTCCCCGCCTCGAGCTGGACCGCGGTCCGCAGCTCCGTGGACGAGGCCCTCACCCTGGCGCGCAGCGTCGGACAGCCGACCCTCACCGCGGCGCCGCTCGCGTGGCTCACGCTGCTGTCCGCCCTGACCGGCAGCGAGGCCTTCGACCAGCACCTGGTCGAGGCCGAGAAGGTCACCGAGCAACACCCCCTCGGCATCCTCACCGACCCGGTGCACGACCTGATCCGCTGGGCCAGGGGCACCCGGGCTGCCGCTTCCGGGGACGCGCCGGCCGCACTGCACCACCTGTCCGCGATCCGGGTGCCGGCCCTTCAGCGGATGGCCGCCGTGGACCGCATCGAGGCGGCCGTGCGCGCCGGCGCCCGCGACGAGGCCCTCGCGTGGGTGGCCGAGCTGACACCGTTCGCGACGGCGACGAACCGCTCGTGGGCGCTGGCCGACGTCGACCTGGGTCGCGCCCTGACGGCGACGGATCCGGCCACGGCCGCGACGTCCTTCGCCGGCGCGCTGCACCACTTCGAGCAGGCCCGCCGCCCGTACGACCTGGCTCGCGCCCGACTCGCCTACGGGAAGTTCCTGCGCCGCCACAACCGCCGCGTCGATGCCCGTGGCCACCTGCGCTCGGCGGTGGAGACGTTCGACGACCTGGGCGCCACGCCGCTGTCGGCCCGCGCGACGGAAGAGCTGCGAGCCTCCGGCGAGACGGCCCGCAAGCGGGACCCGTCGACGCTGCTCGACCTCACGCCGATGGAGCGCAAGGTCGCGCAGCTGGTGGGCACCGGGCTGTCGAACAAGGAGGTGGCGGCCCAGTGCTGGGTGTCGCCGCGAACCGTGGCGTTCCACCTGCGCAACGTGTTCACCAAGCTCGGCATCAGCTCGCGCACCGAGCTCGCCCGCCTCGACGTCGGCTGACTCCGCGCCCGGCGCTTTCTCCTGCGGGCGCGGCCCGGCATCCCGGGTACGACGCCTTCCACGCGATGGTCGTTGGCGACTGACCCTGCTCGGCTGGAACCTGGCCCTCTCTGGGCCCTTCTGGACTCCTCCCGGAGGATGGGGCAGGCTGGACCCGAGATCGGGAGCGTCCGAAGGGGGTGCCGAGGTGGAGGTCGATCGCCAGGAGATCGTGGACCAGCTTCGCGGCCGACGTGAGGATGAGCTGGCTGACCGCGCGGAGCGCGACCTGCCCGAGCAGGTCGACACCGACGAGCACGCGGCCGTGCTGCACCAGCTCGGGATCAACCCTGCAGACCTGCTCGGTGGAATCGGCGGCACCTTCGGCTGACCGATCCACATCCGCATCCCGAAGGCACCCGGGGCGCCTGCACCCCAGCCTGCCGCTCGCCGGCGGGTCAGGGTCGTGGATCGCGGTCAGGACTCCGGGTCGTACCCGAACTGGCGAAGTTCCTGAGGTGTCCGGCACGCGGCCGCGAGGCGGGCCGCCCACCCCTCGGCCTCGGCCCGCGACGGTACCTCCAGCACGCAGAAGCCGCCGTCGAGTCGGGACGTCTCCGGCGTCACCGAGCCGTCAGCGTGGACGAGGACGGGCGCCACGCGCTCGTCGATGCCGCCGCCGAACACGTACACGCCGGCGGCCTTGGCCTCCCGGATCACCTCGTGAGACGCCTCCGCGACGGCTGGAAGGTCCGCATCGGCGACGACCATGGTGGCGCTGGGAAAGGAGATGAGGTACTTCGCCATCGCCCCATCCTGCCGTGCGCCGGCCGTGCTACAGCCCCAGGTTGCGGGCCGTCGCCCGGACGGTGGCTGCCGACTCGACCAGCTGGTCCAGCTCGTCGGCGGACAGCGGAGTGGCCAGGACGCGCTGGACCCCCGTGCGCCCGACGACCGACGGCATGGACAGGCAGACGTCGGTCAGCCCGTGGACGTCCTCGAGCCGCGACGTCACCGGCAGGACCCTGTGCTCGTCGTTGAGCACGGCCTCGAGGATGCGGGAGACGGCCAGGCCGACCGCGAGGCTCGTCGCGCCCTTACCGGCGATGATCTCGTAGGCCGAGCGGACGACGTGGTGGTGGATCCGGGCCCGGGCGGCCTCGTCCAGGGGGTTCTCCCCCGCCGAGCCCCAGTCCTGGACCGGCACACCGCCGATCGTCGCGGTGGACCACAACGGCACCTCGGAGTCGCCGTGCTCCCCGGCGATGTAGGCATGGACGTTCTGCACGGCGACCTTGGTGTGTTCGGCGATGAGGAACCGCAACCGGGAGGAGTCCAGCACCGTCCCCGAGCCGAAGACCCGGTGCGGCGGCAGTCCCGAGAACTGCTGGGCGGCATACGTGACCACGTCGACCGGGTTGGTCACCACCAGCAGCAGGGCATCCGGTGCCAGGCCGACCAGTGCCGGGACGAGGTCGCGGCACATCGCGACGTTCGCGGCGGCCAGGTCCAAGCGGGTCTGACCCGGCTTCTGCTTCGCTCCGGCCGTGATCACGACGACGTCGGCGTCAGCGCACACCCGAAGGTCGTCGCTCCCGGTGATCTGGGCCATCGGGGTGAACTGCATGCCGTGGTTCAGGTCGAGCACCTCGGCCCGGACCTTGTCGGCATTGAGGTCGAACAACGCGAGCTGACGGCAGACCCCTCGGATCTGGGCCGCGTAGGCGATCGCCGTTCCCACCGCGCCCGCGCCCACCACCGCAACCTTGGCCATGTGCCCACTGTGGCACACCCAGCGCCGCAGCCGCGGCGCGCCGCCGTTCACGCGCTCACCCGTCCGCGTCCTGGACGAGGACGACGACGAGGGTGCGCGGGCCGTGCACCCCCTCGACCCGTTCGAGCTCGATGTCGCTCGTCGCGCTCGGGCCGCTGACCCAGGTCAGAGGGCGGGCACCGTCGGGGCCGGGTCTCAGCCGCGCGACCGACTCGGGCACGTCGTGGACGACCTGGTCGGCGCGGATGACGCACACGTGGGTGTCCGGGACGAGGGTGAGCTCGCGCCGGCCCTGGTCGGACCGGTGGTCCAGGACGATCGTGCCGGTCGTGGCGACGCCGACGGCGCAGGCCGTGAGGACGGCATCCACGGCGTCGAGCTCGCGGTGGGTGGGCGCCTCGGCCTCCGAGAGCACCCGGACGGCACCCGATGCGGGGTGGACCCACGACGGGTCGAGCCCGGCCGGGACGACGACGGTGCGGCATCCGTGCTCGCGCAGCGCCTGCGCCACGGCACCGCCGACGCCGTCGGGGGCGACCCGCACGACCTGTGCCCGGTAGTCGGCGACGTTCTCGGCGAACAGCTCGAGGGTCTCGACGATGCCGGGGGAGGTCTCCTCGACGACGGCCACCCGTGCACGGTCGCCCGGGGTGGTGGTGACGTCGGTGGTCGCCCCCCGGACCCGGGCCAGGATCTCCTCGCGCGCGCTCACCGGTCATCCCCTCCTCGTTCACGAGCCCACCACTGGCGGAACGTCTCGGTCGGTGGAGTGGGCAGGTCCCGGGCGTTGGTCCAGGCGCCCAGTCCGGGCACGGAGCGGATCGTGCGGGTGCCGATGACCCGGCCGGCGGTCGTGGCGGCCTTCTGGGCGCCGGCCAGGCGCTTGGGGTCCGAGAGCACCCAGGCCGCGGCGCGCATCGCGGCGGACTCGGCCGTCGGTCCGGCGTCGTCGACGACCGTGCCGCGCAGCTGGACGAGCAGCTCGGGGATGTCGATCCGCACCGGGCAGGCGTCGAAGCAGGCCCCGCACAGGCTGGAGGCGTAGGGCAGGGACGTGTCGACCGGGCTGGCCGTGCCGCGCAGCTGCGGGTTGAGGACGGCGCCGATCGGTCCGGGGTAGACCGAGCCGTAGGCGTGCCCGCCGGTGCGCTCGTAGACGGGGCAGACGTTCAGGCACGCCGAGCAGCGGATGCAGCGCAGCGCCTGTCGCCCGACCCGGTCGGCCAGCACGTGGCTGCGGCCGTTGTCGAGCAGGACGACGTGCACCTCCTGCGGGCCGTCGCCGTCGTGGACGCCGGTCCACATCGTCGTGTACGGGTTCATCCGCTCACCGGTGCTCGAGCGGGGCAGCAGCTGCAGCATCGGGGCGAGGTCCTCCCAGGTCGGCAGGACCTTCTCGATGCCGACGACCGAGATGAGCGTCTCGGGCAGGGTCAGGCACATCCGCCCGTTGCCCTCGGACTCCACGACGACCAGGGCGCCGGTGTCGGCGACGGCGAAGTTCGCCCCGGACACACCGACCCTGGCGCGCAGGAACTTCTCGCGCAGGTGGAGCCGGGCGGCCTCGGCGAGCCGGGCCGGGTCGTCGGTCAGGTCGGCCGGTGCAGCGCGTCCGACGGCACCCATCTCGCGCAGGAAGATCTCGCGGATCTCGCTGCGGTTGCGGTGGATCGCGGGGACGAGGATGTGGCTCGGGCGGTCGTGGCCGAGCTGGACGATGAGCTCGGCGAGGTCGGTCTCCCACGCGTGGATGCCGGCCGCCTCCAGCGCCTCGTTGAGCTCGATCTCCTGGGTGACCATCGACTTGACCTTGACGACCTCGTCGGCGTGCTTGGCACGCACGATGTCCACGACGATGCGGTTGGCCTCGGCGGCGTCGCGCGCCCAGTGCACCGTTGCCCCGTTCGCGGTGAGGTTCGCCTCGAGCTGCTCGAGGTAGTCACCCAGGTGGGTCAGCACCTCGTCCTTGGCCTCGGCTCCGGCGACCCGCAGGGCCTCCCACTCGGGCACCTCCGCGACGACCCGGGCGCGCTTGTCCCGGATCGTGTGCGTGGCGTGTCGCAGGTTCCTGCGCTGCTGGGTGTTGGCCAGGGCGGTGCGCGCGGCGTCGGGGAACGAGGGCATGCCGACGAACGTCGGCGAGGTCTCCTGCAGCGGTCCCGGCACCGGATGCCGTGAGCCGGCTGCCGGTATCCGGCTGGCGGGGGTGGGTGGCGTGCTCACGCCTGGTCCTCTTCAGTGGAGGCGAGGACCTCGGCCAGGTGCATCCGGCGCACCCCGGATCGCTGCCGGTCCAGGATCCCGCCGATGTGCGCCAGGCACGAGTTGTCGCCGGCGACGACCACCTCGGCGCCGGTCTGCACGACCTGCCGGGCCTTGTCCGAGCCCATCGCGATGGAGACGTCTGCGTTCTTCACCGCGAACGTTCCACCGAACCCGCAGCACTCCTGCGCGCCGGGCAGGTCGACGAGGTCGATGCCACGCACCGCCCGCAGCAGCTGCAGCGGCCGGTCACCGACCCGCAGCATCCGCAGCGAGTGGCACGTCGGGTGGTAGGTCACCCGGTGCGGGAAGTACGCCCCGACGTCGGTGACGCCGAGCACGTCGACGAGGAACTCCGACAGCTCGTACACCCTCGGAGCGACGTGCTCGACCCGGCTGGCGAGCCGCTCGTCACCGGCCAGCGCGACGATGGTGCGGTGCTGCTCGCGCACCGACCCCACGCACGACCCCGACGGGGCCACGACGGCGTCGTAGCCCTCGAAGACGTCGACGAACCGGCGCACCAGGGGCAGCGCCTGCCGGCCGTACCCCGTGTTGGTCAGCATCTGCCCGCAGCACGTCTGCTCCGTCGGGAACTCCACCCGGCAGCCGAGACGCTCCAGCAGGCGCACCGTCGCCTTCGGCGTCTCGGGCCACATCGTGTCGTTGAAGCACGTCGCGAACAGCGCGACCCTGAGGTCGGTCCAGGGCCGGGGCGGGGCGCTCACGGCAGCATCGGGGTCAGGACGGTGGACTGCAGTCCCGTGAGGAGGCACGTGGCGATGCTCGGTCCGATGCTCCATGGCAGGACCTTACGGAGGATGTCGTCGGCTGGGCCCGCAAGCATGTGCCGAACCTGCGTCCTCGTCCTCCCGGCGCCTTCGAGGCAGTTCCACCTCGCTGCCCACCCGGGCCCTACGTCACCGGCGCGCGAGGGAGACAGTCCGAAACGCAAGCCAGCGACTCCTGGTCCGCTGCCACGACAATGGGCACATGCCCCAGCGAGTGTCCGATCCCGCCACGTTGACACTCCACGCGGTGCGCCTCCTGGGCTTCGCCGAGACCGACCGCGTCGCGTCCCGCTTCAGCCTGGATCGCGCCGACGTGGAGGAGCACCTCCTGGACTTCGAGGCCTGCGGCTGGGTCCTCCGCTCACAGTTCGCCGGAACCCGGGGGTGGTCCCTGACCGACCGTGGCCGTGCCGAGAACGAGCGTCAGCTCGCTGCGGAACTCGACCACTTCGCGGTGCGCTCGACGGTGGCCGAGGTCCACCAGCGATTCGTGCCGCTCAACGCCCGGTTGCAGGATGCGGCGACCCGGTGGCAGCTACGTCCGCTACCGGGCGATCCGATGGCCGCCAACGATCACAGGGACGTCCGATGGGATGACCGAGTCATCGAGTCGCTGAGCTCCATCGGACGGCGGCTCGGCCCTTTGGAGGCCGAACTGGTCACTGCTCTCGCGCGGTTCGCCGGATACACCAGTCGCTACAACGCTGCCGTGGAGCGGGTCACGGCAGGTGAGAACCGGTGGGTGGACGGCTTGGGCATCGACTCATGCCACGTTGTGTGGATGCAGCTGCACGAGGACCTCCTCGCCAGCCTCGGAATGGACCGACGCGACGAGCAGTGACCCCCAGGTCGCGTCCTTCGCTTCGTCCTCCGTGAAGGGTGCGGCGGCGGAAGGGGCCCCTCACCACGCGGATGCCGTGGCGCCCGCACCGAAGCCCTGGGTCGGGCGCTGCTCGCGCACGGTCGTCTCGTCCCCTTCGGCGGTCTCCGCCGGGCTCACGCACCCTTGGTCGCCGTGCACAGGAACACGCCGAACGTGCGGTCGCCCTTGAGGATGGTCGTCGCGTCCGTGAAGCTGATCTCGACGAATCCCGCGTGGCCCAGCTGCTCGGCCAGGCGTCGCCGGTCGAATCCGTCATGCCCGTCGAAGTCGACCTTCTCGGCGTGGAAGGCGCCGTCAGGGTCCTCGTCGAGGTCCGCGACAGCCAGCACGCCACCGTCGACGAGGAGCCCCGCCACGGAGCGCAGCAACCCGTCCAGGTCCTGGACGTGGTGCAGCGCCAGCGAGCTCCACACCACGTCGAAGTCGCCATCGACCGAGTCCGTCGTGAGGTCTGCCTGGACGGCCCGCATCCGGTCACCGAGTCCGGCCGCCTCGATCCGCTCCCGGGCGACCTGCACCATGCCGGCGGAGGGGTCGGTCACGACGACGGAGGCGACCCTGTCGGCGAGCAGGATGCTCAGGCGACCGGTGCCACAGCCGACGTCGAGAGCACGCATCCCGGGGTTGAGGCTGACAGCCTGCTCGATCGCCTCGGCCACTGCGACCTGCCGCTCCTCGTGACCCGGGGTGTCGTCCCAGGTCGTTGCCTGCTCATCGAACCGCCTGTGCTCGTGCATGCGTTCGACCCTAGTGCCGGTGGCGGCACTGCCGGCCGAGGGCCGTTAGTCTGGCTGCACCGGGCCGGTCGCTCCGGTCACCGTGCCACGGCACGAGGAGGGAACGATGAAGAAGTCCGCCCTCGTCCTCCTCAGTGCCGCGACGGTGGTGATCGCAGCCGTCACCCGTCAGTTCCGACGCGATGACACCGCTGCCCGCGCTCGCCTCGATGCCGTGCCGCGCCGGGTCATCGACACGGACATCGGCACGCTCGAGTACGCCGAGGTCGGCGACGGAGAGCCCGTCCTGGCCGTCCACGGGATCTTCGGTGGCTGCGACGCCGGCCTGCTGTCGTTCGGCGACCTCGTTCCGCACCGGCGGGTCATCGCACCGTCACGTTTCGGCTACCTCGGCTCGTCCCTGCCCGAGGCGGCCACCCCCGCCATGCAGGCCGACGCCGTCGTCGACCTCCTCGACGCGCTCGGCATCGCCCAGGTCGACATCGTGGCGTTCTCCGCAGGCTCGACGTCCGCGCTCCAGGTCGCCCTGCGCCACCCCGACCGCATCAGCCACCTCGTGGTGCTGAGCGGCGACTGGCCCGGCGCCTTCTCCAAGGCCCCCAGGCCCGCGGAGAAGCTGGCCTACCAGAGCGACCTCGTGATGTGGCTGGCCACGAAGCTTGCCGGACCGGCCCTGCTGCGTCTTGTCGCCGGCATCCCCAAGGGCTTCCCGCTCACGCAGCAGGACCGGGCCCAGGTCCGCGAGCTCATCGAGAGCATCTTCCCGGTGCGAGAGCGCTCGACGGGGACCATCTTCGACGCCTACACCGGCAACCCCGACGTCGACACCTACCCCCTCGAGACCATCACCGTGCCGACCCTCATCGTCCACTCCCGCGACGACACCCTCGCATCGTTCGCGCCCGCCGAGTCCGCGGCCCAACGCATCCCGCACGCCCGGCTGCTCGCCCACGACAGTGGCGGACACCTCCAGCTCGGACGTGTCGATGAGACCCAGGATGCCGTCCGGGCCTTCCTCTCCCAGCCGAGGTGACCGCCGTCGTCCGCCTCAGTCGTCGAGGGCCGCGACCGTCGCGGTGATGGGGCCCGGCATGTCGGCGATGCGCTCGGCCGCGTCGCCCTCCAGCCGGCCCAGCACGACGATTCCGTCGTAGTAGGACTGGTCGCCGTAGTACAGGACGACGTCGCTGCCCGGGGCGTAGTACCCGACGTCACCCACGTCGGGGTCGGCCCCGGCCGGCTGACCGTCCAGGGACAGCGGTGACGGGAGCGCGCCGGTCTTCTCCACGCCGCCGTGGTCGGTCATCTCCAGGGTCAGCGGAAGCTGGGCCACCAGGTCCCGGCTGGCTGCGCTGTCGTCGAGCGTGGCCTGGAAGCGTTGGCCGTCGATGCGGACCTCGATCCTCATGGTGTCCTCCCGGACGGGGGTTCGCGTGGCGGCGGTGCTCGGCTGGCTCGGGGCCGGACTGCCGGTCGCCGTGGTCGGTCGGGTGGCGCTCGTCG
This sequence comes from Fodinibacter luteus, assembly GCF_039541575.1. Taxonomy (NCBI): domain Bacteria; kingdom Bacillati; phylum Actinomycetota; class Actinomycetes; order Micrococcales; family Intrasporangiaceae; genus Fodinibacter (ex Wang et al. 2009); species Fodinibacter luteus. The sequence continues at coordinate 50,583 of NZ_BAABGM010000003.1, read as the reverse complement.
GGGTGTCGGAAGAGCTGGCACCGGGCGTGCACGCGACGAGGGACCAGGCGGCTGTCGCGGCCACGAGGGCGGTCGTGGCGAGTCCCCGTCCCAGCCTGGTGTCGTGCTCGTCAGGGGTCATCGCGGCTCCTTCGCCATGGGGGCTGGGGGGTTGGGGCGTGGCCCTCAGGCGGTCTGGCCGCCGTCGACGACCATGGCGTGCCCGACGACGAAGCCGGCGGCGTCCGAGCAGAGCCAGACGACGGCGCCGGCGATCTCCTCCGGAGTGCCCATCCGTCCGATCGGCTCCTGGTCGATGACGCGTTGCCGGCCTTCGGGGGTGCCGCCGGTCGTCCTCGGTGCTCGACGCCATCGCGCGCGCCCTGCAGCTCGACGACACCGAGCGCACCCACCTGTTCGACCTCGCCCGCGCCGCCGACGGCATCCCCCTGTCGAGCCGACCGCGGCGCCGGCCGGCCAAGAAGGCGGCCTCCCGACCCACGCTGCAGTGGACCCTCGAGGCGATCACCGGGGGTGTCGCGTTCGTGCGCAACCCTCGTCAGGACCTCCTGGCCACCAACGCCCTCGGGCGCGCGTTCTACGCACCGGTCATCGGCGACGGTGGGCTGACCCCGAACCTCGCCCGGTTCCAGTTCCTCGACCCCGCCTCACGCGAGTTCTACCCCGACTGGGACCTGTTCGCGCAGATGTGCGTGTCCATCATGCGCGCCGAGGCCGGCCGCGACCCCCACGACCGCGCCCTGCAGGACCTCGTCGGCGAGCTGTCCACCCGCAGCGACACCTTCCGAACCCTGTGGGGAGCCCATGACGTGCGCACCCACGGCGCCGGCACCAAGCGTTTCCACCACCCCGTGGTCGGCGAGCTGGCCTTGCCTACGAGGAGCTCGCCGTCACCGCCGAACCGGGCCTCGTCCTGATGGTCTACACCGCCGAACCGGGCTCGGCGTCCGCCGAAGCCCTCCAGCTGCTCGCGTCCTGGGCAGCCCCAGGCTCAGCGCCCGCACGGACTGCGGAGCGGTAGCCAGGCTTTCACGGTCGCGGCGCTTCGCACGGTCCGTTCGCGCGCGGCCGTCGTGCTCGGTGGTCCGCGGGTGGGCATGGCCGGCGAGGATCTGCGCGTCACGAAGGGGCACACCGGCATCCCGTGCGTTGGTGTCCGCGACGTGGCGGGCCAAGTGCGTGTGGCGGGGCGCATGCCCCCTCGGGTCACGTCGAGGGGAGACCGTTCATGATCAGCGCGGCATCGACGTTGTGGGGGTCGAGATCGAGGGCGTGTTGGAGGACCGGCCTGGCCAGGTCGGCCTGCCCGTCGACGTGGCGCGCCCACCCGGTCATCGTCCAGGCAGCGGATGAGTCCGGACGCAGCTCGGTCCACAGTCTGAGGAGGGGCCAGGCCAGGCCTGTGCGGTGCAGCTCGATCGCCCCCCACACGGCGTCGGTGAACCCATCGTCGCCGAGGTCGAACTCGGGTGGTTCGAGGGCGGCCAGTCGGTGGAACACCGATGCTGCGGCCTCCGGACCGGACCTTGACAGCGTCCTGGCGACGGGGCCGACGACCGCGGGACGCAGGGCGCGCATGGCCGCCACCCCCTCGCCCAGCGCATCAGGTCTCACATCGGAGTCCACCGTGTGGCCGACATCGGTGAGGGCGATGTCGAGTGCTGCCGCGGCGATGGTCGAGGTGGGGACGGTGTTCGAGTTGGCCAGCGCGACAAACCCGGTCCGCCGTTCAGGCACCAGCACGAGCCTGGAGACGAAGCCGGGGTCAGTCCCGCCGTGGCTCAGCGTTCGATGCCCGCGGTAGCTCCCGACGGCCCAGCCGAGGGCGGCCGCCTCATCCCACGGTGGGCGACCCACCTGCACCACAGGCCGCCACATCAGGTCGAGCAGCCCGGCGTCCAGGCGCACCCATTGGTTGTCGGAACCCCCAGCCACCACCTCGGCCGGCTCGAAGTGCGCCACCATCCAGCGGCACATCTCAACCAGGTTGGAGTGCAGGGTCGAGCTGGGTGCGTGACGCCGGGTGTAGGGGTACGCGCTCTGGGGAACCGACAGCGGCATCCCCACGTGTGGCGAGGCAGCCAGGTGCAGGGGCACCTCGGCGCGCAGGAAGGTGCTGTTGCGCATCCGCATCGGCGCGAGGACCTGCCGCCGGACGGCGTTCTCGAACGTCGTGCCCGTGGCCCTGGCCAGCAGCAGCCCGAGGAGCTCGAACCCGGCATTGGAGTAGGAGAACGTCGAGCCGGGTTCTGCCTGCAGCCGCCAGCCCGACAGGCTGCTTGCGAACTCGCTGAGGGCTTCATCGCCCAGTTGCGGGTCGTGCCAGCCGTACTCGGCGACGTCCGGGAGGCCGCTGGAGTGGCTCAGCAGATGCCGAGCGGTGACCTCGCGTTCCCGGCCGTCGGCCAGCGTGAACTCGGGCACCCACTCGGCAACTGGGGCATCCAGGTCGAGCACCGGCCCGCTGCCGTCCCGAGCGGTCGCCAGCGACACGATCGCGGTCGCGACACAGGGTTTGGACACCGACGCCAGGTGGAACATCGTCTCCGGTGTGACCGACTCACCGGTGCCGACGTCACGGACACCGAACCCACGCGAGACAACCTCTTCGTCGCGCACCACCGCAACGGCCAGGCCCGCCACCTCGTGCGAGCCGAGCAAGGTCTCGATCAGAGGCCACAGTCCGGCCTCGACGCTCGCCCGGAGACTCCCGTCACCCACGTCCACATACCGACCCTACGCCGACAAGGCGCCGCGGGGTCGGCGGCGCAGCGACCCATGACACCCCAGCCGACGGGGCGACAATTGCATTGTCATGGGTGCGAATCCGCCTTCCCCACGTGGACGGACAGGTGACGAACGGGACGGTTCGTGCCCGGCACGGTGGGCGCACGACAGGGCTTCTCACGCCTGGGTGGTGGGGTCGGTCGCTCCCGGCGAGCGGGTGCTACTGGTCGGGCATCGGGGCGCTGAGTGGCCCCTGGGTCCGCTCACCGCGGCAGGCCCCGAGCACGCGGAGGACGGGGACGGTGACCGGCATCATGGCCGGCTTGGTGCCTTGCCGAGCAGCCGCAGTACGCGGTGCCCCCGCGGCGGCTCCGCGTAGTCCTCGACCCGAACCGCAGCGGCCTCGGATTCGCCTAGGACGTTGGTGCCGCGGGTGGGCCAAGGCGCCGTGGCGGACGGTGAGGCTCTGGGCGACCTGCTGGTCCTGCTGTCTTCGCAAGGCCCGGGATCGAGTGCCGACCTTCGGACGGCGGGGGTTCCGCTCTGTGATTCAGCTTCGCGAGGTGATCGCGATCGGTGTCGGGGGTGCGGCGTCCTTGACGTTGAAGTTACCCTTGCCCCGCTGGCCGTTGATCGCCTGGGTGCTCTGGGCGAGGGAGATGGTGGCGTGCGCGGCGGCGTCGCTCATCTGGTCCAGGGCCGCGACGCTGAGGTTGTCGATGTCATCGCAGGCAAGGTGGTAGCAGGGGTCGTACTGTTCGCCGGCCTCACCGCCATAGGTGGCGGCCTGCTCTGCCGACTTGATGCCCTCGGCCCCGGTGAACAACCCCCCCGCGGGAATGCCGGCCTCGATGAACGGCCCGTAGTCCGATCGCCCGTCGAACGCGGTCGGCTCGGTGGCCAGACCCTGGCTGGCGAAGTATTCGAGGAACAACGTCTCGATCGCGTCCGAACCCGGCGGGGCACCGCTTGGCGGCGGGGAGGAGTCGGAAAGGTCACCGTCGTAGACGAAGCGCACGAAGTTCGGCGACCCGACCATGTCGAAGTTCAACATGGCAGCGATCTGTGACCGTTCCTGGGCCGACAAGCCTGCCACGTACGCCTCGGACCCGAGCAACCCGGATTCCTCGGCGCCGAACCAGATGAAGCGGACCTTGTTCCGCGGCGTCACCTTCGTCAACTGCTCGGCGATCTCCAGGATCGTCGCCGATCCCGACCCGTTGTCGTTGATTCCCGCCCCGACGCCCACCGAGTCGAGGTGAGCACCGACCACGATCACGTTGTCGGGGTCGCCGCCGGTGGTCTCGGCAATGACGTTGCTGGTCGTGTAGTTGCCCGGGCGCCAGTCGATCTTGAACCGAGCGGTGACCCCGGTCTCCCCGGAGAGCACACCGTTGGCCAGTGCCGTCCCGGTCTCCACCGTCGCTGCGAACGTCGGGATGTTGATGCCGTCGAAGTTGAACCACAACGGCTCGGTCCGCCCCGGCTGCCCCTCGTTGATGAACACCATCGCTGCGGCACCAGCGGCGTCAGCCCGAAGGAACTTGTCGGCGAAGGTGCAGGTACCTCGTTGGACGATGATGATCGCACCCGGTGGCATACCGGCGTAGTCGGCATCCTGGCAGCCGCTCGTACTCGTGTTGGGTGGGCCGGTCGCCGGAAGCGCCAGATCGATCGCCCACACCGGCGCCGTGACGTCGACGCTGTAGGGCGTGGATTTGAACATCGAGCCAAAGTCCCCGCCGAGGCTGGCCCCGGCGATCCCGCCGATGAACTCGGTGCCACCCTCGATGCGCAGCACCGGGGCCTCATAGTCGGCGAGGAAGCCCAGGGCGTAGTCGAACTCGCGCACCTCGACGTCGAACCCGGCAGCCGCGGCGCGCTCGGCGACGTAGTCGGCCGAGCCGTCGTAGCCCGGTGAGCCGGACAGGCGATTCCCGGCTTCGGCATCGGCGATCGCCTGGAAGGCCTGCTGATGCTCCACGATCCCGGCAACCGTGACGGCCCGACGGAGCTTGGCGGAGTTGTTGTTGTTCGAATCGGCGGCGGCGGGCACGGCCCCAGCCACCAACAGGGCGACGACCACGAAGGTGCCACCCATCGTCCGTGATCGCCTCATCGTCCGCCTCCAAGCACCCATCTCGAACCCCCAGGATCGCGCCCCTCAGCATCGCCCCCCGGCCTGCGGACCGTCAAGACACACGCCTTGGAGACACCCGCCCCGGCGGTCCTCGTCGGCAATCGCTGAGTGCGTGCTGCCTCGTCGACACCCGGGAGAAGCGGGCGGAGCAGTCGGTCGACGGCGTTGCCTGACTCGGTGTCAGGTTCGGTGATGCCCTGATCCCTTCACGGTCGGCTCCGCCGCGACGTCAAGGACCTGGTCGCTGCAGAGGCCGAGCTGGTTGTCCTCGGAGTTGAGGACGACGCTGTGGCCTTGACTTCGTGCACCATGGTCACGCCCCCTCGTGGCGAGGGCAGACATGGCGGCTGATGTGGCAGTACCGGCGACCTGTCACCGTTCACAGCGGGGCGTTCGGTATCTGGGCCACCGCGTTCGTGGTCAGGCCGCAGCTCTGTTCCACGAAAGTGGGTGGCCACGCGGCTTTGGTGTCTCCGGGGATGGTCCAGCGGAAGTCGCAGCAGTCGCAGCCCCAGGCGAGGGTCTTGGTGCGGGTCAGGCCGACGTGTGCGGCCTCGGCCATCACATAGTCGAGGTCGCACAGATAGGGGGCGAGCTCGTCAGCTCCTTGCGCGTGCAGGAACTTCACGATGCCGCACTGCGTGATGTCGATTCCCCAGTCGTAGGTTCGGCCGTCGCCCTGGAGAACCTTGTTGAGCCAGTCGCCGGGGTAGCGCCGCTGCTGGGTCCACCTCGCCTGCTTTTCTGCTCGCTTCATCCGCGGGCTGAGCATCCGGGCGCGCAGCGGCCCCGGGATGCGCCCATAGGTGGCTTGGGCGTAGTTGTGCAGGATCTCGCCGGCGTCCTGCACCGATCCACCGTGGCTCAGCAGCACCCGATAGATCGCCAGAGCCCACGCAGACATCGCGAGGGCTGGGGTGTACCGGTTGCGGCGTCCGCCCACGTAGGGGACCTGCGGAATCAGGGGGCGGTACTCCGCGAGGATCTCTCGTCGCATTCTGTCGGCCTCGGAAGCGCCGAACCGCTTGGTCAACGTGCCGGTGTGATGGTTCAGGACCCGCTCGAACCGGCGCAGCTTCCATCGGGTTGAGGGGTCGACGCGCATTCTGGTCGTGGCGTCCATAGCGCCTCCCCGGACGGCGGGGGCCCCGCTGAGCCGACAACCGCAGCCCTGCTTGACTGTACCGCCGCGTGCCCCCGCATCCGTGTGACGTTCCTCAAGCCGGGGCGACGCGGGCGCCGAAGCGCATCGGAGCACCTGTGAACCAAGCGGTTGCCCCGTGAGGTGGCCCACCGGGGATCGGGGACCAGCGCGAACCCCGCCATCGCACCCATGCCTGGTGCCGTCGCGCGGAGGGTCGACTGGCGGCTTCTGGAGCATTGTCGGCAGAGCCGGCGTCCGGCCGGGCTCGGTCCGGTGATCGGTGGGAATCTCTCCAAGCGGCCGCCCATCACGTGGGTTCGGTGTGGCTCACCAGTGGGCTGACGGGCCATAGGATCGGTGGACATGGATGCCGACCAGCTTGGCCTCTTCGAGCTGCCCGACCGCGAGCCGCAGGAGCCGAAGGCTCTGCCCGAGCGGCCCCAACGCGGGAGGAACCGCCAGGTGTGGGCCCTGACCGCCACCGCGGAAGTGGCCATCACCGATGCTTCCGCACTGCACGCCGCGGCGCGGGCGAACGAGGGCTTCGTCATCACTCTCCCGGGCGCTGACCTGGGCGTCGAGGACGTCGAGCCTGAGGCACCGGATGCGGTGCCCGGCGATGATGTCTTCGACGCACTGGCCTGGCTGATCTGGCCCACCGATGGACTGGAGGAGGCGCTCGACGCCGGCGCGCTGCGGATCCTGTCGGTGGAGAGCGAGGCCACGTCCGAGTCCGTCGATCACGGGACGGCCACGTGGAGGGTCACGGCCAAGCTCACCGACGTCGACGAGTTGCGCCGGTTGGCTGCTCGGGCCTGCCCGGACCGAGCAGCGGAGATCTCGGCCAGCCTGGCGGTCGCCTGGGAGCAGGCAGTCGACCCGTATGCGCCGCTGCGCTCGATCGCCGGGATCACCTGGAAACCGGGGCGAGTCGTCGTCGAGCACTTGCCGGCACGGCCTTCCCGGCACCGCTGACCCTGTCTGGGCAGATCATGTCGCAGGCAGTGGCCGCGGGTCTGAAGACGCGGCGAGCCGAACTACCGCGCGCCCGTGCGACAGCACCCCGCGAGAGCATCTCGCGCGAAGTGACCCATCGTGAAGTCTGCGGTCGGTTTGAGGCCAGCTCGGCGAGAGGTCCTCACCGTGTGTCGGCCGGCGGATGCCACCACACCCCGGGCCTCGTTCGTGTTGTCAGGGCGGTTGCACGGGCGGGCGGCCTCAGGCTCGGTCTGCGAGGCCGGTGCGCATGGCGAAGATGGCGGCTTGGACTCTGTCTCTGCAGCCGAGCTTGCTCAGGACCCGCCCGACGTGGGTCTTGATGGTGGCTTCGCTCAGGAAGATGACTCGTCCGATCTCGGCGTTCGACAGTCCCTGCGCGATGAGTTGCAGGACCTGGTGTTCGCGGTTGGTGAGCCGATCGAGGAGGGCGGCCTCCGACGACGTCGGCGTGGGTTGCGGGGCGAAGTGCTCGATCAGCCGGCGGGTGACCGACGGTGCCAGGACGCAGTCGCCGGCCGCGACGACTCGGATGGCATGCAAGAGCTGGTCATAGGGGGTGTCCTTGAGCAAGAAGCCGCTGGCCCCTGCCTGCAGAGCGCGGTGGACGGCTTCGTCGAGGTCGAAGGTCGTCAGGATCAGGACTCGCGCGTCGGGCCGGTCGTGGACGATGTGCGCGGTGGCGTCCACGCCATCCATTCCTGGCATGCGCACGTCCATCAGGACCAGGTCGGGCAGGGTAGCCAGGGACTGTTCCACCGCTGAGGGGCCATCGGCAGCTTCGCCGACGACCTCGATGTCGGGCACGTCACGCAGCAGACGGGCGATGCCCTCGCGGACCAGGTGCTGGTCGTCGACGAGCAGGACCCGAATCATGAGGGCGCGCCAATGGGGGGTGTTCGCGGGTCATCCGTCACGTGCGAGCCCGCGGACAGCGGCAGGGTGACATCGAGCAGGTACCCGCAGGCATCGGGGCCGGCGCTCAGGCGCCCGCCGCACAGCAGCACCCGTTCGCGCAGACCGATCAGGCCCGTTCCGGTCCCGAGCGCCTCTGTCGTAGCGGCGCCGCCGCGGCTTCGGACCCGCACCCTCAAGGTCCGCGAGTCGCTGCTCACCTCCACATCGATCGGGGACCCGTCCGAGTGGCGCATCGCGTTGGTCAGCCCCTCCTGGACGGTGCGGTACGCGCACAGGGCGACGCCGGCGGGAACATCGGGGGGGATGACGAGGGCACTGCGAACTGGTACACCCGCACGGCGGATGCCGTCGACGAGCTCGGTGACTCGGTGCAGGTCCGGCAGAGGCGCCACGTCGGCCTCGTCCGTGGTCCTCAGGACGTGGAGGAGGCGGCGCAGCTCGGTGAGGGCCTCGCGTCCGGTGTTCTCGATGGTCTCCAGGACGCCGGCGAGCTCGCGGTCGATCCGCTCAGCCATGGGCCGTGCCGTGCCGGCCTGCACGACCATCAGGCTCACAGCGTGCGCCACGACGTCGTGCAGCTCCCGGGCGATGGCGGCTCGCTCGCGGGTGACCGCCTGCGCGGTCTCGGCCTCACGCTCGGCGTCGGCGATCTCGAGTCGGGTGGCCAGCATCTCGGCCTGCGCCGTGCGGCGACGTACGAGGTGACCGACACCGGCCGCAGCAGCGAAGAAGGCCCAGTCGATGACCACGTCCGAGGCCTCGAAGTCGGCGGCGCGAAGGTCACGCATCGTGCCGGCGACCACGAGCGCCAGCAGCCACGGCCCGGGCTGACGCGACCACGCCGCCACGGCGAACACCACGGCCAGCCAGGCGAATCCGGCGCCAAGCGTCCCGGCCGGCGACGGTGTCATGGAGTCCAGCAGGAATACGGCCACCACGGCAGCTGCGGCGCCTTCGGGCCACGTCCGGCTGAACGCGACCGCGACCGGGGGCACCACCGCAGCAGTCACGCGAACCAGCGTGGGAGCCGGTTGCTCGTCGGAGAACACCGCCTCGGCCAGCGCCACGCACAGGAGCACCACCGCCAGCACGGACTCGGCCCGCGTGGGACGGACAGCATGCCAACGGTTCATCCCAACGACGGTACCCACGCGCAAGGACCAGGTGTAGAGGTCCCACCGTGGCCGCGACCTGAGGCTGACCGCATCGCGACCCAGGGTGGACGCACTGCGGCACCGGTGGGGAGCACGGTGGGCTGACACCCCTGCACCAGGAGGAAGACGATGACAACGACCCCACGACCCACTCTCACGCTGCGGGACAGCCCCGCACGTGAGCGCCGGCTGACCGGCCACGCAGCACTGCTCGGCCTGGCGATGTTCCTGGCCAGCCTCGCCACCTTCGCACCGGAGTCGGCACCCGACCCCGGCACCGCGACGGCCACCGTCGTCCGCCGCTTCGCCATCGACAACGCCGGCACGATTCAGGTCAACACGCTGGCAGCCCTGGCCACGATCATGCTCCTGGTCATCTTCGTGGCCATCCTGGCCCAACAGGTGCGTCAGGCACGACCCGCCTCGATCGGGCCCCCCGTGATGGTGTGCCTGGCCGGGGTCATCGCGACGCAGAGCCTGTTCCTCACCGCGGTCTCGTCCCTCTTCGCCCGGCCCGAGCAGCTCGCTGGAGCCACCGACGAGACGGTCGCCACCCTCTACCAGGTGACCGCCGTGGCCGAGTGGCTCTACACCCTCACCATCCTGGTTCCCTGCATGGCACTGATCGCCACCTACTCATGGCTGGCGCTGCGATGCCAACTGATCACCCGCTGGGTCTGCTGGGCCGGCTTCACCATCGCCGCAGCCGGCGCACTCACCACCATCACCCACATCGTCCCCACCCTCCAGCTCGACACCTTCCTCTTCCCGCTTTTCGGCTGGTGGCTGTGGCCAGGCATGATCGGCACCGCCTCGGCCATCCGCTGGTTCAGAAGTCGATAGAACACGGCCCGAGGCGCCGTCGATACCGCCCATCAGGAAGAGGGCCGCCGGCGTGGGTGACGCACCCCATCAAGTGCCCTTGTGCTGGCGGATCCGGGCGGCTTGATGTGCTTCCACAGACGGTTGTCGACCCTCCCGTCGTGATCCTTGTGGTGTGCACCGCCCTCCACTGCTGATCTGGCTCCTCATTCCAAGAGGCGTCCGGCGTTGACGATGTAGCGCACGTAGGGAAGGACGTCGACTGCGGAGGGGGTGAGGATCGCGACGCTGAGGTGGTGCTCGGGGTACACGGCCAGGACGCTGCGGTAGCCGACGAGCGAACCTCGCATACCGTGGCCCTCGATGTGCCACTTGAACCAGTAGGGCTGGGTGAAGTCGATGGTGGCCAAGCCGTACCCGGGGCCGACGTCCTGGTCGAAGTCGGTCAGCTGGGCGACGCTGTCCGGGGTGAGCACCTGCCCGCCATAGAGCGCGTACCCCCACCGGGCCACCGATGCCGCGTCGCCAGCGGCGCCGTGGGACGCGGCAATGGCGCTGGCAATGGAGCGGAAGGGCAGGTAGGGCCGGCCGGTCTGCCCCTGCGGTAGGCCCTCGTCCTGGCCGGGAGCGGCGATCGGCTCGGGCAGGGCCTGCTCGTCCTGGTAGGCCAGCCGTTCCAGGCCCAGCGGCGTCCACAGGTCGGCGTCGATCGCGGTGGCGATGCTCCGCCCGGAGGCCTTCTCGACGACGAGCCCGGCCAGGACGTAGTTGGTGGTGTCCTCGTAGAACTTCTCGCCCGGCGACGCGGTCGCCTTCGGCACCGGCGCGAGGAACTGTTCGGTCGACCAATGGGCCTCGGGGGCGGTGAACACCGTCGCGTACGGCTCCTGCCCGGGGTCGGGGATCCCGGCGCGGTGGCCCAGCAGTTGGCGGGTGGTGGCGCCGTTGGCCAGCTGCGGCACGGGCACGTACCTCGAGGCAGGGGCGTCCAGGTCGAGCTTGCCCTGCTCGGCCAGCAGCAGCGCCTGCGATGCCACGAACGTCTGGGTCACCTGGCCCAGCGACATGCCCGAGGCGGACTGCAGCCGGGCCCCCTGCCCGTCGACGCCGACGGCCGCGGTCCACACTCCGTCGGGTGAGACCACGGCTGCCGTCGCGCCGGGCATGAACTCCTTGTCAACCCAGCGCTGCATCTCGGCGAGCATCGTTGTGGCTCGCTCGGGCAGCAGCGCGGAGGTCGGCGCCGCTGGCCATGGCAGACCGGTAGAGGACTCCGCCGGAGACAGCGAAGGCGCGGTCGCCGACGAGATGGTCCCGCTCGGGTCTGCACCCTGCCCCGAGCCGGTGCAGGCGGCGAGCGCGAGGCCGAGGATCAGTACCGCGCCCGAACCGGTCAACCTCTCCGTGCGCACCTTGGGGAAGGCTCCCCGGCGGGAGGCTACCCCCTTGGTCAGCAGGAAGACGATCAGGAAAGCGGCCATCCCAGCGATCCAGAACCACATCGGATACTCCTTTGCTCGCACCGCCGAGGACGGCAGCCCACGGGAGAGACTCCCGACGAATCGGACTATCCAGTTCTGCCGCCCGAGACGATTGCCGTCTGTACCCGCCGGCACACGCGCCGGTTACGACGGCGCACACAACCCGACCGCAGGGGCACCCGCTTGCAGGTTGGAGCGGTCATGGGACCGGGGCGGGGCTCGCGCTGGTCTCCCTGGAACCGTTGGGCAACGTCGTCCGCAAGCAGGAGGCAACCGTGCGCGCAATCCGCGACGCTGCCGCTCGTCGTGTTCACCAGGACCGGGTGAGGGAACTGTCCGCCGCGGCCCGTGTTCGCTACGCCGATGTGCTCGAGCGCCTCGGCCGGTGACGTCCTACCTCTCGCTCGAGGATCCAGCCCCGAGAGTCTCGACAGGATCCCCGGGGCCGCCTACCTTTGGCGAACCATCCGGTGGTGGTGGGTCAGCAGTAGACCGTGGCTCTCACCGCTTGCCTTTGAGCTGGATGGTGGACTCGTTGAAGTACTCCGAACAGAAGGCCGCGCCGCAGGCCGCGGCGAAGGTCGCGCTGGCGGACTTGCCGCCCTTGAAGAGCCCGTTGTCGCCGAGCACCTCGATGGTCCACGGTCGGGTGGTGCCGTCGCAGGTGACTTCGGTGCCGCCGAAGCCGCGGATGAGCAGTCGTCCGACGCGCTGGGTGAGCTGGGCCTCGAGGAAGGCGAACTCGGCGTCGGCCCCGCAGGTGATGGTCCCGGACAGGATGGCCGATCCGGTCTTGGAGTCGAACTGGGCGGTCGGGTTGACCGTGACGTCGAGCGCGGGCGGCGGGGGCGCCACGCCGACGGTCAGCTCCATCAGGCCGCCGTTGCCCCCACCGTCGTCCTGGTCGTCGATGACCAGGATGGAGTACGTCTGGCCGGCCGTCGCCTCCCAGGCGGCGCCACCGGGCCCGCAGGCCAGGACCTCGAAGCTTCCCGGGGCGCCGACGGCCACGAACACGCCTGCGCTGTAGTTGGATGCCGAGGCGTCGGCCAAATAGGCCTGGTCGGTGGCTGAGGTGAAGGTGTACCAGACGCTGGCGTCCATGGCCGGTGCGCCGCAGGTGGCGTTCATCTCGGCGTCGTCGGCGTCGGTGGTCGCTTCGTTGGTGTCGAGCGAGGTGCTGAACGGGACGGCCGCGATGACCTCAGCCCCGCCGTAGACGTCGTTGCTCGGTGGGGCCGCGAGCGCCGGCGTGCCGGTGATCGCGACCATGGTCAGGGCGGCGGCGACCGCTGCTGCGAGACGTTGTGAGACCTTCACTGACCTACCCCTTTTCGGTCCGGGCCGGCCCACCGTCAATGCAGCCCAGGTGGGCCGCCGTAGGGGTCGGCTGCCCGTAGTGTGGCGTGCGTCACAGGGTCTACGCTACTGCTGGGGCATCCGGCGTGCGTCGGCTGCGGAAGGGGAGGGACCCGTGAGAGGCACCCGGATCGCCGTCGTCACGTTCGCCGCGTCACTGGCCTTGTCGGGTGGTGTCGTCCCCGCCCTGACCGCGGCCGCGGCACCGGGCCCCACCGCGAAGTACATCGTCGCCGTGCACCCGAGCGCTGATCCTGGGGCTGTCGCGGCAGACCACGAACGGTCGCGGGGGGCGTCGGTGACCCATGTCTACCGGCACGCCCTCACCGGGTACGCGGCGTCGCTGACTCCAGCAGCCGCGACCAGCCTGAGCGCGGACCCGCGGGTGGCCGCGGTCCTGCCCGACCGCGTGGTGCGGATGAGCGCGCAGAGCGTCCCGCCAGGCATCGACCGGGTCGGGGCCGACGACAGTTCAGCGGTCGCTGGCGACGGCCGGGGCGCCGTCGACGTCGACATCGCCGTCCTGGACACCGGCCTCGACCCCAAGCACCGCGACCTCAACGTCGTCGGCGGTGTCAACTGCATCCAGGGCAACAACTCCTACCTCGACCTCAACGGGCACGGCACGCACGTGGCCGGCACCGCCGCCGCCAAGGACAACAACATTGGTGTGGTCGGTGTGGCCCCCGGCGCCCGCCTGTGGGCGGTCCGCGTCCTGGACGCCGGCGGTAGCGGGTTGTGGTCCTCGATCATCTGCGGGATTGACTGGGTGACGGCCCACGCCGACACCATCGAGGTGGCGAACATGAGCCTGGGTGGGTCCGGCGGTGAAGGGTCGTGCACGGACCACGGCCTACGTGAGGCGATCTGCCGCTCCACCTCGGCAGGAGTGGCCTACGTGGTCTCGGCAGGCAACGCCGCCACCAACGCCGCGGGGTTCGTGCCGGCGACCTACGAGGAGGTCATCACCGTCTCCGCGATCACCGACTTCGACGGACAGCCGGGCGGTGTGGGCACCCCGACCTGCCAAATCGGCTACGACGACACCTTCGCCAACTTCTCCAACTACGGCCCGGACGTCGACCTGACCGCACCAGGGGTGTGCGTCACCTCGACCTGGCGCGGCGGCGGTTACCGGTCCATCTCGGGCACCTCGATGGCCAGCCCCCACGTCGCCGGCGCGGCGGCGCTCTTCCTGTCCACCCACCCCGGGGCAACCCCAGCACAAGTGCGCGCCGCCCTGCGTGACACCGGCACCACCAACTGGGTCGGAGACCCCGACACCACCCAGGAACCCCTCCTCAACGTCGCCAGCCTCTAGGACCTGTTACGAAAGTGACTGGTGGGGTTACGGCGTGTCCGCGGGATGAGGCGGGCCCCCCGGAGTAGCTCTGGTCGACGGTGTCCGTCACCGCACCCGAGCCGGGTGTCCGTGGGCGGGACGTCCCGGGCCGGTACGGGCCGTGGTGGCGGGTGTGTGCGCTGTTCGCGTGCTGGCAGGTCTTCGGGGTGTGGTCCCTGGTCGAGGACGCGCTGCGCGCGGCCGCCGACGCCACCGGGAAGCTGTCCTGGCAGGTGTCGGTGGACTCGACCACTGCTCGCGCCCACATCCACGCCGCCGGGGCACGGCGCGACAGCGTCGGTTCCGTTGCCGGAGAGCCGGATCACCACGCGTTGGGACGCTCCCGCGGCGGCTGGGGCACCAAGACCCACGCCGCCATCGACGCCGGTCGCGGGGTTCTGTCCTTCACGCTCACCCCCGGCCAAGCCGGAGACTCACCCGAGATGATTGCCGTCTTGGACGGCACCGGGGCACGGGCAACCTGGTCGCCAGGCGGCGTAGCGACGCACGTCGATCCGCGTTGATCTTGTCGGCTCTCTCCGGCCGCGTCCCGCCGAACACGCGGCTTCCCTCGGAAACGTTGGGTGGGGCTATGGTCGTGGACTCCTGGCGGGACGGCCAAGGCTTGACCAGGAACCCGGCTTCGTTGAGCCGGCTCAGTCCTTCAGTTGTGGGCGGTGGCCGGACTCGGCCTCGACGGCGTCGTTGATGTCGGCTCCGCCCTGCTCGACGAGCTCCGCGAAGAGCCGGCCACGGACGATGAGACCGTCCCGGACCGTGAACTGGGTGATCGCGCGCAGGTCAAACGGCTCACCCTGCTCGGTCGTGCCCCACCAGTGCCACTCGCTCCACACCATGTCCCCGTCCTGCACCGACGCAGGGACCTCGGCGCGCAAGTCGGGCACGCCGGTGAGGATTGCGCCCCAGTTCGCCTTCATCTGCGCCCGTCCGCCGAAGCCGCGGGCCGGATGAAAGGGCTGTTCGCTCTGGTAGTCCTCATGCATCAAGGCCGACATACCCTCGAGGTCGTGGGCGTTGGTCCGCTCGACCATCTGGCGGATGACCGCCAAACCGGTTGCTGCCACGTCTCGCTCCTTAGTCCTCAGTCACTCGCCCCCGCTAACAAGCGCCCACATCGGGCCGCACCCCACCACATCCGGACGGAATCAGGTCAGGCGGCCAACGTCAGGGACGGGCAACGTGCCGCGTGCCACCTGGAGCGTCACGAAGGGACGTTCCATCGTCCCGCCGTGGCCCCTGACAGGCAATGGTTCAGTTGGCATGTTCGAGGCAACATTCGCCTTCGGCTTCCTGCACCCGAGCGTCTTCGTGCGGAGGTAACACGCGCAGCGCCTCCGCGTCTCCTGGGTCAGTCAGGTGGTGCGCTCCCGTGCCGGTGCGCCACCTTCCACTGTCCATGCTCTCGCCGATAGATCTGCGTTGCCCGCACGGAGTAGGCGCGCGGCACCCCGTCGACCGACGCCGCCGTGTGCTCGAAGCCCGCGGTATAGGCCACGTCGCCCACCACCTCCGCCGCCATGAGCTCGAACTGGTAGGACGTGCAATCCGAGAAGTTGTCGGCGAGGTGGGCGAACAGCTGATCGAGCTCTGTCTGACCGTTGGCATTCCTCCAGGCGCCCAGCACAGTGACGGGATCGTTGCGTGACCAGATGGCGCGTCGCAAGGATGCATCACCGTTGTGCACTGCCACTTCGGCGTCCAGAAGGACAGTGTTCACCCAAGTAATGAAGTCCTCGTGCTCGGTCATCTCTCCATGCTTCACCTCGCAGCCGCCGCTGGCTATGGCGCAGGAGAGTTGGGGCGCTGACGCCCGGACGCGGCGCAATGACGCACTTCGGTGTCCCTCAAGGTAGGGACGGATCGGATCACTGGCCGAGTTCGTGTCGGCGTCACGGCCGGGAAGCTGTCGAGCGGGGTGTTTACCGACGGATCGCAGGGTTGGGTTGCCCACGAGGGGCTCGGACGCCGGCGATGACCGGAGGATTGCCTGTCGCTGTACGGCGGTGGATGATGATGGGATCTTCGTCGCGCTGGAGGTGCAGCATGCGCCGTGTCCTGTGTCTGGTCGGTTTCCACCAATGGGAGCACCACGTGAACCGGGAGAAGAGCGGGCCTGGCGGCGGGTACGACCTGTGCTCCCACTGCGGCCGGGAGAAGAAGTCCTACGAGGGCGGCAACCCCTCCTTCAAGGGACCTCTTGTCGGCTGAGTACCGTTCCAGGGCCCCGCTCCGACGGGTGGGTGGGGCGCCGTGTGGCAGGCGATCCGGTCACCGTCGATGAGCAGTTCGCGGCGCGCGCCGGCTCGTGGGCCAGCGCCATGGATTCTGCTTCGCGCCCGGACTGCAGTGCACCCCCTTTGGCGTCACACTGCGCCAAGCGGGGCTTTGACGCGGGTCCTAGGCGGGCTGCCAACCAGTCAGCGATCTCCGGCACGTCGAGCTGGCCAGCCGCCGCGCTGAGCGTCATGTCCTCGGCTTCGTCGAGGTTCTGCCCATGCCAATGGCTGCCTGTCATAGGCGCTTAGCGTGGCGAAGAGGTGACGACGTCGCCGTGGCCTCCCGGGTCCGCTCAACGCCGCTTGACAACCCGTAGGAACTCAGACCCGCCTCCGACTCGAGCGACGTCGACAGCAGGCCGGGCTCTCAGGTGGGAGAGTGGGGTATGCGTGAGGTTCGCATCGACCCGGTATCGCTGAACCGGCTGGCACGGCTTCTGGACGCGGAGCGTGCTGGGCGGCTCAACAACAACGTGGCGCTGGCACGGCGCATCCTGGATGGTCGGGTCGTGTGGAACGTGAACGCGACGGCCTCCGGTGGGGGGGTCGCGGAGATGCTCACGACGCTGTTGGCCTATTCCCGCGGGGCGGGGGTCGACGCCCGGTGGCTGGTCCTGGACGGAAACCCGAGGTTCTTCCGGATCACCAAGCGCCTGCACAACTTCCTGCACGGCTCACCTGGTGACGGTGGCTCACTGGGTGAAGCGGAGCGAGCGGAGTACGAGTCGGTCCTCGCCGGCAACCTGGACAACATGTTGTCCCTGGTGCGGGCTGGGGACATCGTGCTCTTGCATGACCCGCAGGCAGCAGGGATGGCGGATGGGCTACGTGCGGCAGGCGCGCATGTTGTGTGGCGGTGTCACATCGGCCGGGACACACCGACCGAACTGACCGACGCGGGTTGGGACTTCTTGAGGCCCTACGTGAGTCGGGCGGAGGCCACCGTCTTTTCCCGCGAAGCCTACGGTCCCCGCTGGCTTGATCGGCGACGCTCGCGGATCATCCCTCCGTCGCTGGACCCGTTCAGCACCAAGAACGTCATGCTGCCACCAGCCGATGTCGACGCGACGCTGCGCTACGCCGGCCTTGTCGACAGGCCCGCAGAGCAAGGCAGCCTCGCCTTCGGCCGGCGCGACGGCTCCACTGGTACGGTGCGCGCCCATGGCAACCTCGTGGTCGCCGGCGACGTGGTGCCAAGGGACGGGCGCGTGGTGCTACAGGTCAGCCGTTGGGACCGGCTCAAGGACATGGCCGGGGTTCTGACCGCCTTCGCCACCAACCTGTCCAGACTGCCGAGCGATACGCACCTTTGCCTGGCGGGGCCCGATGTGTTGGGGGTGAGCGACGACCCCGAGGGTGCCGAGGTGCTCTTCGAGTGCGTCGACCTTTGGAAGGCGCTGCCGATTCAGGCGAGGCAACGCGTACATTTGATGTCGTTGCCGATGGACGACGTGGACGAGAACGCCCACCTCGTCAACGCGTTGCAGCGGCACGCCACTGTCGTGGTGCAGAAGAGCCTCGTCGAGGGCTTCGGGCTGACGGTGACCGAGCCGATGTGGAAGAACCGTCCCGTCGTCGCCACCGCCGTCGGTGGCATCCAGGATCAGATCGTCGACGCGGAGAGTGGCTTGATGCTGGCCGACCCATCGGACCTGGGTGGCTTCACGGACCTGATCGCTGGCGTGCTCGATGATGACGACCTCGCACAGCGGCTGGGTGATGCCGCCGGCAAGAGAGTGCGTGACCAGTTCCTCGGTGACCGGCACCTCATCCAGTACGTGGAGCTGTTCAGCGAGCTACTGCCGGAGTAGCCCGAACTCCCGTCCTTGAGGGTGGGTCCTCCCGCCAAGGGTCGCGCGACGGTTGGGCTGGTCCACGCTCAGCACCGAAAGGGGCCTGGCGAATACCGGATGTGCCGCGGTGAGCAAGGTCGGCTGGCGAAATGACGCACTCTCGGAAGGTGACGGGAGGGGAGCTGATCGACCTACTTCTTTTCGTGTCCGACATCCTGACCCCAAAAGTCCAACGTGTGGTCTTCTTCCCAACTCTCAAAATCGGGGGTGGCGTCCACCAGCTGCTCTGTCTCAAGGACCAATTTGCAGATGTGACAGCGAAAGTCAATCGCCTTATAGCCGCGCGCCGTTCGCGTTCGGCCGAACTTGCCCTTCTCCACACGCTTCTCCGCGCGGAGTCGCGAGACACCGCCCGCGCCACACGCAGGGCACTTCCCGGGTCCACTCGTTCTCGTCAAAGTCGAGGTTCCAGAACGACTCAGACAGGTGAGCCTGTACCTCGACGACGATGACCGACGCGCCCTCGGTATGGACCGGGATCCGAAGTGAGCGCCCGCCGCATGAAGGGCTGACCCCTGCGTACATTGGCTCGTTCCCCGTTTTGCAGGGACACTCGTCATGCGCGGCGAAAGGGGGCACTGTGCGGCTGCTCGTCATCGGCGGCAGGCCGTTGGGAGGAGAGGAGGTCGACAGCCGCGAATTGCAGCACCGTTTGGGCGCGCGTGACGGAGGCACTCAAGACAGGGTGGGCGCTTTGCCCTGACGCCTACGCTGAGTGCGTGAGCGACGAGGCCGACGGTTTCGAGACCCGGCTGGGCTGTCATGGGGCCGGTGCTCGGTCGGGGTATCCGGCGTGTGAAGCGGGGGGTCTGGGCGTGGCGGCCTGGCTGGCTGATGGCGCCGGTCCTCGGCCGGGCCGAGGAACGGATCGAGTGGGAGGTCGGTTTCTACCGTCGCCGGGGCGAGGCGAGATGACGAACCAGAGCCCGCCCGATGACTAGCAGCACCGAGGCACGCTCGGCCGTGCCGAGAAGACACTGAGCTAACGGTCGGAAGGAGAAGGCATGCCGCCCCTGCCACACCTGGAGCCCACCGAGCAGCGGGTCCTCGGGGCCTTGCTGGAGAAGCAGGTCACCGTGCCCACCGGCTATCCCCTCACCGTCAACTCGCTGCGCACGGCGTGCAACCAGAGCACCAGCCGGGACCCGGTCGTTGAGTACGGCGACCAGACGGTCGAGTCCAGTGCGCGCGCGCTCAAGGCGAAAGGGCTGGTGCGGGTGGTCTGGGACGGGCGCGGCCAGCGGACTTTGAAGTTCCACCAGCTCCTGGACGAGGCGCTCAGTCTTGATCCCGGCGAGCGTGCGCTCATCACCGTGCTGCTGCTGCGCGGCCCACAATCCGCAGGTGAGCTCAGGACCCGCACTGAGCGGCTGCACAGGTTCACTGACCGGGCTGCGGTCGAGGACTGCCTGACCAGGCTCGCCTGCCGGGAGGAGCCGCTCGTCCAGGAACTCGCCCGGCTCCCCGGCCGGCAGGACCCGCGCTGGATCCACCTGCTCGGGCCGGTGGAGCTGCCTTCGGACGCGCACGCGGCCTCCGAGGCGGTCGACCTGGAGAGCATCCTTGCCGAGGGGTCGCAGGCTCGTGACGCCAAGGTGAGCGCCGCATACGACTCGCTCGCCGGCGATTATGCGACCAGGCTCGCCTCGGATCTCGACGACACACCCTTCGAGCGGTGGCTCCTGGAGCGGGTCGTCGATCTGGCGGGCGGCCACCCCGTGGCAGATGTCGGCTGCGGCCCCGGCCTGATCAGCGCCTACCTGCGCGACCACGGTGCTCGGGTAGTGGGATCGGACCTGAGTGCCGAGATGGTTGCGCAAGCTCGGCGCGCCCATCGCGACATCACGTTCGAGGTGCGCGACCTGCGTCACCTGATGCGCCCCGTCGATGCGGATGGGTGGGGCGTGGTGCTCGCGTGGTACTCCCTCCTACACCTCGCCGCGTCCGAGCTTCGCGAGGCAATCGTCGCCCTCGTTCGCCCGCTGCGCTCGGACGGCCACCTGGTGCTCAGTCTGTTCGCCGGTCCATCGATCAGGCACGTCGCCGAGCTATGGGACATCCCGATCGATCTTGACTTCCTCCACCACGACCCAGCCACCGTCATCGCAGCTGCAGAGGCGGCCGGCCTGACCGACCTGGAGTGGTACCAGCGCGGTGTCGTGCCCAGTGAGGGCGAGCCGGTCCACCGCTTCTACCTCATCGGTCGGCGCCGATGACCCCAGGCAACCCAGCCTGGAGCCCACGCTGTCAGGAACCGCCTCGGTCGGCGAGCACTTCAGCAGCGCGGCTCCTTCTGCGGCCGCGTCCACAGTGACGACCCACGATGTGCCATTGCGGCGGCACGAGCCTGGACAATCCGAGACAAGGCTGGACGGTGTCGTCCCTAAGTTGGCGATAGGCGGCGCTATGACGCACGTCGATGTTCGACATGTGAAGCCTGCGGAGAGTGGCTTGTGTCTTGCTTCTCCCCGGGGCTGCTCATCGTGTCCCCAAGGGCGGGAGTTCCCCGGTATGTGTCCCAACGCACTGATGCGATTATCGAACGGGCCCAGCCCGCGGCAGGTGGTCCGCGCGGGTAACGCCTACGTGCGTCTGGCGCCATGTCACACTCGAGCCATGACTGTCCATGTGATCGTCCGGCTGCCCGCTAGCGACGCGCAGGAGCTGACTGCTCTCGTTCAGAGCATCCACAGCGACGAGGACGTCGAGATGGTTCATCCCTTTGACGGCGCGACCGTCGCGCAGGTGCTCGTTGCACTATCCACGGCGACGCTGCCCTTCTTCCGAATCTGGGCGAATGCCCGCGTGGAGGCACGGAAGGGGTTTGTCGTCGTGCACGACGGAAGGGAGTTGCGGGGGTACACGGCTGACGAGGTTGAGCGGATCATACGGGTCGTAGCCCCGGAGTCTCAGTGAATTTGAAGCAGCGTCTGGCCATCGAGTTCGGCGACGATTGCTACGCAGGCGTCGAACCATTGATGGACACCGAGAATGAATTTCGCGTCAGCGCACTTTGGAATCACATAGGTCAGCACCTGGACGCGGATCTTCCCGTCCGCTCGCGCCCGGAGGTTATCCGCACGTCTCGCGCCTTTCCGCATACTCGCTGGACGTCACAGGCGGTCTCGGTGGTGCTCGATCAACATCTAATCGACATCTTCGAGGACATGACGCGGCCGATGGTCATCCCCTCCTGTCCGCAGGAGCTGGCAGCCGCGTACATGGGGATGGTGCTGGCGGAGAGGCTCTCGCTGGCTGGCAGGAATGCCGTAGCCAACGCCTTCGTGGAGATCTTCAACGCCGCCCAGAAGGACTTCCGGGACGTCACCGCGCTGTCGCGGGGGGCGTGGCAGCAAGGTGACATGCTGGTTCGTGGGCAATGGCTCTTCACCACTGCGCATGAACTGGTGCACGCGCTCCTGCACCACGCGAACTTCCTCGACCAATTGGACGACGAACTCGGGCGCGTTCAGTCGCAAGTTCTAATAGAACTAGGAAACTGGGTCCCGGCCGCCAACGACTCGCTCAAGCGCGAGCCGATCCTGCGGTTCTTCGCGTATGCGCATGGTGATCGCACGCAGGAACCTCGACAGACGGCGTCGGCCCTGACAGAGATGGCCTCGGTTCGCCTCTCTGAACCACGTTTCCGGCAGGAGGTCATCTGCGATTGGCTAGCCGCACGGGCGACTGCAGCGGAAATGCTGCACTGGACGCCGTACCCGATTGGCCTCGCCACGTGCGGACTTGCCCTCATACATCTCGCCACTATCAAGCAATTGGATTCTTACGCCGCTGAGTCCGCGGCGGCCTCCACAGATCACCTCGGAGAAGGCGCCCTCAGACTCGCGATTCTCAGAACGCTCCTGTACCTCAGGCCGCCTGATCCGGAGTCGAGCGGCCACCTGATCTCCCGCGCCTTCGGCGACGTCACGTCGGCTTACCTTGAGACGTACGCCATGGCGCTTCGCATCACGTGGAGGTCAGCCATCGACGAGATCGTCGAGGCCTTGGCCCGTAGGTGACAGTCCGATCGACGGGCGCTTGCGGAGGAAATCCCTGCGCTCCACGTGGAGGCCCTCACCGAAAGGAACGTTGTGTAACGGACTGGTGACGCGCACGATCGTCGCCCGAAGCATGTCGTCCCGACAGGCGGCTACTTGACGCATGTTGAAATCTGGCGCGGATACCGAGGGTGAGTCCGTGGGGTCGCCTTCTTCGGCGTTGATATGTCGGGAGGACTACTGCGATACCGGCGCCCGGGCGAACGCCCAGCCATCCCAGTGGGGGTAGTACGAGCCATCCGCCTGGTGGGGGGTGTCGGTCCGGGGGGCGAGGTCTACGACGCGTTGGCAGTCCCCGCCGTCGGCCGGGCAGCGCACCAGGTAGGTGCGGGAATCGCCGTCGACGCTCACCAGCACGGAGTCGTTGGACTCCCACCACACCCAGTACCCGTTCGAGTCGTCCAAGTGGATCGAGTTGTAGGAGGGCAGCACCTGGGAGAGGGACAGCGTGGTGACGTCTTGGGGTTCGAGCGAGGCGTCCGGCCCCACCGGTCGCACCCGCAGCTGGTCCAAGCAGCAGTCAGACGGTGAGTCCGATGGGACGGAACCGGTGACGACGACCTTGGTGCCGTCCGGGGAACGGTACGGGTCCTCGTTGTGCATCCACGGAATGAACTCCTCAAACGACTCCGGCGGGTCCCAGGGCCCGAAGGTTAGGTCGGTCGCCGTATCCGTGTTGGCGCGGATGTCCCACCGGGTGTTGTAGGGGACGGGGTCGGCCTCCGGGGCCCAGTAGCCGTTCCCGGCGGCGTCGATGCCCCACAGCTCGACTTGGCGACCGTTCACTGTGCGCGAAGCTAGGGCGGTGTTGGTCTCGGTGTCCCAGGTGAAGAACCGCGTGGTGCCCGGCACGTGAGTCACCCAGTACGCGATGCGGCCGTCGACGCTCAGGTCCGCCTCGAAAATACCCGACGGCACCGGAAGCAGTTCGAGCCGGCCTCCCCGGACTAACCCCCACTGCGACGGCCCAGCATCCTTGGCTTCGCTGTCGTAGCCGGCCACCAGGACGGTGTCACCGGCGGCCCGGAGGTTAACCGCGGCGTACGGGGCGGGAATCTGCTCACTGTTGACGTACAAGGTTCCGTCGTGCCAGTACGGGGTCGCTGGCGGTGCCCCGGCCGGGAGGGCGTCGATCCACTGCTGCAACTCGGACGGCGGCGCCCCGATCGTCGCGCTGGTGGTCGGGTTGGCCGGCACCGGCTCCAGGGCTGTCCCCGCCCGCCCGACCCAGGCGAAGGTGAGCCCGGCCAGGACCAGGACCAGTACCGCCGCGGCGGCCAGCGAGGCGACCGTTGCCACCCGGCGGCGCCGCGCCGCGCGGCCGGCTGCGAGGAGCTGCTCGAACTTAGGTTCGGGACAGGGCAGGCCCTTGACGCTGTTCTCCAGGGCTTCGCGGACCAGGCGCTCGGTGCTCATGTCGCCTCCTCCACCCGGGTCTGCGCGAACGGGTCCGTCGCTCGCAAAGTGGTGCCGAGCGCGGCCAGCGCCGCATGGGCGTGGGCCTTGACGGTACCGGGCGCGATCCCGAGGGTGTCGGCGATCTCGGCCTCGGACAGGTCGGCGTAGTAGCGCAGCACCACCACCGCCCGCTGCCGCTCACTCAACGTCTCCAACGCCTGCCACACGGTCTGCGCCTCCACCAGCCGCTCCTCGGGTCCGGCCTGGTCGCGCGCGCCGGGCAGGTCCTGCGGGCGCTCGGTGGGGACCTCGCCCGCGGAGCGGCGGCGGTGCATCGAGGCCACCTCGTTGGCCAGCATCCGCTGCACGTACGCGACCGGGCGGTCCGCGCGGCGCACCCGCTTCCAGGACAGGTACACCTTCACCAGGGTGGACTGCACCGCGTCCTGCGCGGTGTGGTGGTTCCCGGTCAGCAGGAACGCCGTGCGGTACAGGCCGGCGTGCCGCTCAGCGACGAACCGCACGTACCGCTCCTCCTCCCGCGCCCGCACACCGGCCTCCTGACCGCCCCCTCGCCCGCACCAGCGGTGCGGCGCAAAGGGTCTGTTACCTCAACGACGCATCGAGGGCGCCGCCGGGTTTAGTCTCCCGCCGGGCAACTTCGGATGACCAGCACTCCGCGCATCTGTCGCCCGCCACGCAGGCATTGACGCGTGCCACCTTCACCAAGGACGACGCCAGGTCCGGGTGCCAGCGGTCCCACGCCCGCCAGGTCGACCCGTACGGCCCACAAGCGACCCGCTGCCCGACGCTGGCCGGTGCGGTGCCCAAACCCCACGCCTCAGTGTTCGCGGCGTCAATGTGTTGGTGAGCCCTCCCCGATCCACCGCCCCGCACGACGACAAGGAGCGCGAGATGCCGAAGAACCCAAGGACCGCAGCCGGAACCGCCGCAAGGCACTGCTAGCTCTGGCCGTGGCAGCCCCGGTCCTGGCTGCGGTGGCGGTGCACCCCACCATCGCGGTCGGTGACCAGACCGCTCCCGTCGACGAGCACGGGGCGCACGCTGCGGGCATGGGGGCCCAGCTCGCCCAGGTGCGGGCTGCCACCGCCAAGTACCAGCGGGTCGCGGAGGCTGTGGCCGACGGGTACGAGCTCGGCTGGGTCAACGGCTCCGAGAACCGGATCGTCGCCGGCTGCGTCTCGCACCCCACCGCAGGGGCCATGGGCTACCACTACTTCAACGCCGTACTGATGGCCGACAACGCCGTCGACGCCCTGGAGCCCGAGGCGCTGGTCTACGCACCCTCATCCGACGGCCTGAAGCTGGTCGCCGTCGAATGGGTCGTGCGCAGCGCGGATTCCAACCCGCCCGGGGTCTCCACGCCCCCTTCCGTGCTCGGGATGCGCATGCACATCCTGGTCCCACCCCCCGGCCCGGCGTTCTACCTCACCCACGCCTGGATCTGGGCCAAGAACCCGGCTGGCATGTTCGCCGACTTCAACCCTGGCGTCAGCTGCTAACCACTGAACCAGTCGGTCCACCGTCACTGGGCTGACCCCTTCAACCCGACTACGGTCACCGGCCTTCGTGGACGGCGACCCCACCCACCCAGCCACATGATCACTCACCGTGAGGTCACCGACGGGGCCGTCCATGGGGATGGCGTAGCCGAGCGGGACGATGCTGCGGATCCTCGCGAGTGTGGTACTTCGCGCGCAGCCGTGCCTCGTCGACGTCGAGCTGTGCCTCGTACGTGCCGTCGGCGTCGGCCTGCCAGACGTCGAGCACGGCCCCGGCGATCGGCTCACCGGTCACTGACCGCACGGTGCCGGTGATGAAGAACGGGGTCCCCTCGATCCCGTCGGACATGTTCCACCCGTAGGGCGCGGGCGGTGAGCCGTTGATGTGGAACGGCCCGAGGACCGTCGCGGGCGTGGCGCCGGGTCCGAAGCGGTTGTTCATCTGGACCACGAGCATGCTGATCCCGAGGACGTCCGACGCGAGGATGAACTCCTCGCGTTTGTCGTCGCTGATCTGGCCCACGCGGGTCAGCCACTGGATCCCGGCCATCCATTCGTCCTCGGTGAGTCGGACCTCGCGTGCGAAGTCGTGCAGGTGACGCACGAGGCTGGTCAGCACCTCTGCCTGCCGGGGGTCGTGGGCCGTCGCCCATCGGTCGACGGCGAGGTCGGTGATGTTGTCTTCGGTGGCGTAGGTCATCGGGGCCTGCTCTGCTCGACGGGAACGCCGGGGTGCGCCGGGGAGGGCCCGGCCGGTCCAACGCACTCCGGAGGACTGGTGCGGTCTGGTGCCGAGGGGCTCCTCGGCTGGTCACACTCTGGCGTCAACGCGCATCGGGCTCACCCCCCCAGGCCACACACGGACACGGGTCGTCGCGGGGGCCGCGATTGCCCGGTCGGAGATGATCGGGTCACTGGATGCCGAGGTCGGCCCCCACCGACGGCTCGCCGTCGTGGAGGCACCGTCCGGCCGACCGAGCGATACGCGGCGCTATGACGCACCGCCGACAGACGGTGCCTCTGTCCGATCGGGGCCAGAGAACCCCCCGCATTTCTCAGCATCAACTCGGAGTTGACCCGGGGCGGTTCACGACCTTGGCCAGCCACGCCACCCCGCCCGTCAAGGCCAGTGATCAACTCGATAGGGCGAAGGTTCGCTCTGTCACCAGTTGGCGGTCGAGGATGACTTCAGGTCGTTCTACTGGGTTACCGGGGCGCGCGCGAATCCCCAGCCGCGCATCCAGTCCTTGAAGGACGAGTCCGTTGGGGCGGTGTCGGTCCCGAGGTCGGCGACACGCTGGCACGCCCCGCCCGTCGGCGAGCAGCGCAGCAGGTAGGTGTGGAGGTCGCCGTCGACGGGGAAGAGCAGCGACTCATTGGACTCCCACCACACCCAGTACCCGTCACCTTCGCCGAGAATGCGTGTGACGGAGTCTGCCTTGGGCAGCGCCAAGGTGATGACGTCCTCGGGTTCGACTGAGTTGTCCGGCCCGACGGGTCGCACCCGCAACTGGGAGGTGCAACAGTCCGACGGCGAGTCCGACGGGCCGGAGTTGGTGAACACCCTCTTGGTGCCGTCCGGGGAACGGTAGGAGTCACCTGGGTGCATCCACGGTGGCAACCCGTCGAAGAATGTCTCGGGTGCCTGGGCCCCGTAGGTCAGGTCGCTCGGGTGAACCGTGTTGGCGCGGACATCCCAACGGGTGATCTCGGGGTCGATCGGCTGGGTCGCGTCGGTCTGCCAGTAGCCGTTTCCGGACTCGTCGATCCCCAACAGCTCGACCTGACGGCCGCTCACCGTGCGCGACGCCAGGGCGGTGTTCGTCTCGGTGTCCCAGGTGAAGAACTGTTTGGTGCCTGGCACGCTCGTCACCCAGTAGGCGATCCTTCCGTCGACGCTCAACCCCACGTCGCCGGTGTCGGCCGAGACCGGGAGCGGTTGGAGCTGGTTGCCTCGAACGAGTGCCCACGTCGTGGGCGTGGCCCCGTCCTTGGGGTCGCCCTCGTGCCCGCCCACCAGGACGGTGTCACCGGCGACCTCGATGTCCACCGCGTTGTATGGGGCCGGGATGCGCTCCCCGTTGACGTGCAGGGTCCCGTCGTGCCAGTACGGCGTGGCCGGTGGCGCGCCGGCCGGGAGGGCGTCGATCCACCGCTGCAGCTCCGACCTGATCGCCGGCGGGGTCGTCGCACTGGTGGGGGACGGGTTGGCCGGCACCGGCTCCAGCGCCCGCCCGGCCCCGCTGGCCCAGGCGAAGGAGAGCCCGGCCAACACGAGCACCAGCACAGCCGCGGCGGCCAGGGCCGCGACCGAGACCATCCGGCGCCGCCGCGCCGCACGTCCGGCCGCGAGCAGCTGGTCGAGGTCGGGTTCGGGGCAGGTCAGGGTCTTGACACTGTCCTCCAACGCTGCCCGTACGAGGCGTTCGGTGCTCATGTCGCCTCCTCCGCCCGGTCGCTCGCGAGCGGTTCGGCGGCTCGCAAGGTGGCGCCCAGTGCGGCCAGCGCGGCGTGTGCGTGCGCCTTGACCGTGCCCGGGGCGATCCCCAGGGTGTCGGCGATCTCCGCCTCGGACAGGTCGGCGTAGTAGCGCAGCACCACCACCGCCCGCTGCCGCTCACTCAACGTCGCCAAGGCGTTCCACACCGTCTGCGCGTCCACCACCCGCTCCTCCGACCCGAGCTGCCGGTCCGCACCGGGCAGGTCCTGCAGCCGGTCGGTGGGGACCTCGCCCGCACGACGTGGGCGGTGCATCGAGGCCACCTCGTTGGCCAGCATCCGATGCACGTACGCCACCGGCCGCTGCGCACGCCGCACCCGCGACCACGACGCGAACACCTTCACCCACGTCGACTGCACCGCGTCCTGCGCGCTGTGGTGGTTCCCGGTCAGCAGGAACGCCGTGCGGTACAGGACGGCGTGCCGCTCCTGCACGAACCGCACGTACCGCTCCTCCTCACGCGCCCGCACCCGAGCCTCCTGACCACCACCTCGCCCCGCACCACCGGTGCGGGCATCAAGGCCTGCTACCTCAACGACGCATCGACACCGCCGCTGGGTTTAGTCTCGCGCCGGCCAACTTCCCCGCGCCAGCGAATCCACGCTCCCGAACCCGTCGCCCACAAGCGCGCTGCTGCCGCGATCGTGCCATCGCGCCCACCCGGCGTGACCGTGGAGGCGAGCAGGATGCGGCCACGCCGAACCAGCGTCCGACCCTGCTCGAGAACGTCTGGGCACGGGACCCTAAACCCCGGGGTGGCTTCGCGGCGTCTAGATGGCGGGGAACCGTCCCCGATGCAGCCGGCCTGCAACACGACAGGAGCGCGGACATGCCCAACCAAGCAGAACTCACACAGCAGAACCGGAACGGCCGAAAGGCACTACTCGCACTCGCCCTGGCAGCACCGCTCATTGCCGCGGTGGCGCTGTTCCCACCCACCGCCGTCGGCGACCAGGACCCGCCCGCTGTCGACGAGCACGCAGCCCATGCTGCGGGACTTCAGGACGAGCTCGCCCGCGTCCGTGCGGCCACCGCCAAGTTCCACCGGGTGGAGGTGGCGGAAGCCGCCGGCTACGAGCTCGGCTGGGTCAACGGCCTGAACAAGCGGATCGTCGACACCTGCATCTCGAACCCCACCGCAGGAGCCATGGGCTACCACTACTTCAACGCCGACCTGATGGCCGACAACGACGTCGACGCCCTCGAACCCGAGGTCCTGGTCTACGCCCCCGCACCCGACGGCGGGCTCAAGCTCGTCGCCGTCGAATGGGTCGTGCGCAGCGCACAGTCCAACCCCGTCGGCGTCTCCGAAGCGCCCTCGGTCCTCGGGATGGACATGCACATCCTCGTCCCACCCCCCGGCCCGGCCTTCTACCTCACCCACGCCTGGGTCTGGGCCAACAACCCCGCCGGGATGTTCGCCGACTTCAACCCCGAAGTCAGCTGCTGACCGCCAGGCCGGTGGCTGCCATCGCGGGAGGCCGAATGCCCGAGAGTCCGCCACGACATGGGGATTCGTCGTAACGGCGACGAGTCAATGGGACCAACTCGTGAGCCACGTCGGACTCAGCGCCACGGTCCACTGCCGACGGTGCGACGCACCGCTGGGGGGCTCCTTGACGCGAGACCGGCTGCCCGGTGATGGGTGGGTGCTCTCCATGGGAACCCGAACATGTCCGATCGACGCGAGCCGGACTCGGTCCCGCGGCGCACCATCAAGTCACCGCGGCCTCTGCCGTACCGTGGATGACGTGGAACTCGTCAGTGAGCGTCTCGTGCTTCGCCCGGCGAGCGAATCGGACCTCGACTTCTACGTCGAGATGCGCAACAGGCCGGAGATCCTCGCGCATCCGGACCAGGAGCCCAAACCGCGGTCGCTGGTTGACCGCCAGCTCCGGGGGTGGATCGACCGGTGGCAGCAGCACGGCTTCGGAACCTGGACCGTCTTCGATCGAGAGAGCGATGAGCGACAGGGGCGTGTGGAGCTCGACCCGATGGGCGCTGGTTGGGCGGGCATCTCGCCGGGTGAGATCGAAGTCGGGCTCATCGTCCATCCGACGTACTGGAACCGAGGCATCGCGACCGAGGCGGCGGGCCTTGTCGCGGTGGATTGCTTCACTCGAGCCGGACTCATTCGACTGGTCGCGCTGACGACGTCCGATAACAAGGCGTCGCTGCGCACGCTTGAGAAGCTAGGTATGCGCCGCCGTGGCGAGAGCCAGCACGTGAGTAACGCCACGACGTACGAGGTGTTCGAGCTCGCTCGGCCTGCTCCGCGGCCGTAGGTAGCCCACCCAGCGGCTTGCGCATCGCGCGGATGACGCCGATCTTGTCCGGCGACGTGACGATCTGGCCTCACCCTTGCTGCAGGGCCGTCGGGTGCCTCTGTCCTGTGCCGAAGGCTGCGGACATACTGTCCGGAGTGAGCACGAGTTGGACGTTGCGGCCTCTTTCGACCCAGGACGAGGCCCTGGTCGCCCAGGCCATGCTGGGGAACCTCTCAACTGGTCGGGAGAGCAGGTCACGCCGCACGACGTCCAGACCCAGCCGCAGCTCCGCCACTACACGGAACTCATGCCACAACGGGGCGATTTCGGCATCGTCGCCGAAGGCGCAGACGAGCCGATCGGCTTGGTTGTGGGCCCAGTACCTGGGAGCCGAAGATCCCGGCTACGGCTTCGTGGACGAGGCCACGCCAGGACTCTGCCTGTGGGTCGCGCCCTCCAGCAGGGGGTTTGGCGTCGGGCGCGGCCTGCTGCGCGCTCTGCAGGCAAAGGCACGCCACCGAGGCATCGCCCGGTTGAGCCTGTCGATCGAGCCCGACAACTTCGCCACCCCGCTCTACGTCGCCGAGGGATTCGCCCCGGTCGAGGGCCGCGAAGAAGACGGGTCATGATCTGGGTGTTGATCGCTGATCCGAGAGGATGACCGGCTCGCGGCGGTGTGACGCTGGTGCGATCCGCTCGCTCGTGCTTGATGCGGGAGAGGTTGGCCGCTGCCCCACAGCAATCGGTGCGGGGCAGGATCCGCGCCTACAACGAGGGTCCCGCCGAACCCGGCACATGGACGACCGGGGCCGTGACCGCCGCTCGCGCCAGTCGACCGGGCAGGTCCATCCGGAGCCAGCGAGACAGCCGCGTCGGCAGCGTGCAGACGAGGACGGCGTCGAACTCGGACTCGCCGAGGAGCTCCTGTACCCGGCCCACTGGGTCGTGGTCGACGATCTCTCCACGCGCCGTCACCCCGAGCCGCTTCAACCTGTCGAGCTCGTGCTCGAGGCGGCCTCCGGCCAGCGCATGGGCGATCTGCTCAGCGCTGGGGATGTAGCGGTCGATGGGTGGATAGTCCCACTGGGACTCCCCCTCACTGACCGAGATCGGTGCTACCACGATCATCTCGGCATCACCCTCGGTGTAGGGCGCGAGGGCCTCCTCGAGCTCGGGGCACCCCAGCGTCTGGTTGGCCACGACCAGGATCCTCGTCATGGCTCCATCATGCTCCCCAAGCGGCGCGAGGAGTAGGCGGCCGTCCGGTCCCAGGAACGGTGCCGGGCTCCGGGCGTCGGCGGCGGGATCCGCATCAGGCTCGGGCCGACTGATCGACAGGCGGCGCAGTGACGCACCTTGGAGATGGTGCTGGGGGCGTCGTCGCTCGATGGCGATGCGCGGGCTATGTCGTTAGGTCGCCGATCCCACGCTCGGCGTCGGGCATTGCCTCGATGGCGGTGCGCAGGCGGGTGGCTGCTTCTCGGTACGGCGGTTCGTGGAGGAGCTTGCGCAGGGCAGCGGCAACGGTCTTGGTTGTGGTCTCGTGCGGTTGGAGGCAGAGAGCGGCGCCGGTGGGGACCAGGCTGGCAGCGTTGAGCGGTTGGTCGGTGCTCTGGGGTAGGCACAACTGTGGGAGTCCGAAGCAGAGCGCGCCGAGCATCGTTCCCGCCCCGGCGTGTGAGACCACTGCTGAACAGTGGGGTAGCACATCTGCCTGCTGCAGGAACGGGTACGCGATCGCAGACTCCCGGAGCGGGCCGATCGTGGCTGGGTCGAGGTCAGGGCCGGTTGTGATCACGAGGTTGATGTCGAGTTCGTCAGCTGCCTCGAGCACTGCTCGGAAGACCCCGCGGGCTTGGTTCATGACCGTGCCGAGGGTGAAGTAGATCGTTTCTGGATGGGGCAGGGTGGCGATCGAGTTCGCGATGGACCCGTCGCCGGGCTCGCCGGCCGATGGGCGCAGAGGACGCACGTCACGCCAGGGCATCTGGGCGCGCGTGCGCATGGCGGGTGGACAGATGTCCAGGTAGGGCGCCGCGAAGACCGAATCGGTCGGGTCTACACCCACCGCGTCGGCCAGTGCCGACCCGATGACAGTGATCATCTCGTCGTTCTCGGCGTGCATGGGACCGTAGCCATGGGTGACGTGGGCCGTCCCGGCCCACGACGCAGCCGCCGCCGCTCCAAGCTCAAGGGGGTCATGCACCACCAGATCGGGCTTCCAGCTTGAGAAGAACGGCGCCAGCTCGCGGGCACGCACGGCGGCCGCAGCCCCGAAGAGGTTCTTTGCCGCGAACGCGTTCTGCTCCGCAGCCGGCATCCGGCTGATCATGACATCGCCCGGCAGGTGCGAATAGGAATCCGCGGCAGTGGGACCCGCAGCCACGGTTCGAACGCCAAGGCTCGAAGCGAAAGGCGCCAAGTCCGGCCCGGTTGTGATGACTGCCTCGTGGCCAGCCCGCTGGGCCGCACGAACCAGCGGCAGCATCGGCAGCAGGTGCCCGTACCCCGGCCACGCGCTGAAGAGGATCTTCATCGGCCCTCCTCGTCTCTTGTCCCTCGAGCAAGCCTTCGCCAAGGAGAGCCCAGCCGCAAGCAGTTGCGTCCAGCGCCCGTCGCCAATCGGTCGTCGAAGGACCCGGTGATCCGAGTCGGGCGCACGCCGAGGAGGGACGAGGCCAGCCATCCGTGCCGGGCAGACACATTCGCGAGCATGCCTTGATGCGGCGTAGTGACGCAGGTTCAAAGCTCGTGCTCTTGGGCGTAAAACGAGGTGCCCTGGCTCAAGCGTGCCCCTCCGGCAGGGAGGATTGGTCGACCCGACTGTGCTCAGCTGGCTACTGCGATACCGGAGCGCGGGCGAACTGCCAGGCACCGTTCTCCCAATTGGGGGTGTAAGGGTGTGTTTGGGTGTTCCAGGGGCCAAGGTCGGTGACGCGCTGGCAGGCGTCACCGTTTGCCGAACAGCGCAACAGGTAGGTGCGCAGGTCGCTGTCAATCGTGAACAGCACGGAGTCGTTTGACTCCCACCACACCAAGCCGTCGCCCAATGCGAAGCGCGCATCTTGCGGGAACTCTTTGGAAACCGCGAGTGTGGTGACGTCCTCTGGGGCGACCGAATCGTCCGGCCCGACTCGTCGAACCCGCAGCCGCCAGTCGCCCAGGACGCCTTGCGTCGGGTTCTCTCTCGGCACGGAGTCAGTGATGACCGTCTTGGTGCCGTCCGGGGAGCGGTACGCGAACTCTGGGTGCATCCACGGGACAAACCCGTCAAACACCTCCGGCGCGGCCCAAGGCTCGTCGTAGGACAGGTCGGTCGCAGTGATCTTGTCGGCACGGACGTCCCATCGGGTGAACGGGCCGGAGTTCGCGTCTGCCTGCCAGTAGCCGTTTCCGGCGGCGTCGATGCCCCATAGCTCGACCTGACTACCCTGCACGGTTCGTGAGGCCAGGGCGCTCTTGGTCTGGGTGTCCCAGGTGAAGAACTGCTTGGTGCGAGGTGCGTTGGTCCCCACCACCCAGTACGCGATTCGGCCGTCTACGCTCAGCCCCACCTGAGCGCCGGCCGGCGCCGGCAGTGGTTCGAGCCGGTCGCCTCGGACCAGCGCCCCCGGTGTTTCGCCGCCGGTCACCAGAACCTCTTCACCGGCGACCTCGATGTTCTGGGGTTTGTTTGGAGCCGGGATGTGCTGACCGTCGACGTACAGGGTTCCGTCGTGCCAGTAGGGGCTTGCCGGTGGGGCACCGGCTGGGAGGGCGTCGATCCACTGGTGCAACTCCGATGGCGGCGCCCCTATCGTCGCGGTGGTGGTCGGGTTGGCCGGCACCGGTTCCAAGGCTCGCCCGGCCCGCCCGGCCCAGGCGAAGGAGAGCCCGGCCAGGACCAGCACCAGCACCGCCGCAGCAGCCAGCGAAGCGACCATTGCGACCCGGCGGCGCCGCGCCGCACGGCCGGCCGCGAGGAGCTGCTCGAACTTAGGTTCGGGACAGGCCAGGTCCTTGACGCTGTTCTCCAGGGCTTCGCGGACCAGGCGCTCGGTGCTCATGTCGCCTCCTCCACCCGGGTCTGCGCGAACGGGTCCGTCGCTCGCAAGGTGGCGCCCAGCGCGGCCAGCGCCGCATGGGCGTGCGCTTTGACCGTGCCGGGCGCTATCCCCAGCGTGTCGGCGATCTCGGCCTCGGACAGGTCGGCGTAATAGCGCAGCACGACAACCGCCCGCTGCCGCTCACTCAGATCCTGCAGCGCGCACCAAAGGGCCGGTGCCTGCACCAGCCGCTCCTCCGGCCCCGCGTGGCGGCGCGCGCCGGGCAGGTCCTGCGGGCGCTCGGTGGGGACCTCGCCCGCGGAGCGGCGGCGGTACATCGAGGCCACCTCGTTGGCCAGCATCCGGTGCACGTACGCCACCGGGCGGTCCGCCCGCCGCACCCGCTTCCAGGACGTGTACACCTTCACCAGCGTGGACTGCACCGCGTCCTGCGCGGTGTGGTGGTTGCCGGTCAGCAGGAACGCCGTGCGGTACAGGCCGGCGTGCCGCTCAGCGACGAACCGCACGTACCGCTCCTCCTCCCGCGCCCGCACACCGGCCTCCTGACCGCCCCCTCGCCCGCACCAGCGGTGCGGCGCGAAGGCGTCTGTTACCTCAACGACGCATCGAGGGCGCCGCCGGGTTTAGTCTCGCGCCGGGCAACTTCGGATAACCAGACCTTCAGGTCTATTGGCTGTCACCAGTACGACCGTTGAGGCAGGCAGCCTGTGCCCTGAACGTCGGGTATAGGTGCCAGCGGTCCCAAGCCGGTAGGGCTGATCAAGCCCTCCCCAGCGACCCACTGTCGGAAACCCGGCCGGTGCGGCGCCTAAACCCCACGGGGTGTTCGCGGCGTCAATGAGGTGGGGAGCCTTCCCCGATCCACCGCCCTGCACCACGACGAAGGAGCGCGACGATGCCGAAGGAACCAGGACGCAAGGACCGCAGCCGGAACCGCCGCAAGGCACTGCTGGCACTGGCCGTGGCAGCCCCGGTCCTGGCTGCGGTGGCGGTGCACCCCACGATCGCGGTCGGTGACCAGACCGCTCCCGTCGACGAGCACGGGGCGCACCCTGCGGGCATGGGCGCACAGCTCGCCCAGGTGCGGGCTGCCACCGCCAAGTACCACCGGGTCGCGGCGGCCGTCGCCGATGGGTACGAGCTCGGCTGGGTCAACGGCTCCGAGAACCGGATCGTCGCCGGCTGCGTGTCCAGCCCCACCGCCGGAGCCATGGGATACCACTACTTCAACGCCGCACTGATGGCCGACAACGCCGTGAACGAGCTGGAGCCCGAGGTGCTGGTCTACGCACCCTCACCCGACGGGCTCAAGCTGGTCGCCGTCGAATGGGTCGTGCGCAGCGCCCAGTCCAACCCACCCGGGGTCTCCACGCCCCCGTCGGTGCTCGGCATGCCCATGCACATCCTGGTCCCACCCCCCGGCCCCGCGTTCTACCTCACCCACGCCTGGATCTGGGCCAAGAACCCCGCCGGCATGTTCGCCGACTTCAACCCCGACGTCAGCTGCTAACCAACCAACCAACCAGCCGGTGCCACCGTGGCTGGGCTGACACCTGAAGCCAGCCACGGTCACCGGCCTTCGTGTGCTGCGATGCATCCTCGCAGCCACGTGATCGCTCACCGCGAGGGTCGGGTTGCGGCGCTGAAACGCCAGGACCGGCTGACGGTGATGGAAAGGACAGCTACCGATGGGAACACCAACGAGCCCGATCGACGCGAGCCGGAACCGGTCACCGCGGGTGCACGATGAAGTCGCCGCTGCAGGTGCCGTTACCGTGGACGGCGTGGAACTGGTCAGTGAGCGCCTCGTGCTTCGCCCGGCGAGCGAATCGGACCTGAACTTCTACTTCGAGATGCGCAACAGTCCCGAGATCCTCGCCCGTGCCGACCAAGAGCCCAAACCGCGGTCGCTGGTTGAACGCCAGCTACAGGGGTGGATCGAGCGGTGGCAGGAGCACGGCTTCGGGACCTGGACCATCTTCGATCAAGACAGCGATGAGCGCTTGGGGCGTGTGGAGCTCGACCCGATGGGCGCGGGTTGGGCGGGTATCTCCCCGGGCGAGACCGAAGTCGGGCTCATCGTGCATCCGGCGCACTGGAACCAAGGCATCGCCACCGAGGCTGCGGGCCTTGTCGCATCGGATTGCTTCACCCGAGCCGGAGTCAACCACCTGGTTGCGCTGACGACGTCGGATAACAAGGCATCGCTGCGCACGCTCGAGAAGCTAGGCATGCGCCACCGTGGCCAGACGCAGCACGAGAGTGACCCCACCACTTACGAGGTTTACGAGCTCGCTCGGCCCGCTCCGCGGCCGTAGGCCCCCACCCGACGACCTGCGCACGCGGCGTTGTGACGCATGTCAGCGTTCGCGCCCGTGCTTCCTCGGTGCCGGGGTAGCCGGGCTGCGACGCAGCATCACGGGCGGCCATCGGTGTTGCGGAGGAGCCCGGAGTTACCCGAGGCGACGCGGCTCGCGCTGGGGCTTGCTGCTACGACTAGCGCAGCCAGCGCGAACCCGCAGCCAGGGCCGGAGGGGACGTGGCCGACCAGGGCCGTGCCCCCGACAACCGAGACCACACCCACAACGCCGACGGACCAGGCCACCCACCGGCTGAGATCGAGCGAGCGACGAATAGCGTGTCCCAGGAGCGCGAAAGCCACGGCCGCTGCCAGGAATCCCAAGCCGGTCAGGACGAACCCGACGCCGCCAACGATGTCGTTGGGTATCGCGTAGTCACCCAGAATCCCGGCCGCGATCAAGGTCAGGCAGCCGAACACGGCGACCCATGCACGCCGCAGACGTGGCGTGGCCCGCTGGAGCTGGGGACGCACCAGGGCCGTCAAGCCGGCCAAGGCCAGCACCCAAGCGGCGAGGTACAGCAACCCCGTACCGGTCGTAAACGGTGGTGGAGCCGGGCTCCAAGAGCCCGGCCCCGACGAGCGGGTCCTGCAACGCAGCGAGCCACGAGCTCGGGGACTCGCCCGGCACGGCGTACGCACTGAAGTAGGACAACGCGAACGCAGGGGTGATCAACAGCGCGGTGAAGCTCCCGACCGCCATCGCCAATCGAGCCCGCACCGACTCTTCCTAGCACCCAGGAACAACCGGGAGCACCATCTCGACGATCGCTGGCAGCAATCAGGTCTCCTTGCTGATAGGGACCGACGACTGGCGGCGAAGTGGGGCGCCTTCCAAGCTTGGCGGTCGTCGGCGTTGCCTGCCTGGTCGGCGGCTACCCCGTCGTGAAGCGACCCCGAAGTGTTTGCGCGCGCCGTCGGGGTCACCCCGGCCCTCGGAGCATCAATCCGGTGAGCGGCGCTCCCCCGCTGACCTTCGTCCCGTTGCCGGGGCAGGTCCCGGCCCCGCTAATCGATACGGTGGCCGTGATCGGCTTCGACCAGCCCGTGGGCACCCGCGGCCTCCAAGGCCGAGCTCGTCGAGAGTCGCACTGAGCACCGCGACGTCCTTCTGACACCGGACGAGCGAGCCGCCAACGACGTGCTGTTCGTCTTCGTCTCGCTTGCGGAGGCAGGACGCCCGCGCCTCGTCCTCGACCCGTGACCTTCTGCCAGCTACCGTCCATCGCATGACTTCCGACCGCGCGACCCTGCCCACGCTGGCCGTGACCGGATGCACTGGAGCGGTCGGTGGGATGGTCGCGCGCCGGCTCGCCGACGCGGGACTTGCCCAACGCCTCCTCGCTCGGTCCCCCGAGCGCGCACCCGACCTGCCCGGAGCGAGGGTGCTTCGGGCGAGCTACGCCGACACCGCGCAGACCCGCGCGGCCCTCGAAGGGGTCGAGACGCTGTTCATGGTGTCGGCGGCCGAGAACGAGCACCGCCGCCAGCAGCACCTCGCCTTCGTCGACGCGGCCGCTGCGGTCGGCGTCCGGCACGTCGTCTACACCTCCTTCCTCGGCGCCAGTCCGACCGCCACCTTCACCCTCGCCCGCGACCACGCCGCCACCGAAGGTCACATCGAGGCGAGCGGGATGGCGTGGACGTTCCTACGAGACGGCCTCTACCTCGACTTCCTGCCGCTCATGGTGGGCGACGACGGCGTCATTCGGGGCCCGGCCGGCGAGGGCCGCGCAGCCGTCATCGCGCGCCGAGACGTCGCGCGCGTCGCGGCCACCGTGCTGAAGGACCCGGCGGCCCACGCCGGGCGGATCTACGACCTCACCGGACCGGAAGCGCTTACCTTCACCGAGATGGCCACGATCCTCGGCAAGCACCTCGGGCGGAAGGTGACCTTCGTCGACGAGACCATCGAGGAGGCGCATGCGTCCCGCGAGTCCTACGGCGCGCCCGACTGGCAGGTCGAGGCATGGGTCTCGACGTACACGGCCGTCGCCAACGGGGAGATGGGGCCGGCCTCCGACGACGTCCTCGCGGTCACCGGTGAGCCGCCGATGTCGTTGGCACAGTTCCTCGCCGAGAACTGACCGGCCATTCGATGAAACACGTCCACCGAGACTCTACGTGCCGCACTGCGACACGTAGCTCGAACTGGGCTCTGCGACCGCTACGGCGCGCGATACGCGGCGTAGTGACGCAACACCGTCCGCACGCCCTGCGTGTGACGTGGCGAGCAGAACTGGGGAGCTGGCGAGATGGCGTTCGCGCCATCTGGGCGTCGTGGAGGCCATGGTCCCGGCATCGCGTCAGGAGGCTGAGATGACCAGGGCCCGGATAGGTGCCCGCAGCTGATCATCCAGGCGGAGCGGTCGTGAATGTGGCGGCGAATGCTGCCAGCTGGCCGCCATCGGCTCGGCGAATGGCATATCTGATGACGGGAGCGAAAAGCCGTGTTGGCCCGGTCGTGGAACAGTCGGCCACCAATCCCACGCGAGTGCCGCGACCATGGGCCGCGCACTCGTACGTGTAGTCGGCGACCACTGCGCCTTGGACCGACCGCAATGTGATGCTGCGCCCTGGGTCGACTGCCGCAATGGTCGCCAGGCGCTCCTTGCCCCGGGAGGTGAAGGTCACGGTTGAGCCGGTTGCCACGGGCCCATTCGCGCGCACGGTCTGGACACCCGGCATCCACCGAGGCGCGGTGTCCCAGTCGACGAGGCGTTCCCACACTGCGCCAACGGGATGGTCAACAGTGGTCTCTGCAGTGAATGCGGTCGTCATCTCGCGCTCCCGTCGACGGTCATCGCCTCACCCTCCCACCTCATGCGCTGGTCGGCATTGGACGGACTTCACATCTTGTCGGGGACGAAGCCGGGGGATGCAGCGGCCTCCTGGCGGTCGTACGCAGACCGTTGTGCGGCCGCGTACTCGGCCGGCGCCACTCCGGTGTGGCGCTGGAAGTCGCGGATCAGATGCGACTGGTCGAACCACCCCAGCTCGGCAGCGAGGTCGGCCCACGCCACCGTCTCGTAGACGTCGATGTGGTCGAGCAGCCGGCGCATCCGCAGAATGCGGGCGAGGGTGCGCGGGCTCAGCCCCACCTGCTCGGTGAACTGCCGATCGAGGTGGCCATGACTGATGCCGAGGCCCGCTGCGATGTCAGCCACAGGACGGGCTGGGTCCGCAGCGAGGGCCTCCACCGCCGCATGACATCGCTCGAACGCGGTGCGATCACATGGCTCAGGGGTGCGTAGCGCGGACTCCACGAGGTCGAGGGCTTCGGCCGGTGTCTGGCATGAGGCGAGCGCCAGCCTCAGGGAGGTGGCACCGGGCCAGGCCTCCATCAGGTCCACGACGTACCCCCGTAGCGGGGCGGGCGCGATCCCGAAACTGGGTCGGCATCCGACGGGGGTGGTCACGACCCCCACGCAGTAGGTCTCACCTTGCGGCTCGTTGACGACCGGTCGGTCGTGTGGACCGATCAGGAAGCCCCGCTCGGCCAGGAACGAAGACCCCACACCGCTGGGGGTCAGTCGGATCGGGTCCCTGAGAACGACTGCGGCGACCGTCGAGCCAGTCGGCGCGATTCGTTCGCTGACTCCCGTGATGCGGCCTCGGGCGAACCAGATCAGCTCAACGCGACGGCCCGTCTCGCCGCCCAGCTCACGTGTCACGTACTCGAACACCCATGCAAGGTAGCCCCGAGCGTCGAACAGCTGCACGCGCACGATGCCAGAACACTCGAGAACCACCTTGCGGCGGCTGGCGGCTACTTGACACTGGTCGTAGGGCCGGTGTCTGGCCAGACTCGGTCCAGGCGCTCGGCGGGACGCTCTTCTAGCGGCTGCCCACCAGCGTGACCGGTGTGGCTCTCCATCGGTTTGCAGCCCGCCGGGCGCCGTGACGAGGCGTGGCTCAAGAAGGGACTGCCCTGCTCTCAGTAGCACTGCCCACCTCGCCGACCACATCGGTTCGAGCACAGGCGGGAGCGGCACATGACGCAGCAGATGAAGCAGCACCTGGAGCGGGTGATCATCGGGGTTGATCCCCACAAGCTGTCGGTCACGATCGAGGTCGTCGACGACCACGAAAGACTCCTCGGCCAGGGACGGTTCAGCACCGACCGGGCCGGGTACACGGCGATGCGTGCGTACGCCAAGTCGTGGCCGCGACGGACCTGGGCGGTCGAGGGCGCGAACGGCACCGGCCGGCCGCTGGCGCAGCGGTTGCTGTCCGACGGGGAAGACGTGGTCGACGTTCCGGCCAAGCTCGCCGCCCGGGTCCGGCTGTTCGACACCGGGCTGGGCCGCAAGACCGACGCGCGCGACGCGCACTCGATCGCGATCGTCGCCGTTCGCACCAAGACCCTGCGGGTGCTGGTCGTGGACGGTGAGCTCGAGGCGATGCGGATGCTGGTCGACCGCCGTCAAGCGTTGAGCCGGCGCCGGGTCCAGAGCGTGAACCGGCTCCACGCCCTGTTGGCTGAGCTGCTGCCCGGGCAGGGCAAGAAGGACATCACCACAGGTCAGGCCAAGAAGATGCTTGCCAGCGTCCGCCCCCGCGACGTCGCCGGGAAGACCCGCCGCCGCCTCGCTGCGGAGGAGCTGGCCGAGCTGGTCACTGTGGACGCCAAGATCAAGACGTCCACCGCCGAGCTCAAGATCCTCGTCCTGGCCCGGGGCTCGTCGTTGATGGACCTGCCCGGTGTCGGCCCGGTCGTCGCCGCCAGGGTCCTGGCCGACGTCGGCGACGTCACCCGGTTCGCTGACCGCAACCGGTTCGCCTCCTGGACCGGCACCGCACCGTTGGACGCGTCCTCCGGGGAGCACGACCGGCACCGCCTGTCCCGGGCCGGGAACCGGCGGGTCAACCACGTCATCCACATCGCCGCGGTCACCCAGCTCCGCCTGAACAGCGACGGGCGGGCCTACTACCGGCGCAAGCGAGCCGAGGGCAAGAAACCCCTCGAGGCCCTGCGGTGCCTCAAGCGCCGCATCTCCGACGCGATCTACCGACAGCTGGTCGCCGACGCCACGGTCTCGACGGTCGAACACGTGAACGCAGGTCCGGGAGGGCACTGCGGGGCGTCACTTGTATCCAGCGCGGCCGGCTCGCACCCGCTCACCGGCACTTCGGATCAGCCACTTCCCGGACCCGCACCCACGACGCTACTCGCGACCAGCACCGCTGAGAACCCCCTCCCGGGGCCGGCTCCCCAGCTGCCGCGTCGACGCGCCGGAGCCGTCAAGGTGGAGCGCCCCACCGGACGAACGACCTTGACGGCGACAAGCGCCGGCGCACACTCCAAAGAGCCGATCCCGGCCCCTTGACAACAGAGTCATTCTTCGCCCTGGCGGGCAGCCCGTTCCGGGCTGAAAATGGGGGTCCGGCCGCCCGTCTACGTCGTCTCCCTTTGGTCCTGTTGAGGCCGTAACAGAGTCGGGGCGCCGGGAGCTGTGTTGTGGGCCCTTCCATGTTGCTTCGAGCACGCGGACTAGATTCGCCGTTCCCTGCAGCTCCTACGAGCGGCCGCCTGTTGTAGTTCACGACGAAGGTGGTGGCTGTGGTGGAAGTCGAGCATGACGATCAAGAGATCATCCAGCGGGTTGCGGCGTTGGACATCGGCAAGGCCGAACTGGTGTGCTGCGTGCGGATCCCTGGCCCAGGCCGGCGTCGGCTACAGGAGGTGCGCACCTTCTCCACGATGACCCGGTCGCTGCTGGCGA
Source organism: Fodinibacter luteus (assembly GCF_039541575.1). Classification (NCBI taxonomy): domain Bacteria; kingdom Bacillati; phylum Actinomycetota; class Actinomycetes; order Micrococcales; family Intrasporangiaceae; genus Fodinibacter (ex Wang et al. 2009); species Fodinibacter luteus. The sequence continues at coordinate 8,470 of NZ_BAABGM010000003.1, read as the reverse complement.
TGTCGGACTGGCTGGCCGACCTGGCAGTGACCAGGGTGGTGATGGAGTCCACCAGCGACTACTGGAAGCCGCCGTTCTACCTGCTGGAGGATTCCTTCGAAACGTGGCTGGTCAACCCCAAGGACGTCAAGCACCTGCCGGGTCGTCCCAAGACGGATCGACTCGACGCAGTATGGCTGTGCAAGGTCGCCGAGCGTCAGATGCTGCGGCCCAGCTTCGTGCCACCGGAGCCGATCCGGATGCTGCGGGACCTGACCCGATACCGGGTCGACCTCATCGCCGCCCGGACGGCGGAGAAGCAGCGCGTGGAGAAGCTGCTCGAAGACGCCCAGATCAAGGTCTCGGTCGTGGCCTCGGACATCTTCGGAGTCTCCGGGCGGGCGATGATGGCCGCATTGATCGCGGGCGAACGCGACCCCGACTCTCTGGCCGACATGGCCCGCGGTCGGATGCGCAACAAGTCCACCCAGCTACGAGAGGCGTTCGTCGGCCGGTTCAACGACCACCACGCGTTCCTGCTGACCAAGATGCTCGCCCGCATCGACCAGCTGGGCGCCGACATCGCCGACGTCGAAGAGCGCACCAGCACCCAGATCGCCCCCTTCGCGGCAGCGGTCGCCCGCCTCGATGAGATCCCCGGGATCGGCGTCACCGCCGCCCAGACGATCATCGCCGAGGTCGGACTGGACATGACCCGCTTCCCGACCCCCGCGCACCTGACCTCCTGGGCCAAGTTCGCCCCAGGGATCAAGGAATCCGCCGGCCGCAAGAAGGGCAACGGCGCCACCGGGCACGGCAACCACTATTTGGCGCGGGTTCTGGGCGAGGCCGCCGTCTCAGCCGGCCGCACCAACACCTTCCTCGGCGAGCGCTACCGACGCATCGCTCGACGGCGCGGAAAGAAACGAGCCATCATCGCCGTCGGCCGATCCATCCTGGTCATCATCTGGCACCTCCTCGGCCAGGAGAACACCCCATTCCACGACCTTGGCCCCGACTACTACGACGCCCGCGTCAACCTCAACCGCAAGATGCGCAACCACGTCCGCGAACTCCAACACCTCGGCTACCGAGTCACTCTCGAACCCGTCGCCTGACGGGGGGTCACCTTCATTTTCGGACTAGGGAGCCGCTATGACGCTGGTCCAAGGCGGGCTGCCAACCAGTCAGCAATCTCCGGTACGTCGAGTTGGCCGGATGCCGCGCCGATCATCATGTCCTCGGCTTCGTCGACGGTGTAGGTCAGGTCTTGGCCGTTGAGGAGGCAGAAGATGCGGGTGGCTGACCACGCCAGCCGTTTGTTGCCGTCCACCAGGGCGTGGTTTCGGACCAGCGAATGGAGCAGCGCCGCGGCTTTGTCCGTGAACGTCGGGTACGCGTCATCACCGAAGACAGTGACCCGCGGGCGTCCCGCGGCGGCAGCCAACAAGCCGACGTCTCTGACCCCAACCTCTCCCATCACGCCAGCGGCGATCTCGAGAAGGTCCTCTACCGAGAGGTAGTCGATCTCTGGGTCGGTCACTTGCTCAGGCGCTCGAGCAGCTCGGCGTCCTCGGTGCGCACACGGTGGATGGCGTGGAGCAGTCGCTGCGGGCGTTCCGAGACGTACTGGGCGATCGCGGTCCTCGCGACCTCCTGCATGGAGCGGCCCTCCTGCTCGGCTTTGGCACGAAGGGCTTCGCTCTCGGAGTCCGTGAGCCGCAGGTTCATCGCCATGCACCCATGGTACTACGGCGGTACCACTCCGTCGGGGTTGCGTGCTCGTGACGCGGCAGGGGGGGTGCAGCTGTTCAGACGCCGGCGACGTACGCGGTCAGGAAGTGCACGGCGTGCCGGTCGAGGTTGCCTCGGGCGCGGTCGTAGTGCTCGGTGGTTCTTGGGTCGGCGTGGCGGGCGAGGATCTGCGCGTCGCGAAGCGGCACCCCGGCATCCAAGGCGTTGGTGATCGCCGCGTGCCGCAGCGAGTGCGGGCTGATGTGGCGGGGGATGCCGGCCGCCTTGGCGATGCGGGCGACCATCCGGTAGGCGTCGCGCCGGTCGATGGGTTGGCCGCTCAACGGTCGCAGGATCAGCGGGCCCTCGGTGCGCTCCCCACGGCAGGCCTCCAAGACCCTGAGGACCGGGACGGTGACCGGCATCGTCGCGGGCTTGTTGCCCTTGCCGACCAGACGCAGGACCCGGTGCCCGCGCAGGGTGTCGGCGTAGTCCTCGATCCGCACCCCGGCCGCCTCGGAGGCGCGTAGGGCGTTGATGCCGAGCAGGTACGCCAGCGCGCCGTGGTGCACGGTGATGGTCTGGGCCACCTGCAGGAACCGGATCAGCTCGAGCCGGTCCAGCCCCTGCGTGCGGGACTCGTCGCGCTGCACCTTCGGCAGCCGCGCGTACACCGCCGGATCCGCCGGGATCAGGCCGTCGATGTGCGCGAACCGGAAGAAGCCACGCACCCCGTTCATCATCGACACCACGCTGGAGTCCATCAGGCCGCGCTCGCCCAGGCTGCGGATGTACAGCTCGACATGCGCGCGCTGTACCCCGACCAGCGGGTCCAGCCCGTTCCGTTCGCACCAGGCGAACCACTCCCGCAGCTGGAACTGGTACAGGCGGTGGGTCCTCGCGGAGTAGCGAGCCAGGAAGGAGACCGCCGCCAGCTGGGCCGTGGACATCGTGGCCGGCTGGAACGGCAGCAGCGTCGTAGTACTGGACATGGGATCACCTCATGCGGCGACCCAAGGAAGAGGCCCACGCCACGCCCGCCGCCAGCGCGACCGGGCACTCGAACCTGTCGACGTTAGAGCGGATCCTGCGGGTGATGACAGTGGACCACCACGCGGCGGAATGCAGGTTGCTTGGCATGCGAGCCGGGTCTCCACGCGGGGGGCCAACGTTGCGGGAGAGCGTGAGCCGGCGGCGTCCTATTGCGCGGATCGGGCCTCGGCGTGGCGCAGGGCGTCCGCTCCTTCGCCGGTGAGCTGTTGCAGCGCTGCGGTCCGGCCGGTGATGAGAAGCAGGATGGCGCCGATCTCGCCTACGACGTCGGGACCTTGGCCGCGGCTCCAGTCGGCGTCGGTGGCCGTGAGCTGGTAGTTGTTCAGGGGGAGCTGGCGGTTGACGGTGGCGAGCCAGGTGTTTCGGGTGTCCCACCGTCGGGTCGCGGCGAGGGCGCTGAGTGAGGGCTGCATGGGCAGGTCGATGCCGAGGGGGATGGCGATGTCTTGGCTGTGCACGAGGATGTCGGTCAGTGTCTCCAGCGGGGTGAGCCCTGGGTTGTGTCGACGTGAGCCGATGCCGTCCCGGATCCGCGTGACGATCTGCTCGGTGGACAGCTCTTCCGCCTGCAGGACGACGGCGTCGTGGATGAAGGTGTTCAGCGGCATGCTGCGCAGGATCCGGGGATGACGGATGATGAAGCCCAACGCGTCACGTACCCGTTGTTGCTGCCCGGTGAGGTGCGCGGCGACGTGTCGCACGGTCCAGCCGTCGCACAAGGAGGGATGGTCCCACTGGTCGGGGGTGAGGCCGTCGAGCAGCGTGGCGGTCCTGGCTCGTTGGTCGTCGATACCGGCCCATAGGGCGTCCGTGTCGGTGGTCGTCAAATGTCGCATGTTCGTCCTTCAGGTGAAGACCGGAGGTCGCGTGCGGGTTCGCTTGAGTTCGTAGAACTGTGGGTAGCCGGCGAGCAGTCGGGCACCCTCGAACACCTCGACCGCTTGGTCTCCACGCGGAATCTCGTTCAGCACCGGGCCGAAGAAGGCCACCCCGTCGATGGAGGTGATCGGCGTCCCGACGTCCCCACCCACCAAGGCCACCCCGGCATCGTGGCTCAGGCGCATGGGGGTGTCGTATTCCTGTAACTCCATGGCGTCCTCCAGGCCAGCGGGAAGCTGCAGCTGGGCCAGCACGGCACGGATCACGTCGTGGTACTCCGCGGCGGTGGGTCGACGCCAGAGGTCGAACACCCGCTCCCCAAAAGCGGTGTAGAAGTCCGCCAGCGTCTGCTGTCCGAACCTCACCGCCACGCCCGTTGCCACCTTGGCCGGCCCGCGGCTGCCCTCGACGCTGCGGCGATAGTCCGCCGCGACGTCCGTGCGGTCCTGGTTGAGCAGGTACAGGCTCATGACATGGTGGCGCACCGTCAGGTGGCGTCGCGCACCCACCTCGAGCAGCCAGCGCGAGGCGGTCCAGGAGTAGGGGCACACCGGGTCGAACCAGAAGTCGACCACCTCGTGATGTGCCGCGTCCACCGTCCGCCTCCCACGTTAAACTGGTCCCACTGACGGACTAGTGTAGTTCGATCGTAGGACTTTGTGAAGGGATCCGATGGATCGCGAACTGCCGGCCAGTCTGCTGATGTTCATCGCGTCACGCTCGGCCGCCAACCGCATTTTCGAGGCGCTCCAGCAACGTGGCTTCGACGACGTGACGATCGCGCAGGCCCGTCTGATGATGGGCGTCGACCCCGAAGGCACCCGGCTCAGTGTGCTGGCCGCGCGTGCCCAGATCGCCAAGCAGACGGCGACGGCTCTGGTAGACAAGCTCGAGCGCGCTGGCTACGTCGAACGCGTCACCGACCCCACCGACGGCCGCGCACGCCTGGTGCGGATGACCTCACGCGCGAAGGAGGCGATCCCACACGCCCGCGCAGAGGAGGACCGCATCGAACAGGAGTGGCGCGCCCACCTCGGCCCAAAACGCATGCAGCAACTCCGCGAGGCCCTCACCGACCTACGAGCGATCACCGACTCTTACCAGTGACCACCTGCGGCTGACATGTCGAGAACAGCAACTGGTCCTCGAAGCCGGACGCCGTTCAACGGGGCTGCGCTGATGCGGCGTAGAGACGCAGGTGGAGGCAACCGCAACCAGGTCAGCGGCCTGCGCCGCCCGGTCACATTCTCCAACAAGCGCAGCAGGCAACACCACTCAGTCGGCCCAAGTTCGATGGGGACAGCGGAACCTTTGAGGCGGGGTTGGCCGGCCATGCTAGGGATGAACCGGTCGGGTGATTGCCGGCTCTACGGGAGATCTTCCCTGGTGACTCGGGAACGGGCCGGATGACTCCTGCGGCCTTGCGGGCAAGGGTGGTGGAGCGACGCAACCTGACGCCGCGGCGACTCACCTGGAGGCATCATGACTGCGATCACCCACCCCACCACCGTTGCGGCCCAGACCACCCCGCCACGGTTGTGGCGAGTCGCCGGGGCGCTGGCACTCGCCCACGTCGCGTTGTTCGCCGTCGGGATCATCATCCGCGGCGCTCCCACGACCGTGCCAGGGCAGGAGGGCATCGAGCATTCGTGGTCGACCGGTCCGCTCGAGCGAGTCCTGGCGGGCATGTGGGTGGACCTCATGGCCTTCGTCGTCCTCCTCCCGGTGGTCGTGTTCCTGGCCCGCGCGATCGGCAGAACCGAGGCCGGCGCGTGGGCGTCGCGGACCGCGGGCGCTGCCGGACTGGCCTACGTCGTTACGGTCGCGGGCGCCGGGTTCGCGGCCGGTGCCGCCGCGACCTGGGGCACCGCGCACGGACTCGACCTGGACACGGCTCTGGCCGTGAACAACATCCGCAACTTCACCTACTTCACCGGGGCCACGCTCCTCGGCGTCCATGCCCTTGGGACGGGGATCGCGGCTCTCGCCGACGGCGTGATGGCGCGTTGGGTCGGGTGGGCTGGGGTGCTGGTCGGTGTCGTTGCCCTGCTCACCGGCCCACTGGCTGCCATCGGGGTCGGGACGGTCGGGTTCCCGCTGTGGATGCTCTGGTTCGTGGCCCTGGCGGTGACCATGCTGCGTGGGAAGCCGGCTCCCGCCTGACGGGAGGGGTCGCCATGAGTCAAAGTGTGGGCGTGGGGTTGCAGTGAGCGGCAACAGGCGGATCGCACTGACGGTGTTCGCCGGCGCAGCCGCGTCGGCGGGTGCGGTCGTGTCCGTGGTGCTCGGACTCGGGGAGGCGGGTCACCCGGGTCGGCTCGCGATCCTGCTCGTCATCCTCACGTATGCCGTGGTCGCCTCCGTCATTCTCGTTGCGCGTCCTGGCAACACCGTTGGTCGCCTCATGATGCTGGGGGTTCTGGCGTGGGGGCTGGGTGAGGGACTCCTCGCGATCGGGGTCCAGGGGGCCGTGAGCGACCCGGGGTCCGTGCCGTACGCCGCGGGGATTGGCGTTCTCGGTACGTCGGTGCGCGCCGCGGGCTGGCTGGTCCTCGCTCTGCTGGTGCCACTGCTGTTTCCGGATGGGCAGCCGGCGTGGCCGGGCCGCCGGCTCCCGGTGCGACTCGCGGTGGCCAGCATCGCGATGTTCGCAGTGGCGGCCCTGGTGAGCCCCACACCGCTGGAGACGCGGCTGAGTTCGGTTTCCAACCCCTTGGGACTGCCTCAGTCCCTGCATGTCGTCGCGGACCTCGCCGCGCTCGCCGCTCTGGTGCTGGCCGCAGTCACTCTCGTGCTCGCGGTCGCGGGAGTGGTCCACCGCTGGCGGTTGGGAGACGAGCTGCTACAGCAACAGCTGTTTTGGTTTGCGGTGGCGTTCTGCTTACCGATCGTCATCCTCCCCGTGGCTGCCACGTCGTGGGCCGAGCCATGGATGTTCGCGGCGGTGACGCTGCCGGCGCCCATCGCAGTCGGGGTCGCCTTGCTCCAGAGCCGCCTGTACGACATTCAGCTGGTCGTGAGTCGAACTCTGACCTACGTCCTGCTCTCGGCTGCGGTCGCCGTCCTGTACGCGCTCACGGTTGCCTTCGTGGGTGCCCTGTTTAGGGACAGTGACGCCAGTTGGCTCCCCTGGGTTGCCGCGGGAGTGGTGGCGGCGGCGTTCCTGCCCATCCGCGATGCCCTGCAGCGCGCCGTCAACCGACTCACCTACGGCCAGTGGTCCCAGCCGGCCGAGGTACTCGCCGAGAGCGGCCGCCGCCTCGCCGACGCCACCGACGTGCCGACCCTGCTGGACACGCTCGTCAACCAGATCGGCGACGGGTTGCGGCTGGTACGCGTCGAGATCGTCGACGTCCACGGCCGCACCCTCGCCCGCCGTGGGCCGGGGCGGCGCGAGGAGGCCGTCGGGGAGCCGGAGGTGGTGTGGCCCCTCCTGGCCTACGGAGTGCCGGTCGGCGAACTGCGGCACGACCCGCGGCGGCTGCGGGCGTCTGACACGGCGCTTCTGGCCGACGTGGCCCGACAGCTCGGCGGAGTCGTCGACTCGGCCCGCCTGCTCACCACGATCAGCGAGGGACAGGAGCGGCTCGCCCTGGCGCGTGAGGAGGAGCGGCGACGGCTGCGACGGGACCTCCACGATGGTCTCGGGCCGACCCTGGCTGCGCTGACCATGCAGGTCGACACCCTGCGCAACCGACTCGCTCAGGACGCCACCACGGCGAAGGCTACTCCCGATGAATCCGGTCTGGACCTCGAGGCGGAGCTTCTCAGGCTGCGCTCCGGCATCCAGTCGACCGTGATCGACGTCCGTCGGATCGTAGAAGGGTTGCGCCCGCCCGCCATCGACGAGGACGGACTCGACGGGGCGTTGCACCGGTTGGCGGATGACGTCAGTGCAGGATCCGGGCTGGTGGTCCACCTCGACGTGGACGACCCAGGGCCGATGCCGGCAGCGGTCGAGGTCGCCGCGTATCGCATCGCCCAGGAGGCGCTCACCAACGTCATCCGCCACTCCGGGGCAGTCAGCGCGTCCATGCGCCTGGCCGTCGACGACGACGCACTCACCCTGCAAGTCTCCGACGACGGGAGCGGTCCAGGCGCTGCTCGCGTCGGCGGGCTCGGCCTGGTCCACATGCGCGAACGGGCCGAGGAGATCGGCGGGACGCTCACCGTCCACAGTGAGCAGGACACCGGCCGTGGCACGCGCGTGATCATGCGCCTGCCCCTGTCCCACGACGGCACGACCGCAGGAGCCATCGAATGATCACCGTGCTCGTCGTCGACGACCACCCACTGTTCCGAGACGGACTGACCGGACTGCTCGACACCGTCCCGGACGTCACGGTGCTCGACGCGGTGGGCGACGGCGAAGCCGCGGTGGCGCGCGCGGCTGAGCTGGAGCCGGACGTCGTCCTGATGGACCTCAACCTGCCGGGGATGCCCGGACTCGAGGCGATCCGCCGCATCCTCGCCGACCGCCCGCAGACGGGAGTGCTCGTGCTCACCATGGTCGATGACGACGGCGCCGTCGCCTCCGCGCTGCGGATGGGCGCCCGCGGATACGTCCTCAAAGGCGCTGCCCAAGAGGAAGTCCTCGCCGCTCTGCGCACCGTGGCTTCGGGAGGTGCGCTCCTCGGGACGGCTGGCGCCGAGCGCGCGCTCACCGCCCCCCGATTGGGTGTCCTGAGCACCCTGACGCCGCGAGAGTCCCAGGTCCTCGCCCTCATCGCGGCTGGACGGAGCAACACCGACATCGCCCGAGAGCTAGGGCCTGTTACGAAAGTGACTGGTGGGGTTACGGCGTGTCCGCGGGATGAGGCGGGCC